>JAHHGY010000056.1 GCA_019359635.1 Chroococcus sp. CMT-3BRIN-NPC107
CAAACAACTTCCATTCCAAATCGCTCAACCCCTCAAACCTACCTGCCATTTTGTCTTCTTTTTGTTCTATTTCAGCTTTATGCTGATTATAGCTCTTATTTCTGAGTTAGTGGGATAGGTTCATAGTGATTTTTTTAGCCCCAAATTAATTTAGCTAAGCTATTGAAGAAAAGCACATAAACCCAGGGTTTATGTGCTTTTTTAAACTAGACTTAACGATTGACGGCAGCAGCTTCGCGGGCGGCGGCGGCTTCGTCGGGGTGAATACCTAAACGGGTAAGATTAATTCGCCCTTTGTTGTCAACTTCGCGGATTTTTACCACCACTTCATCGCCAACAGTCAACTCATCTTCAACTTTGCCGACACGGTGTTCGGCAATTTGAGAAATATGAACCATTCCTTCTTTTCCAGGTAGAAACTCGATAAATGCGCCAATGGGGATAATTCTAGTAACTCGACCAGCATAAACATCGCCTTCATTGAGCTTGCGCGTCATGCCTTGAATGATATTACGGGCTTTTTTGGCTTTGCTTTCATCAATAGCCGAAATTGTCACCGTGCCATCATCTTCAATATCAACTTTTGCTCCGGTTTCTTCGGTGATACCTTTAATGGTTTTACCACCAGGGCCAATAATTAAGCCAATTAGCTCTGAATCAATCTTAATTGTTAGCAAACGAGGCGCAAAAGGTGAGGTTTCGGCGCGGGGTTTATCAATGACTTCCAGCATTTTTTCGAGAATATGCTGCCGCGCCGGACGTGCTTGTTCGATGGCTTTAGCAATGGTTTCTATGGGTAATCCAGTAATTTTCATATCCATTTGCAAGGCGGTGATGCCTGCATCTGTTCCGGCAACTTTGAAGTCCATATCGCCTAAAAAGTCTTCAATGCCTTGAATGTCTGTCAAGACGCGCACCTCGTCGCCTTCTTTAATTAAACCCATAGCTGCGCCGCTCACAGGCTTAGTAATTGGTACGCCAGCATCCATGAGTGCTAGGGTAGAACCACAGACTGAACCCATTGAGGTTGAACCATTAGAAGAAAGAATTTCAGATACTACGCGAATAACGTAGGGGAAATCTTCTTTCGATGGTAGTACAGGTAAAATTGATCTTTCCGCTAAAGCTCCATGACCAATTTCCCTACGACCTGGAGCGCGTAAGGGTTTTGTTTCGCCTACAGAAAAAGGTGGGAAATTGTAGTGATGCAAGTAGCGTTTCTTTTGCAAGTCTGGTTGCAAGTCATCTAGCAGGGTTTGAGCGTCTCCCGGCGTACCGAGAGTACAGGCAGATAATACTTGCGTTAGTCCCCGATTGAATAAGCCGCTACCATGCACCCGCTTGGGTAATAGGTCAATGCGACAAGAAACTGGTCGCACTTCGTCGAGTTTGCGTCCGTCTACTCGTACACCGTCTTCGATGATTTGACGACGCATGAGTTTTTTGGTTAAGGCTTTAAAGTTGTTGCCTAAAGCTTTACTATTTGTCTCCGTTGCCACTCGAATTGAGTCATCTTCAGGCAATTGGGCAATTTCATCTACTATAGATTTTTTGACTTCATCTAGAGCGGCATCGCGGACATTTTTATCTTTTTCAAATCGTGCCAAAATTTCTTTAACAGAAGTTGTCGCGCGATCGCTGATAAAATGTAATAAGCTTTGGTCTTCTTCGGGGGGCGTTTCTGTAACCATTTCAATGCCCATTTCGGCAATTAGGTCTAACTGCGCCGCAATCAAGTCCCGCACTGCTTCGTAGCCAAAATCAATCGCTTCAATAATGTCTCGCTCTGGCAACTGGTTAGCTCCAGCTTCCACCATAATTACGCCATCGGGAGAACCTGCTACCACTAAGTCTAATTCCCCAGCTTCGATCTCTGCGTAGGTAGGATTGATAATAAAATCATCTCCTACTAACCCTACTCTTACTGCTGCCATTGGACCAAGAAAGGGAATTTTAGCAATTAGCGTTGCTAAAGATGCGCCAGTGACCGCTAATATATCTGGCGGTACTAATTCATCCATTGATAAAGTAGTGGCGACTATTTGCAAGTCATCCCGCAACCACGAGGGAAATAAGGGGCGTAAGGGACGGTCAATTAAACGACTAGCGAGAATTGACTTTTCTGGGGGACGACCTTCGCGGCGCAAATATCCTCCCGGAATCCGACCGACAGCATACAGTCTTTCTTCGTAATCTACTGTTAATGGTAAAAAATCAATGCCTTCTCTGGCGGTGGAGCGCGTCGCAGTTACGAGGACTGCGGTATCTCCAGATTGCACTAAAACTGACCCACCAGCTTGAGGAGCCAATAGCCCAACCTTCAGTCTAATATCCCGTCCATCAAAGGATATTGACCTATCAATCTCTATCATTCAGTTTTCTTCCTTCTCTTTTCTGCTTTCTCTCTTGGCAATCCTAGCATCGATAGACCAGACAAGGGGTAGACAAAAAAAACTAATAGTGCGATCGCACGGCTGATTGTGTTATGTGTAAATACTGCAAATTAATTTTGAACTTTAAACTTAAATTCAATTTGATTAACATGAAACAAGCTAGGCGCTAAAAGTAGGAAATTTAAAAATTACAAGTATAAATAATTACTTCTAAGTCTTTGAAAGTAAAACAGTTTGCATAAGTCGAAAGTTTGGGAAAAAGATGGCAATTTTACACGGTAGTTGGTTACTGCAAAAGCAAGGTAGTTGTTTATTTATCTGGGGAGAAACTTGGCGGAGTGCTGTAGGATTATCGGAAAACTTGTCAGCGTTGCCCCATCATCCATTGTCGATGACACCGGAGGAATTAATTGCTTGGGTGTCTTTACAAAACCCAAAAATTGCTAAATTACTTCCTACTTCTTCCCCAACGGCTACAAGTAAGCGTCCTCGTACCGGGACAAGCACGCAAAAGCTAGATATTAGCAATCAACGAGTGCCTTCTATTCAAGCAATTGCTTTACCAACTTATATTGATAAAAATTTACTTTATCCCTTACATTCTGTTGCCATAGAATTAGAAACTGATAAAGATTATGTGTTGTCCCCTTGGCAAGTTGAGGGGTTCTGTTTTAGCCCTCTAGAAGCGATAACACTGCTAACATCTTTACCTTTGGGGATTGAAGAAAATTCTTATATGGGTGGAGATTTGCGTTTTTGGGCGCAAGTTGCCCGGTGGAGTTGGGATGTGATGAGTAGGGCTAAGTTTTTGCCTACTTTAGAGAGACTTGTAGATAATACACTAATAACTAAATGGCAAAGTTTATTAGATAGTTATGTTGATTCGGGGCGCTTGGAACAATTTGCTCAAAATATGCCTCTTTCTTGCCGCAGCTATCAGCAGGAAACAGCCCAAGCCATTAATTTACCTTTACCGCCGCAAAAGCTAATTCAAGATTTTCTTAGCAATACTATAGATGCTCAAGTAAGGACTGTTGTTAGTAGCGATTTGCCCACCTTACCGCCTTTATGGAAAGAGTGGCTGCATAGTTTAACTCGTAGCGATCGCATTGTTAAATCCGAACCAGGGCAGCTAGAGCGGCTGGAATCATCGTTAAATGCTTGGATTGCGCCTTTACAATACCAATTAACGGCGGCTCAAAATCGGTTTCGAACTTGTTTTCAGCTAGTACCGCCGACGGATGGTAATAATGAGTGGATTTTGGCGTACTCGCTCCAAGCTATAGATGAGGTGGAGTTTTTAGTAGCGGCGGCGGTTATTTGGCAGCATCCGGTAGAAAGTTGGGTGTATCAAAATCGAGAAATAGAACAACCCCAAGAAACTTTTTTGCGAGGATTAGGTTTAGCCGCTAGATTGTACGAACCTATTGCCCCTAGTTTAGAAGATGCTTATCCTGAAAGCTGTACTTTGACTCCGTTGCAGGCTTATGAATTTATTAAGTCTGTAGCTTGGCGGTTTGAGGATAATGGATTAGGAGTAGTTTTACCGCCAAGTCTTAGCAGTAGGGGGGGTTGGGCGAATCGTTTGGGCTTAAAAATTAGCAACGCCACACCCCAACAGCAACAACGTTTGGGATTGCACAGTTTACTAACCTTGCAGTGGCAATTAGTCATTGGCGGGCAAACTATATCAAAAGCCGAGTTCGATCGCCTTGTAGCCTTGGGTAGCCCCCTTGTAGAGATAAATGGGGAATGGGTAGAACTAAAGCCGCCCGATATTAAAACTGCTCAAAACTTTTTTGCCGCTCGTAAAAATAGCTTGACACTATCCCTAGAAGACGCTTTGCGTCTAAGTACGGGCGATACAATGACGATTGAAAAATTGCCTGTAGTTAGCTTTGAAGCTTCGGGAGTGCTTCAGGAATTAATGACTACATTGCAAGATAATAATGCGATCGCAGTTTTGCCAACTCCTAGTAAGTTTCAAGGAGAATTGCGCCCTTATCAACAACGGGGTTTTAGTTGGTTAGCGTTTTTAGAGCGTTGGGGTTTAGGTGCGTGTTTAGCGGATGATATGGGTTTGGGAAAAACAGCGCAACTCATCGCCTTTTTGCTACATCTGCAAGAACAAAATGCTTTGACACAGCCAACTTTAGTAGTTTGTCCAACTTCGGTATTAGGAAATTGGGAGCGAGAAGTTAAAAAGTTTGCACCTAGCTTAAAAGTAACGATCCATCATGGCGATAAACGCTCTAAAGGTGAGGTTTTTGTTAAAGAAGTACAAAAACATGAAATTGTTATTACAAGTTATGCGTTAGTTTACCGGGATCTCAAGACTTTTGAAAGTGTTTCTTGGCAAGGATTGGTATTAGATGAAGCGCAAAATGTCAAAAATTCTGACTCTAAACAATCTCAAGCTGTAAGACAATTGAAAGCTAATTTCAAAATTGCTTTAACTGGTACGCCTGTAGAAAATAGATTAGGAGAATTGTGGTCAATTTTAGACTTTCTCAATCCAGGTTATTTGGGTGCTAAACAATTTTTTCAACGGCGGTTTGCAATGCCCATTGAAAAGTATGGCGATGCAGCTTCTTTAAATACTTTGCGCTCCCTGGTACAACCGTTTATTCTTCGCCGTTTGAAAAGCGATCGCACAATTATTCAAGATTTGCCAGAAAAGCAAGAAATGACCGTGTTTTGCGGGCTTTCGGTAGCTCAAGCAACGCTTTATCAGCAAGTAGTTGAAGACTCTTTAGCACAAATTGAATCGGCTGAAGGCGTACAGCGTCGCGGCATGATTTTAGCGTTACTTGTAAAGCTAAAACAAATCTGCAATCATCCGGCGATGGTAGAGGAAAAGGCAGCAAAAAATAGCAATTTATTACCTACCGACTTTGATAAAAAATCGGGTAAATTGCAACGTTTGCAGGAAATGTTAGAGGAAGTTTTAGCAGAAGGCGATCGCGCTTTAATTTTTACGCAATTTGCCGAGTGGGGAAAGTTACTAAAATCACATTTAGAACAGCAATTAAATAGAGAGGTTTTGTTTTTATATGGCAGCACTACAAAGACGCAAAGAGAAGAAATGATCGAGCGTTTCCAGCACGATCCACAAGCGCCGCCAATCTTTATTCTTTCCCTTAAAGCTGGGGGAGTGGGCTTAAACTTAACTAGAGCAAATCATGTTTTTCATTTCGATAGATGGTGGAATCCTGCCGTAGAAAATCAAGCGACTGACCGCGTATTTAGAATCGGACAAAAACGCAACGTTTTAGTACATAAATTTGTTTGTACTGGCACTTTAGAAGAAAAAATTAATGCCATGATTGAAAGCAAAAAAGAACTAGCCGAGCAAGTAGTAGGTGCTGGGGAACAATGGTTAACTGAACTAGATACTAATGGCTTGCGTGACTTATTGATTTTAGATCGAGATGCAGCAATTGAAGAAGAATAATGAGTAGTGAAGATCCGATTATAGTAGTCAATTACAATGCTAATTGGTCTAGCCAGTACGAGCAGGAAAAGCAACAAATCTTGCTGGATTTAGGCGATACGGTGACAAATATTCAACATATTGGTAGCACTGCCGTACCAGGATTAGCAGCTAAACCTGTAATTGATATGCTTCTAGGTTTAAAGCAAATACCACCTCTACTAATGCAAGTTTCTCGTCTGGAAGCGATTGGCTACAGCTATCACGGCGAGTTTGGTATTCCTGGAAGACACTATTTTCGTAAGGGAATACCTCGAAGTCATCAAATCCATGCAGTGTTAACCGATAGTGAATTTTGGGAAAGACATATTTTGTTTCGGGATTTTTTGAGAAACAACCCCCAAGCGGCGCAGAGATATGAAACATTAAAGCGGAAATTGGCTCAAGAATTTGCAGGCGATCGCACTAGCTACACTAATAATAAAACTCCCCTAATTGAGCAGCTACTTGTAGAGGCTAAATTGTGGCAGCAAACATTGTAAGTGCGATCGCTTTTTACTTATTGCCAAACATCTGCGTAATCTTTGACAAACTGCTCAAAACTTATCGGTTGTTTCCCCGTAACTTGCTCTACCACGGGTGATAACACTGCCGCTTGTCCTGCTTTGTAACTAGCATATAATTCCAGCAAGGCATTGACTGTTGGTTCGGGCATCCCTGCGCCTTGCATTCCTTGACGCACGGCATCTTCGGGAACATCTACATAATTAATAGTTCTGCCCAAAACTTGAGACAAAATAGCAGCAGCTTGAGTATGAGACAAAGCTTCCGATCCTGTAATCGTGTAAGATTGACCTTCGTGACCGCTAGTTGTGAGAGCCGCTACTGCTACCGAGGCAATATCGCGAGTATCGACGAAGCTAACTTTACCATCTCCGGCATTTAAGTAAAAAGCATTTTCAGCTTTAATAGTGCCTGCCATTGCCGTAACAAAGTTCTGCATAAATCCATTAGGACGCAAAAAAGTAAAAGGGATACCAGAAGATGCGAAGTCCTGCGTGCGCGCTTGCGCTATCGCATTTTCCATTTCAGAATGCCACTTACTTAAGGCAATTCCTGGCTGTGCCAAGGCAGAGAGTTTGACAATGTGCCGAACGCTTGCTCTTTTTGCACCCTCGATCATCATAGCTGTTAGTTCAACCATATTGTGGTACAAATGGACTGACCAAAAAAACTTTATCCACTCCCGTAAAGGCAGGGAGAACAGTCTCCGGGCGATCTAAATCCATTTCCACTGGTTCAGCGCCAGATTTTTTCAGCGACTCTGCTTTATTCATCGAACGCACTGCTACTCTTGGCGTTATTCCAGAAGCAATTAGTTGTTGGACAACTTGACTACCTACATTACCTGTCGCACCTGTAACCAAAATTGTGTTGCTCATTCCTTGCTCCTTATTTAGTAAATTCGAGCGGTCATAAATAGCCGCCCGTCACAAGTCTACATATCAGTAATTACGGCTCTAAATCTCACTTCACCATTTGCTACGCGATCGTATACACGGCTAATATCGTTTAAAGAGTAAGTTTCGCAAATTACCTTAACTTTGCCTTTGGCGACATAATCTAACGCCTCGTAAAGATATTCGCTACCATTTTGCGTTGAACCGATGATGCGGCTGCAATTAGTCACAATGTCCCCAGTTACTTCTAATGGTTCCTCAGAAATTCCCATTAATACCATCCGTCCATCAGGGCGTAAACCTCTTAGGGCGGCGCTGGCAGATTTATAAGAATTACCTGTAACCAGAATTACATCCGCTCCTCCCATTTTTTGCAGTGCTTCGCCATCAGCTACTACCTCATCAACGCCTAAATCGCGGACTAGCTTCTCTTTATCTTTAGAATGGGTAATTGCAATAGTTTCAAACCCCGCAGCTTTAGAATATTGCAAGGCTAAATGACCTAAACCACCAATACCTAGTATTGCTACTTTTTCGTGGGGTTTGGGGTCGGCAAATCGCAAACCGCTCCAAACCGTGTAACCAGCACAAAATACAGGTGCAGCTTGTTCGTAGGATATGCTATCGGGTAAAAGCATCGTAGCATCAGCGTAAGCAAGCATATATTCTGCATGACTGCCTTGAATTTGCACTCCCGTACCAATTTGCTGTTGACAAAACATTTTTTTGCCGCGCAAACACCACTCGCAACGCCCACAAGATGATTGTACCCAAGGTACGCCCACGCGATCGCCTACTTTTCTAGATGTTACCCCTACTCCAACTTCTACAATTTCCCCTACAGGTTCGTGTCCTAAAGTGCGCGGAAACTGCGTTGGGATACTACCTTTAGTAATGTGTACGTCGGTGTAACATAGTCCGCTTGCACCAATTTTGATTAATACTTGGTTAGCATCAGGTTTGGGTGTAGGAACTTCTTTAATTTCCCAAGGACTATTTAAGGCAGGAACAACGGCAGCTTTCATGTGTTTAGTCCTTTAATTGCTGTAATTGAATCATAATTGAGCATTTAGGTACGGCTCTTACCATAAAAAACTGTTTTTAATCATCTATCGCTGGTTTACTTGCAGAGACAATATCGATAATTAGCTTGTCATTGCGACGAATAATAGTTAAAAGCGATCGCATTCCAACTTGTTCGTGAGTCAGTAATTTATGCAAATCGTCAATACTAGCAATTGGTTGGTTATTCATTCCCACAATTACATCGCCTTCAATAAGTCCGGCACTTTGGGCAGGACTATCATCTTCAATGGAAATTATCAGTACGCCGCTTTCCACAGATAATTCATGAAACAATACAGTACGACGGGGTAAAGGGACGTTTTGACCGCCAATACCAATGTAACCGCGCTGAATGAAGCCATTTTTAATCAACGGCGTGAGGATGGTTTTAGCTGTATTAATCGGGACAGCAAAACAAATTCCTTGTGCAGACATGATGACGGCGGTATTAATGCCAATAACTTCACCGTGAGATGTTACCAATGGCCCGCCCGAATTACCAGGATTTAAAGCTGCATCAGTTTGAATGATGTTATCGATTAGCCTGCCAGATCGCGCTCTAAAACTGCGTCCCAAAGCGCTGACAACGCCTGTAGTGACAGTAGTTTGGAATCCGTAGGGGTTGCCAATAGCGATCGCCAATTGTCCGGATGTTAGCGATTGAGAATCCCCTAACTGTGCTGCTACTAAGTTGGGAGCGTGAATTCTAATTACAGCTATATCTGTTTCTGGATCATCTCCTACCAATTCGGCGGGAAACTGGCGACCATCAGCTAAGGTTACTTCTAGCCCCGTTGCATTATATACTACATGACTATTGGTCAGAATGTAACCATCTTTGGTAAAAATGAAGCCAGAACCATTCCCGCGTACTTCTTGAGCAACACTTTGATTATTTCTTCTTCTACCTCTTAGCTGCCTGTGGACATCGATATTTACAACAGCGGGGCTGACTTTATCTACGACACCAATTACGGCTTGGGAATAAGCATCGAGTAGCCTTTCATCGGCAGTTGGAGCGGTTTGGGGCATCATCCCCTCGTCAAAGTTGCTATTTGATATCAGTTGCAGATTTCGGTTCATGACTGCTCCTGCCTTTTTATCTAGAGGGGGTATTTTTATGATTCTGCCAATAACTCACTCTTTTTGCCAAGAAGGTACTCAAAAGTGCTATACATACTTTATGGTGCGTAACTATCCAGAAATTAGTGTATGCAATGCTCAATGCCCGTCACGGCAAGTTCTAGACTTGATTGCCGACAAGTGGACTGCGATCGCAATTTATCGTTTATCTAAAGGCACAAAGCGCTACAACCAGTTGCAAAAAGAAATTGGCGGTATCTCCCAAAAAATGCTGACTCAAACTTTACGCAACTTAGAACGGGATGGCATTGTAAATCGCAGAGTTTACCCAGTAATTCCGCCAATGGTTGAATATTCTTTAACACCATTAGGGGGAACGCTAATTGAACCCTTATCTCAGCTTTGCAAATGGGCGGAAACCCATATTCCCGAAGTAGAAACAGCAAGAGATAGATACGATCGCGGGCAGATTACCAAGCTTTAACTAAGGCGTTCTAATTTCCGTACCGTATTATTAGCTCTAAGGCGGAGGTTGTGCCAATGCCAAGCTATAGTTAAAGATTAGTTTAGGCTGCTAGTGCGTTGTAACTATTGTTATTAGTCGCGCTACTTACAGCTTATGCTAGTAGCAGTATTTGAAAATTGAGTTATATACTGTATACAAATAGTGTTTTAAAATAAATGTACGAACAAATACATTTATATAAATTAGTAAGGAGGAAGATATTGCCCCTGTCGCCGCGAAGTCTTAAACGCAATCAATCACTTCAAGAACAAGCTTACCAAGCTCTAAAAACAGCAATTCTTTCAGGAGAACTAGCGCCAGGACAGCGATTAGTAGAAGTTCAGCTAGCAAAACAGCTACAAGTTAGCAGAACGCCAATTCGCGAAGCAATGCAGCTACTCCAGCATGAAAATTTAATTGCTAACGATACTAACGATACTCTACGCGTAGCAACTATTTCTGTAACCGATGCGGCGCAGTTGTACGATTGTCGAATTGCCTTAGAGCAACTATCGGTAATGGAAACTTGTCAAAACGCAACCAAATCGCAGCTAAAAGAACTCGAACAGATGGTAGAACAAGCAGAAAAGTTAGTAGATAAACCGTCGCAACTAACCAGTTTTCGATTGCTCGACTTAGATTATCGCTTTCATCGATTGCTGGCAAAATGTTCGGGAAACCCTTGGCTTGTCTCGCTATTAGATCGGGTATTTGATAAAATGCAACTGCTAAGAATTCAAACTACAAAAAATAATCCCCAAGTGCTAGAAATTCGTACCGAGCATCGACAGATATATGAGCCACTGCGCGATCGCAATTCTTGCGCTGCAGTCAAAGCTGTTACAGAGCATTTAATAGCTAGTAAAGAGCGTGTAATTCGAGAAGTGCAGCAATTGCAGCAAGATACTACCACCGTCCAGTAAGTGTTATGGCTCAAATTATATTTGCCCAATTTTTACTTATAGGTTTAAACCCATGACTCAAAATCCCCCCAACTCCAAGCGCGTGTTTATTTGTGGTTCAGCCTTGCGAGGACAACCAGACCACAAAAATCTGCAATCGGCAAAATTTATCAAAACTGCGGCAACTCTCCCCAACTATCGCTTACACGCCGCCGGAGAGGGCTGGCATCCAGCTATATATGAAGTCGAGCGCCAGGGAATTTCTATTCCTGGAGAAGTGTACGAACTTACAACCGAGCAATACGAATATTTGCTAGCAACCGAACCGCCAAATATGTATCCAGCCGATGTAATTTTGACCGATGGAGAAGCAATCACCGCCATGCTTTACCCGCGAGAATTAGTCGAACAGTACAACTGGCTCGATATTTCTGACTATGGCGGTTGGGCTGCATACAAGCAAGCTACAAGCGTTGGTAGCAAAGTTTAAAAAATACAAAAGCATAACAGAAGACAAAGGTAAAACCAGAAATTCTATCTTTTTTGTAGACCAACCCTCGAAAGTCACTACACTTTCAGCAACACCGAAATTAAGAAAGCCAAGGAACTCCTTTTAGTTGTTTCTTATCCTAAACCAACCAAAACTTCAATGAATTTGACCGCCGCGCCAGATTAAGGTATTGATACAACTCAACCTTGCTCGTTTTTTCTTGTAAGTTGCGATCGCCTACAAAAAACTTACCCGCATTGCAAACAAGCATCTTTTCACTACCTTGAGAAGAAAATACTGGCTCTGGCGATCGCTATAATTCTTTCAACTTTACACTTGATGCTTTTAAGTCAAAAGACAATTTCTTTGCAGAACTTGTGTAGAAGTTTAAACCTATGTAAATATACGTGTCTGCTTTATAGACCTGGTGCAGTTTTTGCTAAAGAGTGCAATTTATCGCGGCAATGCAGCCGTTTTAATGATAAAGTTTTTCCACCAATAGGTCGATTTATTTTAGGTAATTTGTTGCTCAACTGCTAGTAGAAAAATAATTATTCAAGCTTTCTACACTGTTTCTTCAGAAATTTTTAATAAGCTCCGTGTTTCTACTTCCCGTATATATGCGGCTGTGGAACTCAAATCAAAAATTTTAATTTGAGATAAATCCGTAAAATCTCGCTTTGTTACCCTTAATAATTGCATTATCTTTATATTATCGGTTGGTTTTGTGAAGCTTTCATGAGGCTAACACCTAGCCAGTGCTAGGTTTCTCAAAAGTATCAAACGCTCTAATTACTGGAGTTATTAATACTTTTATTTCGTTAGGTATTATTATTTTTAATTTCATGAATGTGGAATTAAAAACTAAAAACCTCTCAAACGTTGCTCGCAACTGCTAATTAGTCCGCAATACTAACCAAGCTGCTTGCTTAATCGCTCAAGAGGCTTAAACCCAAAAATGCAACCTTCCTGTTGAACGCAATACATCTGCGATCGCCGGGTCAAAGCTTGCTGTTTTATTTACACAAATACATTTATTACCTATCAAGAGGTTCAAACAAAATGCCAGTACAAAAGAAACTAAGCAAATTAATCAAATTAATTTTAGCTGCAACTACACTGACCGCTTCTAATATAGCACCAATTTTTATGGGTGCAATTCCATCGGCTCAAGCTGTTCCCGTCACAGCAAAACGTGCTGGCGATTTTCTAGATAGCATTTGTGTGAATACACATTTTACTTACCCGGATACTCCTTATGGCAGCCAATACACTACAGCCAAACAAAAATTAGTAGAACTAGGAGTTAGCCACATCCGTGAAGGCGGTACAGGAAGCAGCTATGTAGCCAAACTGAAAGAGTTAGCAGCACTTGGGATCAAGACTACTTACAATATGAATCCTCTCAATGGAGTTGCACCGAATTCTTCTTATTGGGTTAGAGGACAGTATTACCAAATTAATGATTTTATCAAAAATCATGTAGGTCCAAACGTTATTGACGCGGTAGAAATATCTAACGAAATCGACCTTAACTACAGCAATTTTTACTGGCGTAAAGGTGATACTGCTAAATTAAACAATACCTCCACTTCACCTTTATACTGGGTTTCCTATATTCGCAGTCTGACAAAAGATACATGGGATGCGATCAAAAGCGATCCGGCTACCGCAGGAATTAAAGTTATTGGACCTTCTTTAGGAGGCAATTATGATTACAGCAGAAAATCACCTTTAGGAGACTTAAGTAACGTTGTAGATTGGGGAAATTTTCACCCTTATCCTTTTGGTGGCAACCCTTACAATAATCCTTTTGCCTACAATACCATCACCAAATACTATTGGGACAGCAACTTCCCATCAGTACAGATGGATGAAAATCCTTTTGCTTTCGATGTATTGGCTGTACCCTATGGTAATAAACCAATGGTCGCTACAGAAACGGGCTACTTTACTACTAGCACAAGCCGAGGTATTTCCGAAAAAGTACACGCTAGATATATGCCACGTTTGTTTTTAGAATTCTTCCGTAAAGGTGTTGCTCGCACTTGCTCTTACGAGTTCATTGATGAGTGGAATCAGCCTACCAATTCTGAAGCTAATTTTGGTTTATTGCGTAATGACATGAGTCCAAAACCAGCTTATACAGCTTTGAAAAACTTAATTACTAGACTGCGAGATACTAGCAAGACTGCTAAAACTTTTACAACCAAACCTCTAGACTATACGCTAACTGTTACTCCACCAAGTGGATACAACCGCACGCAGTACGTGCATAGCCTGTTGCTACAGAAAACAAACAACTCATTCTACCTAGTGTTGTGGCATGAAGTTTCTAATACTGACAATAGTGTCACTCCAACTCGCACTATAGATCCGCCAGCCATGCCTACCAAAGTGACTTTAAATACTCCAATTAGAACTGCTAGTGTTTTCTCCTTAGATGATGCTGGTAATACAACAGAAACATCTGTTGCGATCGCTAACAAAACTGTTAGTTTGGATGTAACCGACAAAGTTAAAATCCTTGTACTTAAACCTTAAAATGCTCTAATTGCGCTTTTGGTAAGTTTTGACTAAAGCCTAATTAATATATTCCCGTCGAGCTACAAAGAAATTTGCGCAGCGGGAATTATTACTGCAAATAAGTCTACTTCTCGACGGCAAACTCGCGAAGTCCGTAACCGGGCGCGCTTGCGCTATCGCGCTAGTTACCAAATATGAGCGTATCCTTCTAAAACAAAGATAATAACCGCTCCGCTTTTCCAACAATTAGGGTTATAAGAAAGCAGAAAATCATTCACGCTCATAAGTTTAGTGTTGTGCTTATACCTTGCACGTTCTATACTCGAAAGAGAGGAAAGTGAACTTTGCAGCTTTTGCAAAACTCTAGCCAAGTTGCTAATAGCTTAATAATTTGTAAAATCTTTATTTTGTAATTTATTAGAGCAAAGGTTGGCTAAAAAATTGAGAGTTATATTATTGCTCGCTAAGAAATTTTAGGTAGTTATTGCTGAGTTCTTTTACAGCTAAGTTGTAGAATTGTTTGCCATGTTCGGGAGTGGCTAAAGCTGGATTAGATCCCATGCGTCCATCGGGGTAACGATGACGAAAGTCGGCGGCGCTATAAATAGCGTGTCCCTTAGCAACTTCGGGTGACAAAGGAGCATTTTTGATGTATTCAGGATAAATGTATTGAGTTAAAGCAACTTCACTTGGCGTTGCATGAGAACCTTCGCGATCGCCGTATAGTTCTTTTGCTAAGTTATAAACAGATTGGCACATAAACCAGTTGCCTAATTGACACTGGATTTGGGCATGATTGGGAATATTCAAATCGGCTAAATGGGCGTAAGTTTCAGCAAAGGCGGCTTTGAGAGTAGCAATATTACCGCCATGACCGTTGATAAAGAAAAATTTATTAAATCCCGCTTTAGCTAAACAGGTAACATAGTCTCGAATTACCAAAATCATCGTACTAGGCCTAAGACTAATAGTACCGGGGAATGCTGTATGGTGGAGTGCCATCCCGACATTGATAGTTGGAGTAACTAAACCATGGGTAGCTTCTCCCACCCCATAAGCGATTTCTTCGGCACAAATTGCATCAGTGCCAATTAAACCTGTGGGCCCGTGTTGTTCTGTAGAACCAATCGGTAAAATGATTCCTGGTGATCGCTCTAAATAAGTTTCGACTTCGCACCATGTAGCTAAAGATAATTGCATAGTTAATTTTGGGTAATTGGTAATTTTCAGTGATGCTTAGTTTTGATTGCCAAGGGATTTATTACATCATTACTGCTTCAGGAATTGCCCCTTGCATTTTACTTAAGGCATCAATTAAGGTGTCTAGTTGCTGGTTGGGTTTAAGCAAGTTGAGACTGCGGACAATAACTTTACCTGGGGCGTAAACATAGCGCGACTTCAAGTGTTCGGGTAAATTCTCGATCATTAAGTTCCAAGCGGGTTCTGCCATTGCGGTTTCTAAAGCTATATGCTGTTTGGCTTCGGGTTTAATTCGACTAAAGCCGAGAGATTTGGCTAATTGTTTAAGTTCCATCACTCGCAATAGCTGTTTAGCGGCGAGGGGAATTTCACCAAAGCGATCGCTCCATTCGGCAGCAATGGCATCTAATTCGCTCTGAGAACTAGCTGTAGCTACCGCCCTGTAAGCACTCATTTTTTGATCTAAGTCGGCGATATAGTCGGCGGGAATAAAGGCAGTAAGGTTGAGATCGATTTGCGTATCTTCTACTTGGGGAATTTCTGCCCCTTGTATTTCTCTAATCGATTCTTGCAATATTTCCATATACAAATCGAAGCCAATTACTTCCATTTGTCCCGATTGTTCTGCGCCTAACAAGTTGCCAACGCCTCGAATTTCCATATCGCGCATAGATAGCTGATAGCCCGAACCCAACGTGGCAAATTCTTGAATTGCTCTTAACCTTTGCCTAGCCGCATCCGATAGCATTTGTTGTTTGGGATAAAATAGCCACGCATGAGCCTGAATGCCTGCCCTCCCCACTCTACCGCGCAATTGGTATAGCTGAGATAAGCCAAATTTGTGAGCATCTTCAATCAAAATTGTGTTGACTCTGGGAATATCTAAACCAGATTCGATAATTGTGGTACAGACAAGAATATCTGCGTCACCATTACTAAAAGTGAGCATAGTTGATTCCAATTGGGATTCATCCATTTGCCCGTGGGCGATCGCAAGTTTTACTCCTGGGAGAGCATCGCGCAATTTTGCCGAGGTTTCCTCAATCCCATCAACGCGCGGTACTACATAAAATACTTGTCCGCCACGATCGATTTCTTGGCGGATTGCACTGCGGATAGTTTCCCCGTCGTAGGGTGATAGATGAGTTTTAATTGGTCGTCTTGAGGGTGGCGGCGTAGTAATTAAGCTCATTTCCCGAATACCAGACAAAGACATATACAAAGTACGGGGAATTGGCGTAGCGCTCAAAGTTAACACGTCTACTTTGGTTCTTAGGGCTTTGATTTTTTCTTTTTGATTGACACCAAAACGCTGTTCTTCATCGATAACTAATAAACCTAAATTGCGGATAGCTACACCTTTTCCTAATAATTGATGCGTACCCACAACTACATCTAGTTCCCCCGTTGCTAACCTAGCTTGAATATTGCGCCTTTCTTCAGCGCTGCGAAAGCGATTGAGTAAACCAACTTGAATCGGGTAAGGTGCAAAACGTTCTTTAAGAGTATGGTAGTGCTGCTGAGTCAAAATAGTTGTGGGCGCAAGTAAAGCCACCTGTTTGCCCGCCGTTACAGCTTTAAATATGGCGCGAATTGCTACTTCTGTTTTACCAAAACCTACATCACCGCAGACTAAACGATCCATTGGGCGATCGCTTTCCATATCTCGTTTTACATCCGCCGTAGCTTTCAACTGGTCGGGTGTAGGATCGTAAGGAAAAGAGTCTTCCATTTCCTGTTGCCAAGGCATATCGGGCGGGAAAGCAAAGCCTGTTTGTTGGGATCTAGCGGCGTAGAGTTTGAGCAAATCTACCGCTAACTTTTTAATTGCTTTACGGACTTTATTTTTAGTCGCTGTCCAAGATTTGCCCGACATTCTGTTTAGTACGGGTGGCGCGTCACCAGTGGCGCGAAACCGACTTAACGAACCAACTTGATCGGCGGCTACTCTTAGCAAACCATCGGCGTACTGAATTACTAAATACTCGCGGGTTTCTCTATTTAAAGTCAGGCTTTCCAGCTTTAAAAACTTACCTAAACCATGACTTCGATGAACTACATAATCTCCTTGAGCGAGTTTGTTGGGGTCTACTTGTTTGGAGGCGGCGCGGCGGCGTTTGCGGACGTAGCCAGGAGATGCTAAAGAATGCTGTCCGTAAAATTCGCGGTCAGTGACAACAACTAAGCGAAAAGTAGGTAAGATAAAACCTTCTAATTCTGCAAGTCCTGAATACTTGAGCGCTACCGGGGTATGTTGAATTTGCAACCTGTCGATCGCCTGGTAATCGCGGGGATTGGGGATAAATTGCGCCGGACAATCGTGTTCTTGAAGTAAGGAAACCGAACGGCTAGGTTGAGCAGAAATTAGCCAAGTAGAAAAACGGCGATCGCGTTCGTTACGCAAGGTTTCGGCTAGTTTGGCGTATTGGTGGGGGGTTGAAGGTACGGGACGACTAGCTAAATTTAGCCCCGTTTCTTCGGCAAGCTCTGCTAAATACAGCTTTTGAAACTCGGCGGCGGTGTCAATTGATTCAGCAAAAGTGCGGTGAATTTTGGGAAGATTTTTATTGTTTTCTTGCTGCCATTGTTCTTGGACGTTTTCAATCTTGCGATCGCTATGAGCAGTACATTGATCGTTTTCGTCAATGGCAATCAAGGTATTGCTAGGCAAATAATCTATTAAAGATGCGGGATGCTCGAAAGCTAATCCTAAAAAGCGTCTGCTACCTTCAGGCGGTTGACCGTTATCAAACTGTTCTTGTTCTTGGTCTGATAGATAAGATTTAACAGTATTTGCGCCTTCAGTTGTCAAAGCGGCGGTAATAATCCCGCCAAAATTAGTTGGAGTTAGAAT
Source organism: Chroococcus sp. CMT-3BRIN-NPC107 (assembly GCA_019359635.1). GTDB lineage: Bacteria > Cyanobacteriota > Cyanobacteriia > Cyanobacteriales > Chroococcidiopsidaceae > Aliterella. The sequence continues at coordinate 17,912 of JAHHGY010000056.1, forward strand.
AATCTGCTCGATTTTATCTAAAGCCGCGCCATTGTTAGTATTGCGGGGGGTGCTGCGTTGAGTAGCCGGATCGAATTCGCGGATATTTTGCAACTGGTCGCCAAACCAATCTAAGCGCACGGGCAATTCTGAAGCCACCGGAAACACGTCAACAATATCGCCGCGCCGACTCCATTGTCCTTCTAGTTCTACCAGGGGAACGCGATCGTAGCCTAAATTAGCTAGTTGGGTGCTAAAAGTTTTTAAGTCTAACTCCATCCCGCGTTTGAGAGTCAAACAGAAAGGTAAAAACGCCGTTTGTGGTGGTAAGTGCGGCTGTAAAGCGGCGTGAGTCGCAACGATCGCCATTTTTTTAGGCTTATCGGGTTTTTCTTTAGCAATTAAGTCCGCTAAAACTTGCATTTGCCCCCAAATCATTTCGGTTTCAGGGTCGAATGGTTCGTAGGGCGAGGTTTCGGAAGTCGGATAAAGATGTACGGTTTGCCAGCCCATCGCTTCGAGTTGCGCCGCCCATCGTCCAGCTTCTTCTAAGGTGGCGCAGACGACCAATAAATTTTGTTCTTTATTTTGGGCTAAAGCTGAAGCAATTAAGCCTTTAGGTAAACGGGGAGCGCCGCTTAGATAACATACTCGTTGGCGATCTAATTTAGATAATAATTCTGTAGAGAGAGGCGATCGCCCTAAAGAGCGAACAATTGCAGAAAAAGGCATAGATTCTATAAGTTTACATATTACTTCTATTGTAAAAGTCTATTTGTTGGCAATCGCATCAATTGGCGACTTGTCTATTAGTAGATGAATTACTTGCAAGTTTTAGAGTACGATCAATGGTTTAAGCTAACAAGAACGCGAATTCTTTAATCAGCCTACAAATATTTGAACTCCTCACCCTTCCCCTTCCGTGCCTGAAATCGATCCCCACCTTCAACCTCTTACACGCACTCAGTTACTGATAGCAATGGGTGTGACTGCCGTTTTATTGGGGTTACTTGCCAAGCTGTGGTTGCAGTTGGGCGATGTGGCTTTGTTGCCTTTGCGTTGGGACGTAACAACTTTACCCTTGGCAATTGCGATCGCGGCGAGCGTTACTACTATTAGTTCCTTAATGTACCAATTTTGGGCAGCTTACCGTAATAGCGCCGATTTTTATTTAGAATTTGTTCTCAAACCTTTGGTATTGCCAGATTTGATTTGGGTAGGCTTATTACCGGGACTGAGCGAGGAATTATTATTTAGGGGTGTAATGTTGCCAGCTTTTGGCACTGATACTGTAGGAATCGCCGTATCTAGTCTTTGTTTTGGAATTTTGCACCTTAGCAATTGCAAGCAGTGGCAATACGTTGTATGGGCTACTATTGTTGGGTTTATCCTTGGCTATACTGCTGTCGCCACCCATAATTTACTCATCCCAATTGTTGCTCACGTCCTGATAAATTTGATTTCTAGTTCTGTTTGGAAGCTAAAGCACCCAGAATCTCAAGCCTAGGGGCGCAAAATACTACGCCCGTACTTTTTTAGTCAGGAATCTTGATATTTGTAATATCCGTGGAAGCTTGAGGATATTGAGGATTCATTGCTGCTAAAGTATCGGCGAGCGCCCGCGCAATTACTAAGTTTCTATACCATTTTTTCTTAGATGGCACAACATACCAAGGTGCATAATCGGTAGAGCAATTATTAATCGCATCTTGATAAGCTGATTGATATTCATCCCACAACTTACGCTCGTTGACATCATTTATTGAAAACTTCCATAGTTTATCTGGGTTTTCTAGCCGACTTTGTAAACGCAATTTTTGTTCAGCTTTGGAAATGTGGAGAAAAAACTTAATTATTGTAATATTACTAAGGGTAAGCATTTGCTCAAAATCATTAATTATGTGATAGCGCTTTTGCCATACTTCATCTTCAACTAATTTTTTGACCCGAACAATTAGCACATCTTCGTAATGAGAACGATTAAAAATTGTAATCATTCCCTTCTGCGGTGTCCGCCAGTGATAGCGCCACAAAAAATCATGATTAGATTCTTCTAAACTGGGATGTTTGAACGACCAAACGCGACAGCCTTGAGGATTTACGCCGCTAAAAACTTGTTTAATTGTGCCGTCTTTGCCTCCAGTATCCATTGCTTGCAAAACAATCAGCAAACTGCGTTGATTTTCAGCATAAAGACGTTGTTGCAGGTTGCCTAAGCGATCGCGTTGATACTCAAGTTCTTCTTCAATATCCTTCTTTTTGCGGTAACTTTCGCAAGTATCAGCATCAAAATCCGCTAAATTAATTAAGTTATCTGGCAATACTCGATAGCGGGGATAATCTGGTTTTGGTAGCTGACTAGAACTTGTTTCTGGTAATACTGTGACTTCCTCAATTGCTGAAGCAGTAGCTTCTTTGGTTTGAGAACTTTCTACTTATTTGAAACTATTTTTTGACTTAGACTTGTCTTTTTGCAAAACTACCTCCAAGGTTTTTAGTGTTTGTTTTTATACTCACAATTACTCTTTCTTAAGCCTGATGTAAAGGAATGTTTCTATCATAAATATTAGTAATATACCAATTTGATTTCACTCATGGAAACCCAAAAAAATACTAATCCTGAAAACCACACAATCACTCAAGAGCAGCGCGATAGCGTACTTACACCAGAACAAACGCCTTCTTGGTCTTGGGGAATTACTCTCTTACTGATAACTTTAGGAAGTCTGATTATATTTGCAGGCTTCTATTTTGGCATTATCAACGTATAGAACGATCTCCTAGCTTAAGAAGCTTTTGCGCGTTTAAGCTCCCTTTAAAGTATCAAGGATGACTTAGCAACTCGGTCATCCTTCTAAAGATTGAAAATAATTTGAGATTAAGAGCAGTTTAGTAATTATTGATGAATACTACCATCGGGCATAATCGTCCCGCGCAAATTTGCGCCTGTAAGTTTGACCATAATGCGATCGCCTGCTCCCACTTTCGCACCGCTTAAATCGGCTCCACTAAGGTCTGCACCGCTAAAATCAGCGCCAATTAAATTACTTTCGCGCAAATTAGCATGACTGAGATTTGCTTGCAGCAAGTTAGCTCTAAATAAATTTGCTCTAGATAAATCGGCTTGTTGCAAATTAACTTTATGTAGAAAAGCATCGCTCAGGTTAGCCTCGCTAAGATTAGCTTTGCTCAAGTTTCGATAAGAAAAATCTTTTTCTTGGAGATTTGCGCCCCTTAAATCGACTCCACTAAGGTCGCCATAAGGCTTTTTAGGCTGGCTGTAAGACTCATAATGAGATTTATGTCGCGACGAGGATTGATAGTAACTTGGCGGTGGTGGTGGCGGTGGTGACGGCTTTTTTTGTTGAGCCGATTGATAGTAGCCTGGAGGTGGAGAGGATGGTGGTTTTTTTTGTTGCGTCGATTGATAGTAACTTGGCGGTGATGACGGCTTTTTTTGTGGCGTTGATTGAGTAGTGGGAATGCGATCGCGCGACTTTACCTCCCGCAAGCGATCGCGAGCGTGGTTAATTTCCTTAAGTTTGTCTTGTGCTTTTTGATGTAACCGCAGATTATCTTTAGGAATGCGATCGGGATGCCAAATAAAAGCTAAATCTTTATAAGCTTGATTGACTTCTTCGAGGGATGCTCCTGGCTCAAGCCCAAGTAATCTGTAGCATCGGTCTAGATCGTTCATCTACACCCTTACCCTAATACCATTCTTTTCATTGTGCCTTGCACGAGGCAAAATAGGCAGCAAGTATAAAAAACAATTGCAAATTACCCTATGACTGATAAGCCAATGCAACGATTTCTTACCCCATTTTCCCTGCGATTGCTTAACATAATATAGAAGACAAAGCTCCAATTTCACTCCGTTGCATTTGATTTGGACGTAATTACCTCCGTTGGACGGAGAACTTTCTTCCCTAAATGAAAACCCTGGCGTAAAATTTTAGTAATTGTCTGCTCTGGTAAATCAGCCCGTACTTCTCGATCGACGACACGGCAGAGGTTAAAGTCTGGCTGTGTTCCTTTAAGTTTTACCTGTATAACTTGTTCTTCCTGGATGCGATCGCGCTCCTCTAGATTGAGAATGTAGGATTGAGGTGCATCAGACATGGGATACCTCTTTGGAAATAACTAAGGGTTCTCTATCTAGGCGTTCTGCTTTGGCAGAGGCAGCGATCGCACTTTCTAGTCCATCAAATTCTGAGAGCAACGCTAGTATTGGTGCTGGCTGGTTTAAAGCAGATAAATCCGTCTAGCTTGGTGCAAGATGTGAGCCTCTAACTAGCGCGGCGACGCACTAGCAAAATATAGAAGAAACACAAATTCTCGAATATTCTAAGTCCAATAAATCTTACACTTGAGTAGTACCAAGCAGCGCAAAAACCGTCTTAAC
>JAHHGY010000057.1 GCA_019359635.1 Chroococcus sp. CMT-3BRIN-NPC107
TAGTCAGAGACGCGCGAATTATTGCCGGAAACATCAGAGACGTTTATCTACCTTGCCATGATAAGGATCATGGTGAAGCGATTAGCATAAAATCTGACCCCGCAAAACTTTTCAAACACCCTCTTACCAAGCATCGGGAGTTAGACAGTCAACCCCGCGAAATTGAGGCTATGAAAGCGCGGGAATTAGAACTACTAAGTCAAGAGTTGCAAGACTTGGGAGAGGATTTTATACAGCATATACAATTAGAAGTCAATCAATTAGTAACAAATGAATGCGATGGTTTTGAGCGAGATTTTCTTTTGTTACAAACTCGAACAACTAGCAAATTAGACGAACTATTAAATACTTTTTCTGTAGCTGATGCTTATAGCCGCGCTACTCTCAGCCATCGCCGCAATGCTACAGCGCCATTAATTGCTATTTTAGTAGAGGCACTTTATTATCTATCTAATCAGTTAGAAGATGTTTTAATAAAATGTTGTCAAGAAGTTATTACTAGCTTTTTTCAACGCTTAATTAAGCGAGTTCAGAAAGCAGAATATTACAGTCATTTGTACAGGTTGCTAGGAAATGATGCTGGAATTGAGCAACAAATAAAAGGACTAGAAGCATTAGTACAGGAAGCTTTGATGAGTGCAGCACAAGTAGAATGCGATCGCTTTGTTAGAGAAAGTCCAAGGTTTTATGATGAAGGTACATTTTCTATTTATCAATTTCGTCAAACTCTATTACAAACATCTCAAGGTTACGATTGCGAAAGTATGGTACAAGCCGAGCCAGCAATTAGGCAATTATTGAAGTTAGAGTTTGAGCCAAAAGTTTCTGAAACTATCCGTAAAAACTTTCGCCAAACTATTAATCAAATTCTCAAAAGTCAATTATTACCTCTTGCAGAAAAGCAAGGAAATGAGATTTTGCAGCAATACAATAATGCTCGAAATTTTCTAGAGCAAACATTGGAAAAAGAAGCAGAAGAAAAAATTGCTGGAAATATGCGATCGCAAAAGGAAGTAGAAAGTAATATTTCTGCTTACAATCAGGCTGTTTCGGGTATTAATGATTGCTTGCAAGCGATGCAATTACAAAGTCATTTATTGCCTGTAATTGCTGATTCTGATTTTAAATCGGTTGTTGCTGATACAGAAGTTTTGAAGGAAGCATTAGCAGTTTAAACTCCAGATAAAAAGCATAAAACCCCACCTACACCGATTTTATAAGTTTCTTAATTTATGTATGTGGCGTTGATCTATAGCTATTAGTTGCAAAAACCAAAACATTTTTAAGGAAAATATCGAGATGGAAGACAAATTTTATCAGCCAAATTACAGTGACGATGATGTTATAGCATTCAATTCATCCAATTCATCTGAGATGTGTAAGTTTGGTAGCCTTAAAAAAGCGTTTCAATCAGCGCTGCTAGATAAATTAGCCGATACCTTAGTTGAGTTTTTAGAGGCTAAAGGAATAAAAGGAACAAGTATTAATGAATTTCACTCGGAATTGAATAAATATTATAAAAAAAACTGGAAGTGGTTCAGTGATGGAAAAGATTGTGAAATTCTAAGTATTGGTGCTAAAGGCTGGCAAAAAGGTAAGTTGAGGATTAAGTTTACTTTAGAATTTTGTCCAGATGAGCCTGAAGTTATAGAGATAACACAAAGCAAAGAAATAGAAAATAATCAACCCGAATCACCTCTTGATGATATTCGGCGAATGATGAACAAAGATAATTAAAAACAGCAGATTTTATTGGCATTTACACATTCAAAAACCACCGGCGCGAGTTAATAGATTTAACCTAATTGGAGATAATAATTTCGAAAACTTGACAAGTGAAGATGTTGTATCAGTTTATGCTGGACAAATTTTAGTTACTAACCGTACTTTTACAGTTAATGAACTTATCCTTGCTTTAATGCCAATAATTAAAGAAAAATCAGGAAACACATGGACAGAAGATAAAGAACAATGGTTTCGAGATGGACTAGATTGTAAAATGCTCAAACCTGGTGCTAAAAGTTGGCAAAGAGGAAAAGTTAGACTTACTTTAGAATTTGCGCCGGAAGTTTTGGAAGTTGAAACTGTTGATAGTAGTGAATCAGAAAACGGTAAATCAGAATCACCCCTTGACGATATTCGTCAAAGGATGAGCAAAGAAAGTCAGCAAAATAATTCATGAGCAAAACGCCACGCATTTCTATTCCGCCAGAAGTGAGAAAATATGTTTTTGAGCGCGACTTATACCATTGCCAAAGTTGCGGTAAAAGTAACACAGAAGCTAACTTAAATGTCGATCATATTATTCCTTTAGCTCGTGGCGGTAAAAACGATCTTAGCAATTTACAAACTCTGTGTTGTACTTGCAATCAACGCAAACGCGATCGCATAGATCCGCGATTCAAACGTTATTTTGATAAATGAGTTATTATCGAATCTTGCTTTTACTGAGCCTATGCCTGAAAATTTTAGTAACAAATCAAACAGTCAAGAAGATGTAGCGCTTTCGAGCCGAAAGCCTTACTCCAAAATATTATTACGCCTCGTATTAGCAGTAGCTCTTTTGATAACAGCTTTTCCCTTGCTGTATGAATTTAAGTCAAGAGTTGGAATCGATATAGTAAGTGGAGTTCATGCTGGAACATTTCTAGAAAAACACTCTCGCGGACTTATAAAGTGTCAATGGTTGTATCCTTATCATTGTCCAAGCGATCGCATGACCTAAAATTTATCAAATTCAGGGTAGGCGTTTTACCTACCCCGTAAAGCTTTTAAGCTAATTGCTCCAGCAAATTATTTACCCCAATACCCAACTTTTGCCCCAAATGCAGCAATTGCTGTAATTGTCCAAAATCGCCAAGTTCCTCACTTTGACTTGCAACCGCTTGGCGACACAGGGAAACTATTTGCGATAACTGGCTAAAATATAGCTCTTGAGATTTACCCAAACACAAGCCAAGATTTAACTGATTTCCTACATTAATTAAGCGCTCAACTTGTTGAATTGCCTCCACTGTAGCCAAATTATTATCGTGCAATAATTGCCAAAGCGATCGCAAAATTAATTGCTCCATTGTCTGCTTACCGCCGGGTATATGCAAATTACAATACAGATGTTTGGCTTCGGTTGCTGTTGCTTCCAATTCTGCCAAATGGTGCAAACTTGCTTGAGGTTCGCCAACTTCTTCCCACAGTAGCTTTAAAACATTGACGCAACGATGCTTTAAAGCAATCTCTGCCGCTACTTGCAACTCTTGGGGTACAGTTAGCTGGTCGCGGTGAAATGCCATCAATACGCCGTAATTATCGCGATAAACCTGAGTATAAAGCTGATCGAGTCTTGTTAAAGTTTCGTGACTTAGTAACTCCATTATCCGATGTCTTTCTTCAGCAAACAGATTTTGCAAGCTAAAAGTTTGATCCCCAAATACTTGGTTGATTGCCAAAATAGTCTGCGCCGCACTAGCTTGTTCTAAAGAGCCAAATACTTTTTCTTTCAACTGGCTGTAGGTTCTGCGTCCGGTAAAGGGTTGAATGCAGCAATGAAAATCCCAACCGCCTAAATGTAATACCGCAAATACTAAATGTTGGCTTTCCCAAGTAATATCAGAAACTAAACGCAACTGTCCCACCGCCAAAGTTAGCGATCCCATGCGTTGTACTTGGTAATCTACTTGATGGGCGGTGTAACAATAAATGCGTTGGATAGAACGATTAGCCGATCTGTCGCCAAACAACGAACTAATAGCATATTGAGCGGCTACTTGTCTAAATCCAATTTGCGCGGTTACTACCAATTGGCGATAAATTTCCGCACCGTGCTTAAATACTTCAACATTGCTCGGTGCTTGGGTTAAGCGCTTAATAAACGCTTTTTCTAGCTGTACTCCTGCTACATCTCCCGCCAATTCTAAAGCACGAGCAGCATAACGTAAAATTTGCGTACCTTCCGGGCGAGAAATTTCTTCAAAAAACCAGCCGCAACTGGTATACATCAACAAAGCGTGACGCTGCATCTCTAGTAAACGTAAAGCGTCTACTTGCTCTAAAGCTGTGAGTTTGTGGGATTGGTGGCGATTGAGGAAACGGCTAACATTAGCAATCGAGCGATCGCGCATCACTTGTATATACTCATCTCTCGCCAGCCAGGGATCGCGGAAAAATAACTTCCCGGTTTCCTCATACACCTTAACCAACTGATCTCTTAGCCAATCAAGGGACTCGCGCAACGGTTTCCGCCATTTTTGATGCCATACGCCACCTTCACCACCACAACCACAATCATCTTGCCAGCGATCCACCCCATGAGCGCAACTCCAAGCAGTGACGGGCTTTAATTCTACTTCCCAGGTGGGAGGATTGATACTTAAATAATGAGCGTAGTTAGTTACTGTCCAATTGCGGTGGGGAAACTCATTTAAAAAAGCATAGGCTAAAGTCTTTTCTGTACCTTTTTTGTGATGCCCAAAAGTTTCGCCATCGGTAGCCACAGAAATTAACTGCGAAGTGCGATGATCCCCGCGTACTGCTTGCCCAATTCTGCCACTTAAGCGATCGGCACTATATAAGTCATCATTAAAGCCCATATCGCGGGAAATTGGGCCATCGTAAAAGAAAATATCAATGTAATCTTTATTGGGATCGCCGCCCGGCAAGAAACATCGGTAAGGACGAGTAGCATCAATTTGACTACCTCCCACTTCGTACCATTCCCCCAGATCCTGTTCGGGAGTTGGTAGCATCCGACAACGTTGGGCTTGAGATGGTGCAAGGACTATAAAGCGAATATTCTCAGCTATTAATGCAACTATCGTTGCATAATCTACCGCCGCCTCTGCCAGCCACATTCCTTCGGGATCGCGCTTAAATCGGGATTTGAAGTCTTCTTTACCCCAGCGAATCTGCGTATGCTTGTCGCGTTCGTTTGCCAAAGGCATGATGATATGGTTGTATACTTGCGCGATCGCATTTCCATGACCATTCAGGCGAGCGCAGCTTTGGCGATCGGCTTCTACAATGCGTTGATATACTTCAACATCGTACCTTTCTAACCACGACATCAGCGTTGCGCCAATATTAAAGCTCAAATACTCGTAGTTATTAACGATCCCCACTACGCCGCCCCCTTCGTCTAGCACCCTTGCAAAGGCATTTGGACGGTAGCATTCATGATGTATGCGTTCGTTCCAGTCGTGAAAAGGCGCAGCCCCCGCTTGACGCTCAACAGCGTCTAAATAAGGGTTTTCGCGGGGTGGCTGGTAAAAATGACCGTGAACTGTAACGTAAATACCTGTCGCTGTTTGCAGGGGATCGTCAACAGATGTAATGTTATTACCTTGATATTGCGTAACAGCACTAACGGGGAGATCGGCAGCAGAAGTCATGTATTATTAATCCAAATTTAGGTTGTCAATAAAGCTGTGCAGAACCCAAGTATTAACGGCACTAACAATAGGTTTGGGGCTGCAATTGGTTAAAGAAAGCTTGCGTTGTTTGTCTTTCGAGGCTTATTTTAATAGCTCGTTTAGTGAGATTGCCTCAGCCTGCGATCGCAAACTGCAACTTTTATTATTAAACCGTACATAAAGCCTTAAGTTAAGTCAACTTAATATTTTGGGCGATCGCGTTACAAACCTACATTTTTATTTACAAGTTGTAAGTCCCCAAACTTTTCCCCCAAGCCAGAGGTTAATCTATGGGGAGATAAAGGTAGTTAATCCAAGGAATTAGGGACAAAATTCGCAATGTCGTTTAAAAATAGTTTGTTTTTAGGTCTATTAATATTTATACCGATCTCTGCGGCGGCTCACTTCTTACATTGGGGAGAATTAGCCGTATTTATTACAGCAGCACTAGCTATTTTACCTTTAGCCGCTTGGATGGGGAGCGCTACAGAAGAAATAGCCGTAGTAGTGGGCCCGACTTTAGGCGGATTTTTAAACGCTACTTTTGGTAATGCTACCGAGCTAATTATTGCTTTAATCGCCCTCAATGCAGGGCTTGTAGATGTAGTTAAAGCAAGTATTACGGGATCGATTATCAGTAACTTACTTTTGGTTATGGGTTTTTCGATGCTGCTAGGTGGTTTGCGTTATAAAGAGCAAGAATTTCCTTCTTTTGTGGCGAGGGTAAATGCTTCACTAATGAACCTAGCCGTGATTGCTATTTTGATGCCTACCGCCGTAAATTTTACGTCTTCGGGCATTCCTGAAGCTATCTTACAGAACTTATCTATTGCTGTGGCGATCGTTTTAATTTTGGTTTACGGCTTAACGCTATTATTTTCGATGAAAACTCACTCTTACCTCTACGATGTGGGTTTAGTGGAAACCGATCAAATAGAGTTAGCCGAAGCAAATTTGATTGGTGGCGAAACTGGGGTCAATTTATGGTTGTGGGTTGGCGTATTGCTAGGAGCAACTTTGCTTGTAGCCGTGGAATCAGAATTATTAGTAGAATCGCTGGAAGTCGCCACAGCACAACTAGGTTTAACGTCTCTATTTACCGGAGTTATCCTCGTGCCAATTATTGGTAACGCTGCCGAACACGCAACGGCGGTTACAGTAGCTATGAAAGACAAAATGGATCTTTCAGTCTCCGTTGCGGTGGGATCGAGCTTGCAGATTGCCTTATTCGTTGCTCCAGTATTAGTTTTAGCGGGTTGGTTTATGGGTAAACCAATGGACTTAAATTTTAATCCCTTTGAATTAGTTGCTGTAGCGGTGTCTGTCTTAATTGCTAATTCTATTAGTTCCGATGGGCGCTCTAACTGGCTAGAAGGCACAATGCTATTAGCAGCGTATGTAGTTTTGGGCTTGGCTTTCTATTACCATCCAGTGATTGAGAGTATGATTTAATTTTTTCCTGACCATTGAATACTGTAGAGACGTTCCACCGAAACGTCTCTACTTGCACAATAGAATTAACCTTCTATTGAATTTCTTATGACTTCTAAAGTCCCAGCGTCTTTAAACTATCCAATTACCGCAAACACTAGAGATAATTTTGCGATCTTTTTCGCTCCCTTATCCTTGAGCGAAGTCTACGACTTAGCAGACGATCGCGCTAATGGAGCAATTGTAGTCATGAGTGGGATGGTTCGCAATCAAACGGGGGGTAGACCTGTCGTTGCTTTAGAGTATCAAGCTTACGAACCAATGGCTATTCAAGTATTTAAACAAATTGCGACCGAGATTCGCAAGCATTGGAGCGATGTTAATCATGTAGTCATTCACCACCGCGTAGGACGCTTGCAAGTTGGAGAGATCAGCGTTTTGGTGGCGGCTAGTTGTCCTCATCGATTACAGGCGTTTGAGGCTTGTCGCTATGCAATTGATGCTCTCAAAGACAATGCGCCCATTTGGAAGAAGGAATGGTACGAAGATGGAGAATGGAGTTGGACGAAGTGTTGTTAAGCAATATTTCCTCAAAACTGAGCAATTGTTACCCTTTAAACCCTAAATTGTCAAATAAGTATAAGTAATCAGGATTAAATACCTAAATTCCATTACTAATTGCTTTCAATAGCACGGTTGAAATCGGTAGTTTTTCTCGTAGTATCTAAAATGAGGCAAAATAAATCGACCATTCGTTTTGATTAGCGGGTCGTTATTTTGCTTTAGTAAAACTTATTGATGCCGCGATCGAGAGAGGAATACACAATGGCAACTTACAAAGTCACTTTAATCAGCGAAGCCGAAGGCTTAAACCAAACTATTGAAGTTGATGACGACACGTACATTTTAGATGCTGCGGAAGAAGCTGGACTAGACTTACCCTACTCCTGTCGTGCAGGTGCTTGTTCTACCTGTGCAGGTAAAATCAAGTCAGGTTCCGTTGACCAATCCGACCAGTCTTTCTTAGATGACGATCAAATCGAAGCTGGTTATGTTTTGACTTGCGTAGCTTACCCAAGTTCTGATTGCACGATCGAAACTCATAAGGAAGAAGAACTTTACTAATTAATGCGATCGCACTAATTAACAAAAAAGTTTTAAGGCAGGACGCACCAATTATCGTACCTGCCTTCTTTGTTAAGGCAAAACTTTTGTATCCAAAACCTGAATTGTTGTTCCCGGATAATAAAAGTTCAAGATCCGCTTACTCGTCCAACCCAAATCTGCTAACCGATAAGATCCCGTTTGACTCAAGCCAACTCCATGACCAAAACCGCCACCCACAAAGGCGTAACCCCATAAAGGATTGTTATCTTTTTTGACGGGTTCTAAATAAAATAACGTGCTTCTGGGTGCAGAAAAGGCGCTGCGAACTTCGTCTTTGAGTAAATTAAACGTTCCCAGGTCTGTTTGCACTGATAGCTTTAAAATTCTACCTCCAGGACTTCGCTCTACCACCTGCAAGCCTTGAAGTTTTTGGAAACTAGCTAAAGGGTTTCTATTGACTTCTAAATATTTCTGCAAATCTTTAGTAAGTTGCTCTATACTGCTTTCTCTGCGCCAACGAAAGGTTTTCCAGCCAACTTCGTTAAATCCTTGATTGATATTAATAAACTGCTGAAAGTTTTGCTCGTCGGCTAAACTTTGACGCGCTAAGTTCCATATACTCGCCGCCGAATCTACTACAGGCTTTAAGTATGGGCGATCTTGTCCATTCCAAATATCGCTAAACTTCGCCGTCACCCCTCCGGTAGTTGAGGAGTACAAAGCATCAACTAATTGATTGTTGTAAGTAAGTACCTGTCCTTTGGTTGCAGAAATTGCGCGATCGCTATTTGGACTTGCACCGCTAAATCCCTTATAAACCTGACAATGAACATCGGCAGATAATTCGTAACCATCTATAGCAAAGCGGCGCAAATTACGTAAAGCATAAGTTCGAGCGATAATTGTCTGTGCTTCTACAGCGTTGTAAGGGGCTTTAGCGCCGATTTCATTGGGTACTACGCCCCGCAAATAGCTTTCAACTGGCACATCATTAATGAGCGTATAACTACCGTAGGCGTTCTTCTGCAAGCGCATACGTCCGGGATAGAAAGTCGCATCTGATTTATTTTCGGTGCTGCTAACTTGAATTAAGTTTTTAGTTGTCGAAATCTCTAATTTCTCTCGGCTATAGCGATTACCATTTACAATCCAGCTAAGTTTTGGTACTTGCTGCACTACTTTGCTATCCAAATAGGCAATTTTATTACCTTTAGTTTGCAAACTACCCATCAACAACCGCCGCAATAAAGGTGTATTGTACACGTCTCTTTTTGCCCAAACTTCCCAACGCTCCGGTTGAGCAACTTCTACCTCTATACCTTCGGCTTTCCACCTTTGAGCGCTTTCTTCGGCGGTTTCAAAGCTGCGAAATACGCCCAAAACTACCCGCTCCGCCAACTCTGGTTTTGGTAATGGTTGCATAGCTATTTCGAGCTTGACACTGTTTGCTTGCAAGGTTTGCGGCTTTGTACCAGTGGTAAAATTTAGAGTTAAGACTCCGCCTTTTCCCGCCGCAAGCAGTAATTCTTCCGTTGCTTCATCGCCAAAACGTTGTACTATACCTACTTTTAATTCTTGCTCTACTGAAGGCGCTGCAAGTGCCGATGTTGCGCTCAATCCCAGTACGCAAAATACTGTTAAAGCCCTAAATACCAAATTCCGTTGGTGAAAATTCATATAAATATTTTTTCCTGACATTCTAAACTTTTCAACTAAATCCAATTCAAAAGGTTGCAACTTAAAGTCATAATGAGTACGATATAGAAGAAGATAAAAAAGTAGCATCACTTATGATAAAGGTACAAGAGATTCCGCTACAGCAGATTTATAGACCTTTACCGCGAGCCAACGACAGCGTAAAAGTTGCGTCTTTGATGGAATCCATCGCCGAAATCGGTCAACAAGAACCCATAGACGTGCTAGAAGTAGATGGACAATACTACGGTTTTTCAGGTTGTCATCGTTACGAAGCTTGTCAAAGGCTGGGTAAAGAAACAATTTTAGCTAGAGTTCGTAAAGCTCCTCGCGCCGTCTTGAAAATGCACCTAGCATAACGAGATTTGACTAAGTAATTTACAGTAAGCTGGTTTTAGGCAATCATTATAGGCATAAAACAGCGAAAAATATTTCTATTTCACCTAAATCGGGAGAATTTATGCAAGCTCAAGGTTCTGTTTTTCCAGTCAATATCGGTATAGATGACGAAAACCGCAAGCTTATTGCTGAAGGGTTATCCCGGTTGCTTGCTGATACTTATTCGCTGTATCTCAAAACTCATAATTTCCATTGGAATGTTACAGGCCCCATGTTTCAAACCTTGCATTTAATGTTTGAAACCCAGTATACAGAACTAGCTTTAGCGGTAGATTTAATCGCCGAAAGAATTAGAGCGCTAGGATATCCAGCACCAGGAACTTACAGCGAGTATGCCAAACTAAGTTCTATTGCTGAAACTCCAGGAGTTCCTAAAGCAACAGAAATGATCCGCCTATTAGTAGAAGGACAAGAAGCAGTAGTTAGAACTGCTCGGTCTATATTTCCGGTGACAGAGGAAGTAAATGACGAACCAACGGCGGATTTATTAACTCAACGGATGCAAGTCCATGAAAAAAATGCTTGGATGTTGAGAAGCTTATTAGAAGCATAACCATTATTAGGCGCGAGTGATGTCCCAATCATCAGAGCCAAACTATACTGACTCGTTGCAAACACTAATGCAACGGGTGGGTATTTCTAGTTTTAAAGCTTTAGCTAGTGCGTCGGGAGTTTCTCAAAAGCAAATAATGCGATTGCGGCGTGGAGAAGTACGTCAGATGCGACTAGAAACAATACTCAAGTTAACTCAAGTGCTGCAAGTGCCTATAAATGTTCTTGCGAGAACATTTTCAAATTTTGAAATAGCACAACCACCGACCGAAGACAAAACCATTGCGACTTTAAAACAAGAATACCAAAAACTCCAAAATCAATTAGAACAACAAAAGGAAAGTTTGCGGCAAGAGTTTCAACTATCAACTCTGCAAGTTTTGGAATCTTGCTTATTACAATTACCCACCTTCGAGTCTAAAGTCAAAGATAATCCCGAAATCAGCGCCACAAAACTATTACCCTTAATGCGTCCGTTGCAGCAATTATTGCAACAATGGGGAATAGAACAAATCGCGCCTGTAGGGGATCGACTACCTTATAATCCGCAACTCCACCAACTTTTGGCAGGAAATGCTCAAGCTGGGGACTTAGTTATCGTCCGCTACACTGGTTATATTCAGGGTAAAAAGCTACTATATCGAGCTAAAGTCAGCTTGGTTGAATAAGACAATTCTTCACTTTTAAAATAAGACGATCAGCCCTTTGACTGATGTTCTTTTATGTGTAGATTTGTTCCACTAAGTATTGAAGCAAAATGTAAAACAAACCATGCGTAAAATTAATATTGGTCTATCAGAAGAACAAAGATCGGGCGTAAGCGAACTGTTAAACAGCGACTTAGCAAACGCTTACCTAGTTTTAATTAAAACTAAAAAATTCCACTGGGATGTAGTAGGACCTCAATTCCGCTCTTTGCACCTATTATGGGAAGAACAATACCAAGCACTAACTGCTAATATAGATGCCCTCGCAGAGCGCGTCCGCACTTTAGGATTTTTCCCTGTAGGAACCGCCGCAGGATTTCTAAAATACGGTTCTATCAAAGAGCAATCAGACAATATTCCTCTAGCAACGGAGATGGTGGCGCAGCTAGTAGACGACCACGAAGAAATTATCCGTAACTTGCGCGAACACGTAGACCAAGCGTCTGAGAAATTCAGCGACGAAGGTACAGCCGACTTTTTGACCGGATTGATGGAACAGCACGAAGAAATGGCTTGGATGTTGCGCTCGTTTATTGAAGGTGAATCTCTTGCCTCTGATGGTAACAAGCCTAGTGCTGCCAAGATTCCTGTAGAAGCAGGCTCTAACTAGATTCAAGCCAAATTTTTTTTAATAATTTCTCGCTGTTAGTTAAAAAGCTTGTCGTCAACGGTAATTAATGACGACAAGCTTTTTGATTTGATAGTTCAAACAAATTATTGTTGCTAATTCTAGCAGCCTACTATTTTGTTAAATCTAGTTTACAGCTGTACCAGGGCGATCGCTATTGTTGCGATGAGAATTATTGCGCTCGTCAATGGAATTTTCTAGAGCATCAAGACCTACTTCAGTGGCGGTACGATTGAGCATTGATTGCTGACGGTTCTTAACGAGGTGGTGGTGACGCATCATCAAAGCACGGGCTTGTTCTTGAGTAGACATGATTAGATTCCTCTTTTTCTAGGGAGTGTTTTCAACTTTTTGCTTATGTATTTACTATAGCAAATAAATTCGGTAGCATATACTACCGAATTAAAAATTTAACAAAACTTTACAATAAGCCCGTAACCAACAATTAGATAAACAAAGGATTTAACCTTATATATAGCGGGCAAAAGTTTCATGCCTGCAAATACCTATTAATAAACGTATTAGACGAACTATGTTTGATGCCTTAGCTGACCGTTTAGAATCTGCTTGGAAAAAGTTACGAGGTCAAGACAAAATCACCTCCGCAAATATTCAAGAGGCATTGCGAGAAGTTCGCCGCGCTCTTTTGGAAGCAGATGTTAACTTGCAAGTAGTTAAAGACTTTATTGCTGGAGTAGAAGCCAAAGCCCAAGGAGCGGAAGTTGTATCGGGAGTTAGACCCGACCAGCAGTTTATCAAAATTGTCTACGACGAACTGCTAGAAGTAATGGGAGAAACCAACGTTCCCTTAGCAAAAGCCGAGACGACGCCAACAATAGTATTAATGGCTGGATTGCAAGGAACAGGTAAAACCACAGCTACAGCTAAGTTAGCGCTTCACCTCAAAAAAATAAATCGTAGCTGTTTGCTCGTCGCCACAGATATTTATCGTCCCGCAGCGATCGCCCAATTGGTAACTTTAGGTAAGCAAATTCAAGTACCAGTCTTTGAAATGGGTACTGACGCAGACCCCGTAGACATTGCCAAGCGTGGTGTGGAAGCAGCCTTAGCTCAAGGAGTTGACACCGTAATTATCGATACGGCGGGACGCTTGCAAATTGACCAAGACATGATGGGAGAACTCGCCCGGATTAAAGCCGCCGTAGAACCTCAAGAAACGCTGCTAGTAGTGGATGCGATGACGGGTCAAGAAGCGGCAAATTTGACCCGCACCTTTCACGAGCAGATCGGGATTACTGGGGCAATTTTAACCAAATTAGACGGCGATAGCCGAGGCGGGGCGGCGCTTTCGGTACGTCAAATCTCTGGTCAGCCGATCAAATTTGTGGGGGTAGGGGAAAAAGTAGAAGCGTTGCAACCATTTTATCCCGATCGCATGGCATCGCGGATTTTGGGCATGGGCGATGTTTTGACCCTGGTAGAAAAAGCCCAAGAAGAAATCGATCTTGCTGACGCGGAGCAAATGCAGCAGAAGATTCTCTCGGCGAAGTTTGACTTTACCGACTTTCTTAAGCAAATGCGGTTATTAAAAAACATGGGTTCGCTGGGGGGAATTATGAAAATGATTCCCGGTATGAACAAGCTCAACTCCGACCAGCTAAAGCAGGGAGAAACCCAGTTAAAACGCTGCGAGGCCATGATTAAATCCATGACCAACAAGGAGCGCAAAGACCCGGATATCTTGGCAAGTTCTCCCAGTCGGCGGCGACGAATTGCTGGCGGGTCGGGCTATAAAGAAAGCGATGTAGCTAAATTGGTCAGCGATTTTCAAAAAATGCGGACAATGATGCAGCAAATGAGTCAAGGTGGATTCCCTGGAATGCCGGGAATGTTTGGCGGGATGGGAAACCCAGCAGCAGTGGGCAATCGTCCCGCACAACAAGGTTGGCGCGGCTATAGCGATCCGGGGGGCAAAAAGAAGAAGAAAGAGAAGAAGAAAAAAGGCTTTGGTACTTTGTAGAAGTAGGCGATCGCATTTGATGACGTGCGATCGCGATCGCTAAAATAAACTTACACTCACTATTTGAGGATGCTAATCGTGACAGGAATCATCCAACCGCCAATTACTCTACCTGACCATACGCAGCTACCAGAATCTGACGGTACATTTGTGAAAAACTTTCAAGAACATCCTCAAAGCGTGTTACTGACGGATTCGATTGAGCCGATACTGCAACAAATCCATCGCGATGGGCAGTATTGCATCGGTCACGATAGCGGTATCTATTGGCGCTTGACTGAGCCATTAGAAAGAGGTGCTTTAGCCCCAGATTGGTTTTATGTACCTTTTGTCCCCCCAACTCTAAAAGGTCAAATACAGCGTTCTTATGTGTTGTGGCAGGAATATGTTGCACCCTTAATTGTTTTAGAGTTTGTTAATGGTAATGGTGCAGCAGAACGCGATCGCACGCCCGTTACTGGCAAGTTTTGGGTATACGAGCAAGGAATTAGAGTGCCATTTTATGGCATTTATGAAGTGGAAAAAGCAACAGTAGAAGTGTATCACTTGATTGAAAATTCTTACCAACCT
Source organism: Chroococcus sp. CMT-3BRIN-NPC107 (assembly GCA_019359635.1). Classification (GTDB taxonomy): domain Bacteria; phylum Cyanobacteriota; class Cyanobacteriia; order Cyanobacteriales; family Chroococcidiopsidaceae; genus Aliterella. Next base: position 14,476 of record JAHHGY010000057.1, read on the forward strand.
TTAGCAGCTAACGATCGCCGACATTACTTTATTCCGCAACTAGGCGCAGAGTTAGGCATTTGGCAAGGACTTTATTACAACACCGAATTACCTTGGCTGCGCTGGTGGGATGCTCAAGGTAATTTATTGCTAACTGGTGGAGAACGGGCAAATGTTGAAACACAACGAGCAAATGCTGAAACACAACGGGCAAATACTGAAGCTCAAAAAGCGGAACGACTAGCGGCGCAATTAAGAGCGTTGGGGATAGAACCGGAAGTATAAATAATTAGTCTTGTTGACTTGCAAACTGACGCGCACCTACAACTGAAAGCGCGATCGCACTGCCAAGCAATATTGCGATGCTATACCAGGGAAACTCCGATATAGGCAAGTAAGCCGCCGCCCTAAGTCCAATAGCTGTATAAGTTAGTGGTAATAAATACACTATGACTTTCAACACGATAGGTAGAGAAACCGGATCGAAAAATGTTGCTCCCAAAAACGACATGGGGACAATAACAAAGTTGTTGTACAAACCCACGCTTTCAAGACTTCGCACGTTTAAGCCGATAATTACCCCTAAAGCTGAAAATACAGCACAATTTAGCACCAATAGCAACAAAAACAAGGGATTAAGAAAGCTCCAAACTTTGCCTGTAAATAGTACTGCTATTAGAATTACCGAACCCGATGTCATTAACCCTCTAACAATTCCTGCCAGCATTTTGCCTACTTGTAAAGCCAATGGGTGAATGGGGACTAAGAGCAATTCTTCAAAACTTTTAGTAAATAAGCGATCGCCACAAATAGAAAAAGTTGTCCCACCAAAACTAATTGTCATCGAAGACAGCGCCACCATTCCCGGCAAAATAAATTCTAAATAACTGTCACCAACGGCGGGTTTAGGCAAAGAGCTACCCAAACCCAAACCAAAAGCTAAAATGTATATGAGCGGAGAAATTAACCCCGAAGCCGCCACTTGAGCGATGCGGACGCGCAAATCTAGCCAGTCGCCCCAAAATATAGTCAGACTATCAGCAAATAGCGTTCGCCATTGGGAAGACTTGGGAGTTTTGGTTATAGAAGGCGATCGCATTAAATTTAAGGTAAAGTTTACTTGATTTTATAATAGCCATTGCTGTCATTACATCAGGTAATAATAAAGTCATACTAAAAAAGGAGAGTCTTTAACCCTCCTAAATAAAACTAGGTGAAATTGATTAAGCAAAGATGAAACGTAAATCTGGTAGGTCTGCGGTGACAGAAAAAAAAACTTTCGCATTTTTACCCACCAGCATTAATTACGCCACCATCGCAATTTTGGCGGCGGCGTTAATTATGGGAATTGGTATTGGTACGCTTTTCGCCTCGGATACGGGAGGGGGCGAAAATAATGTTAGTTCTAGTATTCAGATCGATCAAAAAGCTCCTAATCCTGAGATTTGTATCCAATACGGTGCTAGTGCGATGGTGATGGATGCACGTTTATTTGTGACTTTGCGACCGTTTAAAGTTTATGTCTCTCAACCAACTATGCGGCCCGGCTGCGTCCTCCGCCAATCTAACTGGGCAGTTTTAGAGCAACGGAACTTAGTAACAGGGGATCAGGTGCGCGATTGTCGGCAAAAGTTAAATACCTTTGGATTTACAGGAGATTTGGGTAATTCTCCCGCAATTAGCTGTATTTATCAAAGCGAGGACGCGCAGAACTTCTTTATCAATCAACCAGGAGCAGTTAACGCCCCCACTAATACAGAACAGTTTTAGTGGCTAGAAGCTGGCGCTGCATTAGGTGACTCGGCTTTTTCGCCAGTAAAGGGGGTTTTTGCCCCTTCCCCATTAATAGAAATCTCCCCAGCTAACTTGTTGCCGTCAATTTGACTTGTAAGCGTGATCGCAGTTTCTCCTGATTCTTGAACTCCGCACAAAACGGACTTAGCAACTTTACCCCCAAGGTTTAGCTCTCGATTTTTGAATAAACCCGTCAGCGTTAGTTTTTCTTCGGCGGACATCTTGTGTTCAGCCTCCGTGGCTAGTGGTTTTAGCATTGCTGCATTTACATACATACCCGATTGATCGAGTTGCAGCATTACGGGCGCTATTTGCGGGCAACCAGGCAAGCTATTGGCAAAGGTGAGCCGATAGCTACCACCGATAGTTTGCGGTGCTTTGAGCTTGCTTTCTCCATAAGCTGTAACAACCTTGAATAGTAATAATACTGAACTAATGGCTACGGCATAAAAGGTTAAAGACTTAACATTAAAATGGCTGCTCACGATCAAACTCCTGATTTATCTATATCGGTGCTGGGGGCAACTACCGAAGCCAAATGAGATGTAACTTGACTGTAGCGACGAGTTATCAGCAATGAAGATTTGCATTGAATTGCTAATTGGTCGGTATATCGCCCTAAAGTTTGCCGCTCGATTCCCCAAGCGCGGCTAGTTCCGGCAATGGTTAAATCGACGTGGGCGGAGGCTTCAACGGCTACAGAGATAGGTTCGGCGGCTTGTTGAACTTGGATATCAATGCGATCGCGCAGTTTACGAGTTAGGTTTTGGATTACGCCGCTCAATTCATAGCTTAATTCGCTATTAGTTTGCCCAGCTTGCACTACCCGCAAAATTGATAATGTGCGAGTTTCGGAACTAACGAGCATTCTTAAAGCTAGTTCTAGGGCTAAATCGTCATGAAGATTGCCAGAATAAGCTACTAATAATTTTTCAATAGCTGCTTGTCCGCGATCGATGTAAACTCCCACATCTACCGGAGCCATGCTGAGAATTTGACCTACACGCCCGCCTAATCGGTTGGCGGTAAAAGCCGGACGATGCCAGCCTACTAACATCAAGTCAATTTTATTTTGACTGGTAATTTGTTCTGTAGCTCGTGCAACATCATTAGTAACGCGAACTAAAGGCTGCACAAAGGGGCGGATTTCTGCTGGTTCTAAAGTTGCTACTAATTGGTCTAGCTGTTGGCGGCGTTTGTCCATGAGCCGATCGGCTTCCGCAGGCAGACTTTGAAAAGCGTAATCTTCTTCTAGTTCTACTAAGCTCAAGGGATGAACTACAGCGCCTTGGGAATTATTTAGGGCGATCGCCGCCGCTAATTGAATTAGTCCTTTTTGGGTATCAACATTAGCTACAGGGACGAGAACCCGATAGGTAACTTCGGCTTTAAGTCCTATTTTGGTTTCTGGCTCAACCGTATCTAATCTAATTAACCGTTTGGGATAAGTCCACTCTAATAATGGCGAGGTCATAAAGGTAGTAACTAGCGCCATGATTACCAACATCGTAAACAAGAGCGGCGATATTACCCCCAAGTTCAAGCCAATATTTAAAACAATCAGTTCGGTTAAGCCGCGTGTATTCATCAACCAACCGAGGGCGGAAGCTTCGCGATTTTCAATACCACTTACTCGCGCCGAGATATAAGTACCAAAATACTTACCGCTAATTGCTACAGCAACTACCGCCGCACACAACAGCCACAATTCTGGGCGATTGAGTAAGCCAACTTGAGTTCGCAAACCGCTATAAGCGAAAAATATTGGCAACAGAAAAATTAATACAAAGTCTTCAGTTTTTTCGGCGATTTCTCTAACCAAACCTTCATCTTTAGGCATGACTGCGCCTAACAAAAATGCGCCAAAAATAAAGTGAATGCCAATTAATTCTGTAATTAGGGCTGAGGCAACTACCCCAGCATAAATTCCTGCTAAAAGTAACTGATTTAGCTTACCGACACGCTGATAATACCTGGCAACGCGCTTTAAAAACCAACGTCCTACCGTTACCATCAAGCCGATATACACCAACGAATAAATAATAGTAGGGATAGCACCGTTAATCGTTCCTGTTCTAGCTACAGTGATCGCTAAGGCAAGTACGCACCACGCCGTTACATCATCTACCGCCGCACAAGTTAATGCCAAAGTCCCTAGGCGCGTACCTTGTAAGTTATTTTCGGTAATAATCCTTGCTAGTACCGGAAAAGCTGTAATAGACATCGCCGCCCCCAAAAATAAAGCAAAGGCGGTAAACGACACATCACCATTAGATAGCTGAGGGTATAACACCACCGCCAGCAAAGTTCCGAGAGAAAAAGGGGCTAAAATACTGACGTGAGATACTAAAATTGCGATTTCAAGCTGACCGCTCAAATATTTGGGATTTAGCTCTAGCCCAATGAGAAACATGAAAAATATTAGTCCAATTTGAGATAGGACAAATAAGTAAGGTATTGTTTCGGCGGGGAATAAAGTTGTTGCCAAACTAGGAGCAATTAAGCCCAATAAAGAAGGCCCCAACATAATCCCGGCAATAATTTCGCCAATTACTAACGGCTGGTTAATTGCTCGACATCCTAGCCCCACTAGCCTCGAGAGTCCAATTACAACCAGCACCTCGACTAGAACAAGAACAACTGCGTTCATAGTTTTCCTTAATGGGATAATCCAATCTGTCCTCTGATGATTCCTTCAATAACTTCAATCTGTCAAGGCGATCGCAGAGCTTAAGCAGCAAAACTTAGTAATTTTAACTAAGGGTACTAATCTTTAGGCTCTAAAACTTCTGTCTGGGTTATTAACAAACTCTCTGCCCCAAGGTGCGATCGCGCTGGTTTCAATAACGTTATATGTCTACTTCAAATTCTTGCTGAACAATTCCAGTAATAGCTCTAAGTATTGACTATAAATTTAAATAAATTTTCTAGCTGTTTAATTTCAAATAATCTTATTATTTTCATTAGCAATGACAGATATTTTTTAATACAGCTTTAACAAAAATTTAAACAACTCTTGATTAAACTAAATCTATATAAAGATTTCAAGATAGTTTGCTTTTTTTGATTGATTTTGAGAAAATAAGCCTAAACCCACTATTGGGAGCGAACAATAGTATTTTTATAGATAAAAAAGCGCTGCGACATAGCAAAAAATACGAACAATCTTGTTTCGGTAGCAGAAGTTTTATTCTCAAATTCCAGTTTATTACTAAACGTCATAGTTGTTAAATATGAATGAAATTAATTCTCAGCTTCCTCTAGTTTCAGTTATTATACCTGCCTATAATGCTGAAGCTTTTATTGAACGAACTTTAAAATCTGTTATTTGCCAAACTTATACAAATCTAGAAGTTATAGTTGTTGATGATGGCTCGAAAGATAAAACTTTTGAAATTGTCCAATCTATCGCTCAAAAAGATACTCGCGTTATGCTAATTCAACAACAAAATGCAGGAGTAGCAGCAGCGCGTAATTTAGCTATTGAGAAATCTCAAGGAGAATATATTGCACCGATTGATGCCGACGATATTTGGTACACTGAGAAAATAGAGAAACAGGTCAAATGTATATTGAATGCTGACGAATCTGTAGGATTAGTGTATTCTTTGGCAGTTGATATTGATGAGAATGATTTAATTATTGGTCAATGTTCTGTTGATTCTTTATTTAAGCCAGAAGGAAAAATTTATCCAGCTTTAGTATTTATAAATTTTTTAGGTAATGCTAGTACCCCTCTAATTCGCCGCACTTGTTTTGAGCGTGTTGGTGGTTATAATTGTCAGTTAAAACAACAAGCGGCTCAAGGATGTGAAGATTGGGATATATATTTACGAATTGCTGAATATTATGAATTTCGGGTTATACCAGAGTTTTTGATTGGTTATCGTCAAGTAATAGGAAGTATGGGTGGCAACTACAAGTCAATGGTAAAATCTTATGAGCTAGTTATGGCAAATGTACGAAAACTACATCCAGAGATTCCGGCTAGTATTTATCACCTATCTGCTATTTTTTACTATAATTATTTGATTGGGAAAACCTACGATTGTGGCGCTTACGGAAATACGCTACTTTGCTTACTTGCAGCTTTAAAGACCGATTGGACAATTCTTTTACGTCCCGGAGTGTATGTAAAAGCTATTGCTTGTGTGTTTAAGATTGCCGCCAATCCAATTACATCTTTGATATGGTCAAATCAGCGCTCTTGGGTAGAGTTTAAACAAAATTTCATTAAAGTCAAACCGACTTCAAAAATTGAAGAGTTAAATCAGCAAAACACTAGCCTCAAAAAACAAATCCTCTGGAAGCCATACGACTTAATATTATCCAAAAGATTAAGCCACATTAAACAACTTACTGGGGTAAACTAGCCAGCTTAAAGCATAATTTATTTATTTTTAGATTGAAGCTAGTCAACAACTTCAATATATTCAAGCGCTATACTAACCCTATCAATTAAAGGCGTACATATTTCTTGACTAGATTAAATACACGGCGATCGCTTTAGCCAAGTTTTGATTGTACTTTTTGGTAATATTTTTAGCTTCAAAACCAATCTAGCTGTATTTCAACGGTTTTACAAATATCCATTCGTACCCTTATTTTACCTACGAATTACCGAGCAATTTTCCCGTACATAATGTATCGAGCGCTTCAGTACCTATACGGCTACTTACTCATACTTAGAAAAACTTAATGAAAAATATTTCAGCATAATTTCGCTGTTTATACTGGCACTTAGCGTATTATTTTATAATGTATATTTGGAAAACGACCAGCTACCTAACACATTAAATTTATTGGCTCTTCTTTAGGGATTACTTATATTTACGGCAACAAATCACCTTTACCAGATAAAAATACTTACTGTTATAGATTTTACCTAGGATGATGGTAACAGAAAAGAATCACTGATAAAAATGAGCAATAACACTCTCTCTGTGGGTGTTACTGACAAAGTTATGACCCTTAAATTTACATCTTAAAAATACTTTAGTTGCAATGTTGGTAAGTTGTAGCTAAGAGGGTGTTTGAAAAGTTTTGCGGGGTCAGATTTTATGCTAATCGCTTCACCATGATCCTTATCATGGCAAGGTAGATAAACGTCTCTGATGTTTCCGGCAATAATTCGCGCGTCTCTGAC
>JAHHGY010000058.1 GCA_019359635.1 Chroococcus sp. CMT-3BRIN-NPC107
CGTCCTGTCAATTTTGCCGTTAACGTCCTGTGCGGTTTGATTGCCTACTGTTATCAGCCTAAAAAGCCTTCTCTTCATTTAGAATGGGCTTTACCTCCCTCTGCTTAACCCGAACTCAGGTTAGTTATATGCAGCAAATCGCGACAAAAAAGCCTATAATCCCTGCTCAGTTAAAAGCAGAAATCAAATTAGAGTTTGCTCTTTGCTGTGCTTACTGTGGTACTAAGTCTAAAAAACTGACTTTAGACCATGTAGTAGCAGATTCAAAAGGTGGGATAAAGTCGCGAAAAAACTTAGTACCAGCCTGTGCAAGATGTAATAAAAGCAAAGGCTCTAAGCATCTAACAGACTGGTACATTACCACGTTACCTTTTTACTGTGAAAAGCGGCTGGAAAAGATTTTGCTCAGAAGTAAGGCAAATTTAATACTTTTACCCAAGTGCGCCAAGGGATTTAGCTAATATACTTTACCCCAAGAGCGATCGCTCTTTATTTCAATTACTAAGTCTACCCAGTTGGAAGGCTTAACAAATAATTCTGGATGCAGACTTCGCCAAAAATAATTGACAAATTGCTCTATTTCTAAGTCATTCATCCCCGATTTACCAAGAGCGCTCGCTTGATGTTCGGCTTGTTTGCGCCATTGCAAACTCCAACGGTAATCGAGAGGATACAGCAAAATTAACTTATCTATTCGTTCCCATAAAGGTAAATAATCTTGCAGTTTAGCATTCATATCGCGGGCAAATTGGCGATCGCTTTGGCTAATAATTGGCGGCGGTGCAGTGTCAAAAACTGCTGATTCTATAGGACGAACACCTACAAACCAACCTTCAAATAACACAATATCTGCTCTAGAAACTGCTTCAAAAGCTCCGCGCTCTCCCGCACCGTTATAAGCAGATTTATCGAAGCGGGGAAGTTGAATTATTGTGTCAGAATTAGGCTGGTGCAGCGCATCTAAGACATCGATACCTAAATCTAAATCGTGAGTACCGGGAGGACCTCGCCAAATTAAACGCGGGTCTTGTTGCTTTAAAATTAAGCGATCGCTATAAGTTTTGTACAAGTCATCCAAAGATAAGCAAATAGTTTGATAACCCATCTCACCCAAAATCAATTTTAAAATTTCAGCTAAGGTAGTTTTGCCCGTTCCTTGAGCGGCTAAAATGCCTTGAATTAATGGTTGCGATTGCCTAGTTCGATACTCTACTATTACCATTGCTAAAGGCAGCCACCAATTCCACAGATTGGTTGCAAACTGCTGGGGAGGAAGTTTTAGACTATGTTGATTAAATTGGCTGCAAGCTGGGTAAACAGAGCGGAAAATAGACTCATCTGCTCCATTTTTCGGCCTTACTGCATCAAATAATTGCGGTTGGCTATTTGCCAAAATTTGCTCAAGCCACAAATCCATAAAAATGAAATTTATTGGTATCGATCTAGGTTGGAAATCGCAGCCAAGCGGACTGTGTTGCTTGGAGTTAGTAGACGGAGAGTTGTATTTATTAAATTTAGATCGAATTGAGGCGATTTTTGATGTACTTTTTTGGTTAGACAACTGGGTTCAACCACAAGACAAGGCGATTTGCGCCGTAGATGCGCCAACAATTATTCCCAACTTTACAGGCTCGCGCCTCCCCGACAAACTTACCCACAAATATTTTGGGCGCTACCATGCAGGCTGTTATCCTGCTAACCTGGGCCTTGCTTTTGCCGATCACACTGTTGGTTTTGGCTTAGAGTTAGAAAATCGGGGTTTTGTTCACGCGCCAGAAATTACCCCCCAAAAACTCGGTAGATATCAAATTGAAGTTTTCCCCCATCCGGCGATCGTAGAATTATTTAACTTACCTTTAATCCTCAAATACAAAAAAGGACGCTTATTGGAGCGTCGCTTAGAACTAATCAAACTGTATAAATATATTGTGGAAGTGTTACCCACCTTCACACCCGCCCTCAATCTAAATTCCAACCCTTTACTACTTGCCGAAATTCCCAGTACGGGAAAAGCATTAGAAGACAAGTTAGATAGTCTAATTTGCGCTTATGTCGGTGCTTATTGGTGGTACTGGGGAAAAGAAAAAAATATAGTATTAGGCGATCGCATTAATGGTTATATTGTGATTCCCAAACGAGAAATCTAGCGGTTCTTTTTGATAACAGCGCGATCGCCATAAACTAACAATCGCTCTATAGTATCAATGCGATTTGACCAAACTTTAAATTGGTAAGGATTTTCTAACCTGTAAAAGCGCATCCCATCCTTAAACTGCGACTCAAAGGCAGTTAGCGCCCTCTTAGCGGTACTCAATCGCCCCGAACTAGGATTAGCAGCAAGCTCTTCTAAAGCTGTTTCTAAGGTCTTTGCTTTGGCACTAAAAGCTGATTGTCCGCTTTTAACTAAAACAAGTTGATTGCTTGAAAGCATATAATCCCATTGCTGTTGCAACGATGCGAACCTCGCCGCCGCCGTATGAAAAGGCTGACGGTAAGGAATTGGCTCGTTTATTTTGCCTTGAGTGCGCTGAAAAATATTTTGCAAATCGCTGTTGAGATTTTCTACCGCAAATAGCGCGTAACCGCTAATTGGTAAATCTCGCGCTAATTGAATTTGATCGACCGCAATGGGAGAGGCTAAATTAAATAACCGAATTCCCGGTACAACCAGCGCCGAACCTAACTTAAGCGAACTAATCCAAGGTTGCGCTAGACGCGCAAAGCGGTAAGTATCCAAAGCATAAGTCATGGGAATAATTAAATCTACATCTCCCCGTTGCGCCCATACTTCCCAATGTTGCTGTAACTTATTGAGGCGGTCGTGTTCTGGAAGTGGAAACACGGCAACAGACATAATTATATTCGGGCGGGTTTTTCGCAATTGCTGCGCTACTTGAGCGACAAAAGAATCAACTTGTGCGGTGCGAAAATTCGTCCACTTTTGCCACAAAACGCGATCGCGCGGACTAATTTTTGTTGGATCTACCCCCGTTAGTTGCCTAAATTGCTGCCTCGAAACTTTCCCATAACCGTAAGTGCGATCGGCTCCCGGATCTTGAAACGGGTAGCGAATATAGTCTAGTTGCAAACCATCAATTTTGTAGCGCTGGGCAATTTCATTACACAAATCTATTAAATATTTACGTGCTTGGGGATTTGCCGGATCTAAAAATGGCTTATTTTGACCGAGCGGAAACAAGCTACCCCGGTTATCGTAACTTGCCCAATCGGGATGAGCCGCAATCACTGGCCCTGGATAGTTTGCTGGCAAATTAACTAAAGTATTGTGGCGTTGATTGCCCACCGCAAAAGCCCATACCCAAGCGTGTAACTCTATCCCTCTTTCGTGAGCTAACTTAACCCCCGATGCTAAAGGGTCCCAACCTTTGACTAAAGGATTTGCTTTGGGTGCAACTTGACTTGGATAAATAGGATAACCAGCATTAACGGTTTCTAGAAAAACAGTATTAATTCCCGCCGCCGCTAGTTTATCAAAAACCTTAGCTAATCCTTGCTCCGAACCTGCACGGATAATCGTACCTCGGTCTAACCACATGGCGCGAATTTCTGGTTGAGAAATCGGACGACTTGTAGGGTAGTTTGCCCACAATATTTGAGACGCTTTGAGCCATTCGGTTCTTGCTTTGGCATAGTTTCTCGTACTAACTAGCTGAGGCAAAGTTTTGGCGATTTCTCTTGCTTGAGCTAGGGCATTGGCGGCGCTTTGAGGTATTGCTGTAATTTGAGAACTAGCAATTTCTGTGGTTTCGGTAGAGCGATGATTGCGGGAATTTGCGGCTAGTTGGGCGCTTTCAAATCTACCAATTAAGTTATCTAATTCTTGACGCAGAGAATTCGCTTCTAAGCCTGTAATTGGGGTTTTAGCATTGGGCGCAGCTAATCCCCTTGGTGCAAGCCTATCTAGCGGCTCGTCTGAAGCCGGAGTAATAAAGCCTGTTTCTATACTATTAGGGCTTACAGCTATTGGCGGCTTTGCCACCCTTGCAGGTTGATTTGTTGGCAGAGTGACTGTTTGTCTGGCTATTTCAGGTTGAATTGTCCTTGAGGGCGTAATTTCTGGCGATTTTGGTTTGACGGAAATTCTATTTGTATTTGAAGCTACTGTCCCATTGCAGTTTTTTGGTTTTGCGGTATTACCCGTTGCGGCTAACTTGACATGACGGCTAAGAGCAGCTTTTAACCAGGCTGTATCAAATTCGGCAGTAGTGGCGGCATTTGTTCCCCAATTCCAGCCTAAAAGCGTTGTGCGGTCGGTGGTAACAACGGCAGAAGGGGTATTGGGCGATTGCCAAACGGCGGCGATTTGGCTAGTTACACCTGTGGGAATTACCGAGCCGCCCCAAGCGGTACCGCCTAGAGCATCTTTTACCCAAGGTTGGGAGTTAGTTTTTAGTGGTTGCAATTTTGACGGCGCTTTAAACCCAAACCCCCAATATGCCCCCAACAAACTCCGCATCAGTTGCCGCACTCCAGGCTGACTTCTATTACCTACAGCACCGCTAGAAATTACCCGTCCGCCTTTGCTCATCCAGCCTTCAAGAGCGATCGCTTGGGCGGGAGAAATTGTTTCCACGTTTGGCAAAAATACCACCGGGCGATCGCTTAAATCCGTAGCACTTCTGATGCTGGCTAACTCTATAACGCAATAATTGATTCCCGATGCCTGCAAGCGGGTGGTGATGGTCTGCCAATACTGAGTATTTTCTTCGCTTTTGACTACTCCCAATATTTCTGTTTCTACAGCAACCGTTGGCAAGCTAAATATTGGTAGCAAACCCGCTCCCCAAAAAAAAGCTCTTAGCCAAGCATACAAATTTTTTCCTGCTTTTTCGCGGCTAGAAGTAGCCCGAACTATGGGTAGCAGCACGGTTAAACTTAATTTTGTCGGCATTATTTAATACAAGTCTCTATTAGCTCGGCAATCCCTCGGACGGGCAAAATTGGCGTACTTAGTTTGGAGGCTAGTTCTGTAACGGTCATGTCGTCTAAAAAACAAGTATCGCCATGCTTAAGCATCATAGCAGGTAGTAACACTCCATCACCTAAGTATTTCTGTTGTAACCCCGATAATAAATCTTCGCCAGTCAATAAGCCCGTAACTGTAATGCTCTGTCCCCAATAATTGCTACATAAAGCAACCATAGTTATTTCTAAATTTTTCACTTTATTTAGCCGCTCTACAATCGGCTGAAATGCCTTTTCTACAGCATTGCCTACTACCCATGTAAGTTTTCGAGGCGTTACTTGGGTGGGTAAATTTTGGGCGGCTAGGTCAAATTCTTTCAAAAATGAGCGAATCGAGCCTACACCATTATCTATCTGCGGGTAGCTTTCATAGTGAGATTCGAGAGGCAAATCTTGTCCAGCAATCAAAAACCACTCGTCGGCTAACCAAGCAAAGGTTGATTTTAGCGAAGTGCGAAATTTAGTTTGCAAATTTTGCACTTGAGCAATAACTTCGGTGGCTTTTTCTTTGGTAACGGGGATTAATTCGTCTTCACTAGGGCGAAACTTAGTTAAGCCTACAGGGACAACAGCAACCGAGGCAACGGCAGGGATTTTTCCTTTATGAAAAGATGCCAAATCTAAGAGAGTTTTTTCTAAATGCTGACTGTCATTTATTTCTGGACAAACTACTACTTGAGCGTGAATTTGCAACCGTTTTTGTTGAAACCACTTTAGTTGTTGTAATATCTCCCCAGCGCGCGGATTTTTTAATAGTCTAGTTCTAATTTCTGGCTCGGTGGCGTGGACAGATACATACAAGGGCGACAGGCGCATTTGCTCGATTCTTGCCCATTCTTTTTGACTCAAGTTAGTCAAAGTAAGGTAAGAGCCATAAAGAAAGCTCAGGCGATAGTCGTCATCTTTGAAGTATAGGCTTTCGCGTTTGCCAGGGGGTTGCTGATCTATGAAGCAAAAAGGGCAGCGATTATTGCACTGAATCAAGTTGTCAAATAAGGCGCTGTCAAATTCTAGCCCCAAACCTTCGTCGTAATCCTTCTCAATTTCTACGTGATGAGTTTTTCCGGTGGTGTCGATTACTTCTAGTTCTAGCAGTTCATCGGCACACAAAAATTGATAGTCTATCAAGTCGCGGGGGCGCGTACCGTTAATAGATAAAATTTTATCTCCAACTTCAAAGCCTATTTCCGCAGCAATGGAGCCTTTAAGAATTTTAGTAATTTTGGCGGGGTTTGTGGCATTCATAGAGCGTTGAAACTATAGCATGGGTGCGGCTTTTAGCTGTTTGGAATTAGGTTTGCTGCGATCGCACTTAATATAGCTATCCCAAAAGCTAATCTGTACCAAACAAATACCCAAGTATTTTGAGTTTGTAAAAAGCGCAGTAGCCAAGCGATCGCTAAATAAGAAAATATGGCAGCAGAAATTACGCCCACAACCATTGTAACGATGCTGTCGTTTGATATTCCTGTTGCTAATAAGTCTTTGAGTTCCACAAGCCCGGCTAAAGTAATTGCTGGAATTCCAAGCAAAAAAGAAAACCGAGCGGCGGCAGCTCTTTCTAAACCCATAAATAACCCCGCCGTAAGCGTTGAGCCAGAGCGCGATACCCCAGGAATTAGAGATAAAGCTTGCGCTAATCCCATAAGTATGCCATCAGTAACGGTTAAGTGTTCAAAATTGCGTTTGCGTTTGCCTATTTGCTCGGCAAGCCCAAGTAAAAGCGACATTACTATAGATGCGATCGCAATTGCGGCTAGACTCCGCACTGGTGAGTTGTCGTAGTCTGGTATGAAAACTTTTATTAACACTCCAACAAATATTATTGGTAAGCTTCCAAGCGCAATTCCTATAGCTAAACGTAAATCGTAGGATTTATAATTCTTTTGCCCAATCGCGGTAAATGCCCCAATAGTAATTTTGCTCAAATCGCCCCAAAAATACCACAGTACGGCGGCAATACTTCCCAACTGAATTACGGCGGTTAAGGCGACTCCCGGATCTCCCCATCCCAACAATACAGGAATTACTTTTAAGTGAGCGGTGCTACTAATCGGCAAAAATTCTGTAAGTCCTTGCACCATCCCCAGGATAATTGCTTGAAAAATATTTGGCTGGGTTGTAGTTGGTATTTGGGTTGTTTGACTTAATACTTTTACTGGTATTGCAATAATTGCAACGGCGCTACCCAAAGCTAAAATTTGATATTTTGCTGAAGCCATAGTTTGTTTTTTGGAATGCGATCGCAGTTTCTCCTTAAATTGACACTTTTGCTAACCTTCGTCAAATCTTTAGCTGCTTACACCTCGGTAGAGCTCTTAATATCTTTAGCTGCTTACACCTCGGTAGAGCTTAATAATTAAGGTATTATTAATATGCCCCCCCAGGGCATCGATCTTGTGTTATCGTTAAGTAAGATTAAGTTAAGTAAATAATATTAATATAGTACCTTGGTTAACCAAACATTGCCCCCTTATAGCGTCATAACTTCCGCGTTGGCAACCGCCGAGACGCAGAGAGTTAGTAATATTTCTTGGCAAGTTGGCTTTAAACAAGCCTGGTTAACTTTTGGAGCGGCAGTTTTTTTAGTAACTGTGCCAGTATTTATTGAAGCGCCGCTAGTAAGAGTGCTTCCTTGGCTGAGTTTGGTACTAACGGCAGCTTGGTTATGGCTGAGTTATAAGTTAATGTCAAAACCCAAAACTTATATTTGGGGAGACTTATTATTAGGTTTTAGTTGGAGTTGGCTGGCGGGTTCGGTTTACTGGGGCTGGCTGCGCTGGGAACCTTTACTACACTTGCCTGTAGAAGCTATAGCCTTGCCTTTTGCGATCGCCGCTCTAAAGCGCGGTTGGGGCAAAGTGGGCAATTATTTTTATCTGGGTTCTTTACTTGGAACAGTATTAACAGATATATATTTTTATTTAGTAGATTTGATTCCTCACTGGCGGCAAATTATGCTCGATCCAGATTCAACACCCACAATATTGCACAGTGCTTTAGCACAGGTTCAAACACCCCTGGGGCAGGGTCTAGCAATAGTTCTGGCTACAGTATTGCTAGTTTGCGGGACATTACCTTTACTTTCCAAACAACTGCATTGGTGGGCGTTTGGGGGAGCGGTATTGAGTACAATTTTGGTAGATAGCTTATTTTTAGTTGCGGCGATCGCCGCGTAAAATTATTTAGCAAGCCCATGTTCTAAAGCAAAACGCACTAATTCCGTACGGCTATTTGTCCCAGTTTTACTAAATAAACGGCTAACATACTTTTCGACATTGCGGACGCTAGTTTGCAGTTGACGGGCAATTTCTTTATTCATTAGCCCAGTTGTAACTAAATCTAAAACGCTTTGTTCTCTGGGTGTGAGATCGATTTTAAACGGCATGGGAGTTTGAACTATGCCATTTTTTTGAGTCAAAATTGCCTTAATTTGAGCAATTTGATTAGCTAAATCGGCAATGTCTGGAATTTCGCTATTTTCGGTAGTAGTAGTTGAAGCTACGCGGCGTTCTAGTAAGTTTTCGACAATAGCGACTAATTCATCAGGATCGAAAGGTTTAGATAAATAAGCATCGCACCGTGCTTGATAGCCTTGAATGCGATCGCCCGTCATCCCTTTAGCTGTTAAAAAGATTACAGGTAGAGCTTTAAATCGAGGATCGTCTCGCAATTGCTTGAGAAACTGATAGCCATCTACTTGCGGCATCATAATGTCAGAAATTACTAAGTCTGGAGTATTTTGTTGGATCAAGTCCCACCCCTCACGAGCAGAACTTGCTACTTGAACACCAAAGCCGCTTTCGGTTAGATAATCTTTGACAGCTTCGCGCAATCCTGGCTCATCATCTACCAATAATAGTTGTGCTGACGACATTAAACAGTTTCCTCTAAGATACTTTTTAATTTAGCGAAATTTGCCGGGTAATTGCGATCGCACGTTAATTTCTATGCCAATTATTAAGGCAAAACATAGATGTATAGAAACATAGTATTACTTTAGAATTAGAATAATTGGCTGCTCTAAAACCTTTTCACAATAGCCAACTGTATGTCTTCCTAAAAGGTGTGCGATCGATATTTGCTTCCCAAAATCCTTTAATTTTGGGAGAAAGTAATCTCAACCAAGAATTTACGAAGACGACGCAAAGGGGTTTCCTTTGAAGGTTTGCGTTTGGGTTAGTTTTGGCTATTTTTAGTTACGTTGGGTTTGAAAGCGCGGCAACAGAAGTTTGAAGATTATTAAGCAGTTCTGCCGAAATCATCGCGCGATTCCTTAGTTTAGCGGTACAGGCTAAAAATAGCAGACAACAAATAAAGGCGCTCTCAAAAGAGAACGCCTAAAACAAATTTCTGAGTAGTTAACGAAACTACGCGCCTACAGATTCTTTAGCGGCGTACATGACTTCTAGACTAATTACACTAAAACCGCGATCGCGTGCAAATTTTTCGGTATTACGCTTAACTTTACCACGTACAAACCCAGGCACTTTATTTAATTCTGCCTGTGCTTCTTTATTCCAACCAAGGTCGGAACCCGCAGAAATGCCTTTAGTAATTACTTCCTTGGTATCGTGTCCGCCGAAGATTTCTAGTAAGTGGTCTTCCATGCCCAAAGTAAAGGAATTGTAGACCAAATCGGCGATTTGATTTGTGCCTTCATAGCCGCAAAATGGCTTGTAGCCGATGGGGAAGTTCTGAATATGTACTGGTGCAGCTATTACACCGCAAGGGATGTTTAGACGCTTGCCTACGTGCCGTTCCATTTGCGTACCGAAGATAGCTGATGGTTCTACCCGTGCGATCGCATCGCCAATTTGTCCGTGATCTTCCGTTACGATTACTTCATCACAGTATTCGCCTACTTGCTCTTTAAACCACTCCGCATCGTACTTGCAATAAGTACCCGCCCAAACAACGTGAATGCCCATTTCTCGCGCTAATATTTTTGTCATAGCGGCGGCGTGGGTGCTATCGCCAAAAACGACAGCTTTTTTTCCGGTTAAATTTTGACAGTCAATCGAGCGCGAAAACCAAGCAGCTTGAGAAACATACAAAGTTTGCTCGTTGATAAAGTCTTCGTAGTTTACATCCGCACCTTGGTCATTAAGTATCTGCTGAATTTTACGAATGCAACGCGCTGTTTCTACTACACCCATCGGCGTAATATCTACATAAGGCATCCCAAACTCTTGTTCTAGGTACTTCGCCGACATTACCCCTAGTTCCCGATAAGGTACTAAGTTAAACCAAGCTTGGGAAAGTCTTTTGAGGTTAAGAACTGACGCTGCTTCAGGAATTACCTCATTAATTTCAATGCCCAAATCCGTCATCAATCGCTTTAATTCGGTGCAATCGTGGTGATTGTGGAAGCCGAGACTAGAAATACCAATGATATTAACCGAAGGCTTGGCAGTTTTCCCTGTAGGTAATTCGCCTTTTTTCCGGGCTTTTTCGGTGTATAGCTGCACAATTTGCCGCAGGGTAATATCCGCCGCTTGCAATTCGTTGACGCGGTAGTGGTTGACATCTGCCAGCATTACATCGCACTTTGTATCGATAGAAGCACGTTCGACAAAGTTTTCTAAGTCTTCTTGCAAAATGCTAGAGGTGCAGGTAGGAGTAAGCACAATTAAGTCAGGGTGTTCTTCGGTGTCTTTGCGGGTGATATTGTCAACGACCTTTTCTTGAGAACCCCGCGCCAATACGTTGCGGTCTACCGAACTAATGGTAACTGGAGTAAAATTGCGATCGCGCTCTAGCATCGAACGCATGACGTTAAAGTAGTCGTCGCCAATTGGTGCGTGCATGATGGCATGGACGTTTTTAAAAGAGCTAGAAACTCGCAAAGTTCCAATATGGGCGGGTCCTGCATACATCCAGTAAGCCAATTTCATATCTTTGCAATGCTCCCTAATTTATAAAGCTTGGAATAGTTATTATCAGTCTTGTAGTTTCCGATTGTCCCAGAGATATCGGGTGCTAGTGCAGTTACTTACAATTTTTGCAACAAAACGATAAGTGCTGTGTGCGATCGCCTTTGCTTCCTGTGGCGCTCGACTTATATTTGAGATAAAAGCTAACTTATCCTTTCAACTACAGTTGTCTATGAGTCGCACTCCAAGTAAATTCAGCCTGCAAGAGTTTCTGGATTTACCCGCAGGTAACGATCGCTATGAGTTGGTTGATGGAGAAATTAGGCGCAAAATGTCCCCAAAATACAGACATTCAACCATACAACTGCGGCTATTATTATCCTTAAATCAGTGGTGCAATCGCGCTTTATGCGGTCGGGTTCGTCCAGAATGGGGAGTTGTTCTGCAAAAACATGGACAAGACTGGGTTCCAGTCCCCGATTTAACTTATATTTCCTACGAAAAGCTACCTGTTGAATGGGAAGAAGATGAACCTTGTCCTACTCCACCAGAATTAGTTATTGAAATCATTTCTCCTGGTCAAACTTTTGGAGAAATGACTCAAAAAGCTACAGATTATTTATTAGCTGGAATAAATCGCGTGTGGATAGTAGATACCAAAGCTCAGTCGGTGACGGTTTTTGGCACTGATGAGCTTCCGCAAACTATTTGGAGCGATGGCACAATTTCAGATATTCTGTTGCCAGAATTAAGTCTACCTGTAGCTAGTTTGTTTGCAAAAACTACAGGATAATTGACTAGGTTTGTAATGCTTGCTGTTGCGCGATAAACAGTTCCTTAATCCCTTTTTCGGCAATATCGAGCATTTGATTGGTTTGAACTCGGTTAAAGCTGCCTTCTTCGGCGGTTCCTTGAATTTCTATAATGCCTAAATTGCTATTCATGACTACGTTTAAATCTACTTCTGCCGCTACATCTTCGGGGTAGTTTAAGTCTAGATAAGGTTCGCCTTGGAGTATCCCTACCGAAACCGCCGCTACTTGGTGACGAATAGGAGACTTTTCTAAAGTTCCTTGTTTAATCAAGGATGCGATCGCATCAGATAGCGCCACAAAGCCCCCAGTAATAGAGGTTGTACGGGTTCCGGCATCGGCTTGGAGTACGTCGGCATCAATAGTAATTGTCCGCTCCCCTAGAGCCTCTAAATCAATGGCTGCGCGCAAACTGCGCCCAATCAAGCGTTGAATTTCTTGTGTGCGTCCTGATAGTTTTAATAATTCTCGTGGTTGACGCTGGGGGGTTGCGCTAGGTAACATTCGATATTCCGCCGTTAGCCAGCCTTTTCCCGAACCGACTAAAAACTTAGGGACTCCATCGCTAATTGTTACCGTACAAAGAACTTGTGTATCGCCGCATCTAGTTAAAACGGAACTTGCCGCAAAGCGCGTAAAACCAAGCTCAAAGCTAATCGGACGCAACTGTTCGCTTTGTCTACCATCGGGACGTTGCCAAGCCATGATTATTGCTCGTTTAGTTATCGGAACTTAGCCAAGTTTATGACATTTTGCGATCGCCTCAATCCTCTTTTTCCTCAAGCTACTCATAGTTTTTCAGGAAAAGTAACTATCTTTTAGCTGTTGACCTTCACTCATATCTAGTGTTAAATCAAAAGACTTAGCAAATAAATACGCTACATATCTGTATTATTTTCCTCAACGGTTAAATGTTGTCCTATGGTTGCCCAGCTAGAAACTCCCGCACTAACAACTCCTAATAGCCTACCTTATGCGATCGCGGGGCTTGTGCAAGTATTTACCTGTTCGCCGCGCTGCTTTTTTACAAGCGTGATGGCGCAAGCCTTAACAATCGCCGGACAAGGTACACCTGTATTGATAGTTCAGTTTCTTAAAGGCGGTATAGGGCAAGGGTTTGAGCATCCTGTACAGTTAGGGCAAAATTTAGATTGGATTCGCTGCGATTTACCCCGTTATATTGATACTCCCCAACTAGACGAAGCCGAAACAAAGTCACTACTAGCATTGTGGCAGCATACGCAAAAAGTTGTATCCGAGGGGAAATACGCTTTTGTGGTGCTGGACGAACTAAGTTTAGCGATTTCTTTTGGCTTAATTCCTTTAGATGAAGTATTGGAATTTATTAAAAAACGTCCCAGTCATGTAGATATTGTACTGACCGGAACAGAAATGCCCCAAGAGATTCTAGAATTAGCCGACCAAATTACAGAAATTCGCCGCAGTCACCAACCTTAACTAAGTGTCTCTAAATAATGACAATATTTATGCAGAGTAAGGCGGAGTTAGTTGTTTTAACTGCTGTACTTTCCACTCCTCTAAAACAATTTTGAGTTGCATTAAAGCATCTTCATAGTCAATGAACTGAATTTCAGAGATTGTACTAGGGATTCCACGCGGAAATCTTGATATATGCTTATTTTTTTCATACAAAAGGACTATTGGAGTTGAATTAGTATCTGCGTAAGCTAACTCCATCCCTACACCTAATGAGGCAAAGCCAATGTAAGCAATAACTAAGTCCGATTGGCTGACTTGGTATTTGTCTAACTCAAAAACTTGACGAGGAGTAACATTAGGATGATTGATAGGATCGGTGTTCAAATGAGGAACATAAGCTTGCATTTCTATTTTTTTGCAAAGCGCTCCAATAGCTTCATAAAAGGCTTTGATTTCTACTAATTCTTCAATGCCCGTTAAGGCTCCTGATATATATATATTCAACATTTTAATCAAACTTTATCATTGAAGTATGCTGAGGAAAGAGATATTTCTTCTGTCGCAACAGACGTTGGGTTTAATAAAAATCCAACTGCTCTTTGTAATGTAGATTCAGTTAATTCAATCTGTTTGACAATAACTAAATCTTCACTAATAAAAGAATCTCTAACTATATTACTATCTCCAGTATTGAAAGGAGTTTCATAATAAACTTCTTTAATTCCTGCGGAAATAATTAGCTTTAAGCAAGATAGACAAGGTTCTAAAGTTACATAAATACTTGCACCATTTGTAGCAATGCCATGTTTTGCAGCTTGAGCGATCGCATTTGCTTCTGCGTGTACAGCCCGTGACGGCATACTTTTACTAGCATCACAACTGCTAAGATCGGGATAGCAGTATCCCTGAGCAGTACAATGAGCAGATCCAGACGGTGAGCCATTGTATCCTGTAGCTACAACTTGCTTATTTTTAACAATCACTGCACCAACAGGAAATGCTAGGCAAGTTGAGCGAGTAGCTGCAAGTTTAGCTAGCATTAAAAAGTATTCATCCCATGTTGGTCTTTGAGACAATTCGTTTTCCTTGTAAAGATTACCCATAATTAGAAAAATATTTTATGTCAATTATTTAATTATCTTTCTTAGTGGTTACTTTTGAGGGCGGTGTTAATTGTGAGTTTGGTGTAACGATCTGTTTTTGTTTTGAAGATGTTTGTGAAGTAGCTTGGATAAGACTAAATAATCCAATGATAGCTAGTATGGTTGTTCCTACCGCTATCACTGCATTAAACCAAACATTCGGCTCCCACTGCGGAAGGTATTTAAAAATGAAACGATAGCGAATAGATTTCTGCTTGAGTTCATCTTTTACATGATTGTACTCTGCTGATTGCTTTAATATTTTTTCAAGAGTGGAGCTATCTCCTTTTACCCACAAGTTAGAAAGATCGTTCAACCACCTATTAAGTTCAGGCGGACAAACAAAGCCTTCAGGAATAGCATCACTAATTTTACCTGCTTCATCTATCTGTCGAGAACATGATGATGCAGAATTCAACTTATAAACTCTCACGTATGCAATGACTTCACCAACATCAATCCTTATGTCAGTTTCTGATAAATTGTGAAGTGCTACAGCTAGAACACCTCCGTAATTAGGATTTACTCTTGTTCCTAAATTTCCTATTCCTTTAGATACCAATTTAACTTTTGAGTGAACTGATCCACAAAAATAACTTTTAAGTAAGATAGATTCGTTAGTCCATATTACAGCAGTTTTTCTTTTCGGTATCAGCAAATACTCTTTATTAGAGTTAGCTTCTGTTCTAATTAAAGGCGTAACTATCTTTTGATTGTTATTCTCATCTATTTGAAATGTATAACCATATTTACTTGCAGTTAAGCACAAGCAACAGCCTCTTATGCTATTAGCCTTGCCTTTAAAAGGATAAAAAAGTATTCCCCTTCCTAGTTCATTGACAATATCCCACTCACTCAAAACTGACATGAATTATCCTCTGAACTGTTTACCTGAAGTTTCTCAGTGACTACAGTTATAGAGTTCCCTCAAATATGCGCTAGTTAACATCTAGAGACGTAAAGTTTTTACACACATATCATTGTATAAGCCCTGTATTATAGTCAATTTTCTATACATCAACCTTGAAGCTTACTTCACCGATCTTGAACATAAGTATTCCGATTTTTAATGCAATCAAAAGCCTTCTGCAATTCTATTCCCAAATAACCTACATGATCTGGGCGGATAGCAGGAGAAGCCGCAGCAATTTCTCTAATCAGTTTTAAGGGATCTTTGCTGCAATAGCAAGCAACGGTTTCACCGCTTCCTGGAGTGGTACGACTGACAATAATCTCATTGTCTTGGACTTCAATTAGAAAATTACCAACGGGATCGCAATATCTTTTGTATTCCGCATCAACTATTTTCTGATATTGCTGTTGAATCACTAAGTCTGTATGCTGCCAGCAATCAGAGTATATATGAGCCGACTGGCTGATAGTAATCAAAGATCCCATTCGCAAATTGTATTGAGAACGCACCGCAATTTCATCTCGAATATGTTGCTGCAAAGCCCTTAATCCCATCGCATTTGCAGCCCAGGCAGAAAACATATCATTGCTTCTAAGAGTAGCAGTCAACGATAACTCATTATCTACAACACGAAGCCAAATATGATTGAGACACGGACTACCGCCTTTTTCATGGTCTTTAACATCCCATAAAGTCATTACTGCACTTGCAGCATCAATTTCACCTATAAGCTTACTAATTACTTGTTCTACTTGATCTAATCCAAAATGCGATCGCAATCTTTGCCCATAAGTATACTTAACTCCTTCTACCGTAGGCGCATCGTCTAATATTTGCGAGACATATTCATTGATAAAAGTGCGATCGCATGGTAGATAATTAGGTTCAGGAAAATAAAACTCCTTTGGTTCATCAGTTACAATTGCGACTAAATCGATTAATTCTTGCCATTGTCCATCGTAACCCGTTGGTCTGATTGTTCCTGTAGTTTTGATCCGATGAACGATTTTTACCCAAGTTTCGGCAATTGTCCGCCCTTCAATGCGGTGTCCGTAGCGCGTCCCTGGTAATACTGTCGGCGTTGCGGTGGCTAATGGATAGGTTTGTGGCGTACTCCAAGCTTCTAGAGGTTCTCGAAGTGCGTAAGCTTTTACTTTATTTACCGCATCAGCAATTGTTTTAGCTTCCACCCATTCTATTGATTTCCGTAATTGTTCTAAAACTTCTCTGGGAATTTCTATATCTATATAGCCCGTTACTGTAGAACGAATTAGCCAACACTGTTTACCTGTGTCTGTAAGTCCCAACTCAAAGCCATTGCGGAAAAAGTCAATTAAACAATTACTCGCTCCGGCGTTGCGGTCTTCTTTTGTAGCGTTGATAACTACTAAATATCGTGCATTGGGATTTGCGATTAAATTGCGAATTAATAGCGAAATGCCGCGTGTTGGGCTGTAGAGTGCGCCTATACCTGCGTATTCGTGAGGTAATAAGTGTTTAGCAATGCTTTCCTTTACCGTCCACCCGGTCGCAATCACTGTTTGACCTGTACCGCAAATTATTTGATTTGGTTTGTACGGGGGTTGATAAAAAATTTCTTTAGTTAAAAAACGAGTCATTTTTGCACCTCAATATATTACGAAATTTTACTTTGCCAAACTGTATAAGTTTATGTTCCTCTCATAAACAGCGATCGCTATGCAAATCTTAAGCAAGTATTAAGAATATAAATGTATGTTTAGGCAATAGTGCAAGCGCGCCCGGTTACGGGCTTCGCACTTATTAGCTCAACTACTCAGTTAACCAGTAATTTTACAAGGTTTAATTTTTGATTAAGTTTACGAGCAATCTAAAAATGAAAGCTAGAATAAAAGGAATTCCTAGAGGGGATCGTCAAACTTAGAGGCAAAACATACAAGAAAAAGTTTTAATAGTCTACCTAAAGTTGCACGACAAGCACCTAAGCCGCCTTACACAATGAAGATAGGAAGTTACAAATATTGCCTTTGATGTTTATTTAGTAACTAGACAATTGAGTTTTGTTAGTTAAGTTTTAATTTAATTCTCCTCACAATTGCCCAAAAAGGTACAAAAAATGCAATCAATTCAAAAAATTCGCTGTCCTAACTGTGGTAGTGAAGGCGAACGCTACCATCTTACCGAAAGCAAGCTAATTCGGACGCAATGCCCGACTTGTGACTACTTAATGGTTACGTGTTCGGACACTGGCAAAGTAATCGAGGCGTATGCACCAGGAATTGATAGCTGTCGTTTAAACTTGCGTAGTAGTCCGAAGTTGTCCGCAAGCAGCGTTGGCTTCCAATCCCCGCGAGTAACGAACGCTAACGGCGATTTGCTGTTGTTGTAAAGCATTTACAAAAGCTTGAATGGCACGAGGACTAGGACGTTCGTAGCCTGCATCCGCAATTGGGTTGTAGGGAATCAAGTTCACATGACATTGAAAGCCACGTAGCAACTGAGCAAGTTCTGTTGCTTGCCTTGGCGAATCATTTACCCCCGCCAGCAGTACGTACTCAAAACTGATGCGTCGCCCGGTAACTTGCACGTATTCTTTACATTCAGCAATCAAATCGTTAAGAGAATAATTATTAGCGCTGGGGATAAGTTCGGCGCGGAGATTTTGGTTGGAAGCGTGGAGACTAACAGCTAAAGTAACTTGCAATTCGTGCCTAGCTAGTTTACGGATACGCGAACGAATCCCAACGGTAGAAAGAGTTATGCAGCGCTGTCCAATACCCACATCTTGATTGAGCAATTCAATTGCTTTTAAAACATTATCGGTATTTAATAGCGGTTCGCCCATCCCCATAAAGACAATATGACTAACGCGCCGTTTAAAATCTTCTTGAACTGTCAAAACTTGGTCAACAATTTCGCCAGAAGATAAATTGCGCTCGAAACCGCCTTTACCAGTAGCGCAAAAATCGCAAGCCATCGCACAGCCAACTTGACTAGAAACGCAGACAGTTAAACGTTTTTCGGTGGGAATGCCCACCGTTTCCACCACCCGATTATCGGCTAGTTGCAGTAAATATTTGACAGTCTTATCGGGTGCTTGAGAGCGTAAATGTACTTTTGAGCGTCCAATAGAGACATGAGAAACGCTACTTCGCCACTGTTTAGAAAAAACCGAGATATCGTTAAGACTTTGCGCCCCTTTATGGTAAATCCAATCGTGTAATTGTTTGCCACGATAGGCGGGTTGTCCTTGAGAAAGTACCCAGTCTGTTAATTCTTGTAAATTTAAACCTAATAGCGTGGAGTTGGGTTGTTCTAAAGTAGCAGTGGCAGTTTGGGAAAGTTGAGATTGGTCTAGGCTGCCCATAAAAGTAATGTTGGATATAAAAACAGATATATTACGACCTTAACTTATTGCCGATGAAACCCACAATTATGCCCTGTGCGATCGCAGGGGATAATAAATATTTCTGAGGAATTATTAGATGTTGCCAGATATTAGCCAATTACCTTTGGCTATACAATTTACTTCCCCAGGCCCAGTTTTGTTTGAACTTGGGCCGATAACTATTCGCTGGTACGGTCTACTCATCGCTTTGGCGGTGTTAATTGGGATAAATCTTTCCCAGTATTTAGCAAAACGCCGCCAAGTTGACCCCGATTTGCTGGGAGACTTGATTATTTGGCTAATTATTGGCGCAATTCCCTCGGCGCGGTTGTATTACGTTATTTTTGAGTGGTCGCAATATTCCCAACATCCAGAAACCATAATTAGAATTTGGGAAGGTGGGATAGCAATTCACGGCGCAATTATTGGTGGTGCGATCACGGCGCTAGTTTTTGCTAAGGTGAAAAATATTTCTTTTTGGCAGTTAACAGACTTAGTCGCACCTTCGTTAATTTTAGGACAAGCGATCGGGCGGTGGGGCAATTTCTTTAATTCTGAAGCTTTTGGAGGTTCCACTAATTTACCTTGGAAGCTATACATACAGCCGCAATACCGCCCTCCTCAATTTGCCGATATTGCTTACTTTCACCCAACATTTTTGTACGAATCGCTGTGGAATTTAATGGTGTTTGGCTTGCTACTAACGCTATTTTTTCGCGGATGGAAAGGAAAGCAACTCAAAACCGGGACGTTATTTTTGGTTTATTTAGTTGCTTATAGCTTGGGGCGCTTGTGGATTGAAGGTTTGCGTACCGATAGCTTGATGCTGGGATGGTTAAAAATAGCTCAAGTTGTGAGTTTAATAAGTATTAGTTTAGGATTAGCGGGATTAGCTTGGCTATACCTGTACAAGCGCCCTTTACCGGATGTTGCACCTGTAAGAAAACAAGAGCAAGAATTATCCCAAAGATAAAATTGCCAAAAAAAAGCTCTAGAGTCAAATCTAGAGCTTAACCAGGGTGCATCTACCATCTATTACTCCAAAAGCCAATTAATCCATTCCGCAAAAAAATAGAAAATTAGTAAAACTTTTTTTATGTCTCAGTCCGATCTGTTACAATCAACGCCAATTATTCCCTTAGCGCCAGCAGTTTACCTCGTAGGCGCGGGCCCTGGCGACCCCGATTTGCTTACTGTAAAGGCGCAAAAACTTTTAATGCAAGCCGATGTAATTTTATTTGCCGATTCCTTAGTACCCAAGCAAATATTAGAACTATGTCGCCCAGATGCGGAGATTATTCGGACTGCAAATAAGACATTAGAGGAAATTTTGCCTTTAATGGTAGAAAAAGTGCGATCGCATAAATCGGTAATTCGCTTACAATCGGGCGACCCAAGCCTTTACAGCGCCATTCACGAGCAAATGCAAGCCCTCGCCGCCGCCGATATTCCTTTTGAAGTTATCCCCGGAATTAGCGCCTTTCAAGCCGCCGCCGCCAAACTGAAAATAGAATTAACGGTTCCAGGAGGAGTACAGACAATTATTCTCAGTCGCATTAGCGGACGCACCCAAGTACCCGCCACTGAAGAATTAGCCTCTTTAGCCGCCCATAAAGCTAGTTTGTGCTTGTATTTGAGCGCCCGTCATATAGATAATGCTCAAGCACAACTATTAGAACACTACGCCCCAGAAACCCCCGTAGCTATCTGCTTTCGTTTAGGTTGGGTAGACGAAAAGATTTTAGTAGTACCTCTTAACAAAATCGCAGAAGTTACTCAAAAAGAGAATCTAATTCGGACAACGTTATATGTAATTAGTCCAGCATTGCAAAATACGGGTGAAATGCGAAGTCGTTTATACCATCCCGAACACAACCATTTATTTCGCCCCCTGAAAAATTGACAACAACTTCGTTTTTGCTCCAAATCAAACCGTCTCTGCTAGTTGCTTATTCAGGGCTTGGAGATCGATTTTGTATTGTTGAAATAGTTCGCTTATATTATTTTTATCTGTTTCCGCCAGTCGAACTAAACCCCATAACAGATGTTCAGTTCCAATCGATTTTTTCCCTTGAAGCCGAACGACTTGCAATGCAAGCTCCATAACAAACTTGCTCTGTGGGCTAAGTTTTGGATTATCGTGAGATTCAAAAGAATGTTCGTTGGTTTCGATATTTAAGATCGCGCCATTAGCTCGAAGTAACTGTGCCGAGGTTGTGGTTGAATCGGCTAACAAACCAACAAGTAGATGCTCTGGCTCAACTTGGGATTTGGGCGATCGCACTGCCTCGGTATTAGCAAACTTAATTGCGTTAATTGCCTTTTCGGTGAACCGCTCAAAACCAAACTCAAAACCAAGGAAGTTTGTAAATCGTTTGACGAGTGTTTGCATAGAATTTTTTGCTTCATAAATAAAAACATCTTCAAGGGCAACATTAAACAAGCTGGCAATTTTAAAAGCCATGTTTAAACTGGGTTCAAATTTGCCAGATTCAAACCCATTGGCTGCCTGACGACTGACTCCTAATTCCCTGGCGAGGTCAGATTGTGACCATTGGCGCAGTTGTCGAAGTTCTTTCAGTCGGTTTTTCATAACGAACCTATCCCACTAATAAAATTCTATGAATCCAAATGTGAATTGTAGCTAGAGAAAGAAAAGCGTTGAAGCAGGCAGAAATGCGCTCCCATCGAACAACAAGCCTACGATATTTTCTTTGGAACCA
>JAHHGY010000060.1 GCA_019359635.1 Chroococcus sp. CMT-3BRIN-NPC107
TTTTGGCTTCCGACCGGGCAAAGTATTTGCCGATTCGTTGCTGGAATGTCTTGAGATTATCACTCCATGCACACAGAGTTTCCAAAGCTTGCCCGCTCGCAAATAGGTTGAACTCTTCCTGCATCAGCACCCTTCATGTTCACTCTTACCCCTCATTCTATCTACAACTGTAGTGGAATTGGTGGTTTTAGGCTGGCTTTTGAGAAGGCGGGTTATCAGTGTGTTTATTCTTGTGAAATAGATGAGGCTTGTCAGAAAGTTTATTTTAATAATTTTGGAGAAATACCAAAGAGCGATATTACACAAGTAAATATTAAAGAAATCCCAGATTTTGATATTTTAACAGCAGGTTTTCCTTGTCAACCTTTTAGTATTTGCGGAAAACGGGGAGGTTTTCAAGATACGAGGGGTACACTCTTCTTTTATATATGTGAAATACTTGAAACTAAACGTCCTAGTGTTGTTATTTTAGAAAATGTAAAACACTTAATTCATCATGATAAAGGCAGAACTCTAGATATAATTCTTTATGCTTTAGAAGATTTAGGTTATTTAGTTGACTACAAAGTTCTAAATGCTAAAAACTTTGGAGTTCCACAAAATAGGGAAAGAATTATTATTGTTGCAACCAAAAATATAAAATTTAATTTTAGCAAGCTCAACTCAGTTCATCCTGTGCCTCAGCTACAAAGCTTTTTGTGTCAAAATCATGCTTTTGAATATCTAAGAAGTGAAGAATATACAATGATAGATACCCCAAAAAAACAAGCATCTGGCTTAATTTTTGTGGGTTATCGTAATAAAAACATTTGGAAAAAAGGAGTAAGACCCAATACTCATCACCTTTCAAGAGTGCATCATCAACCTAATAGAATTTACTCAATAGCAGGAGTTCATCCAACTATACCTTCTCAAGAAACCTCTGGAAGATTTTTTATTTATATTCCAGAAGAAAATGTAGTTCGTAAACTGACTATTAAAGAGTGTTATCGGTTAATGGGGTTTCCTAATGATTTTATAGTTCATAGTAATTTAGGAGAATGCTATAAACAAGTTGGTAACTCTGTTTGCATTCCTATGATATATGAACTGGCTATGGAAATAAAAAAACAAATATTTATTTCAAGCACTCAACATCAAGATGTGCAAAGTAGTAAGTCTAAGTTTTCTTTAGTAAAAAATATTCAGTTAAAACTACCAGTTTTTAATTATATGAATCATAGAGAGAAATTAATACAAAGCTATGAATCTTCAGAAAATATTGAGGATATTCAAGAATTAATTAATATTGAAGAACAAGAATTTTTAACTGAAATTGCTCAAAAGTGTTTTCAACAAACAGGTGTATATACTGTTTTAATAACTTTATTAGTTCATAAAACACTTTATCCAGATCAGGACATTAGATGTCATCAATCTAATATGAAAGGTGGCTTTTCAGGTAGAACTATTGATACTCAACATATTACACCCACATTAAAAGAATTAGGACTTCCAGCAATGGCTGAAAGTGGTTGGCTAATCCGTTCTTTGGAGCAACCTTACCCTTACACCGTTGATTATAATGGCAAAATTAGCGATAAAGCTGTCAAAAAAGCTTTTTTGCAAGTTATTGGTTATGTTCAAAGTAAACCTGATCAAGCAGAAATTATTTTAAGATTTTTGCTCCATCAAGTTAGAAAAGGAACAGAAAAAAGCAAAGTAATAATCACTAGATTATCTAATGCGGACAAACTAGATATCAATACTATTTTAAGTTGTTTAAACGAACATTTTGAGTTTGGCTATAAAACTTCTGGAGCTTCAAAACTACCTGTGCTTGCATTCTATACTATATACCAACTGTTAGTTCTGGAAGTCGAAAGATATAAGTCATGTAGCTTGAAGCAACTAGGAAGTCATACAGCTTCTGACCTTACATCGAAAAGTGCAGGAGATATAGAAATTTTTGACAAAAATAAAAACTTAATTGAAGCTATCGAGATTAAACATGGGAAAAAGATTGATATGCAAATACTACGGATTGCAAAAGACAAGATTGTTAGATTTAATCCCCGAAGATATTGTATATTTTCATCGGCTGATATAGAAGTATCACAAGCTGAAGTCATTGCGCTAGAAATTAAGAATATAGCAAAAGAGCATGGATGTCAGATTATTATTAATTGAGTTTTACCAACGCTTAAATATTATTTAAGATTAATTACATCTCTAGAGGATTTCATTGCAGGTTATTCAAAGTTAGTAGAAGAAGATAAAGAACTTAAGAGTATTCATAAAATAAAGTGGAATGAAATCTTGTTAAATCTAACTTAGAGAATGTATATACAATAAGGAATTAACTGAACGATCAATATATGGCTTCTCAAGTTGCTAAATGGGGACACAGTTTAGGTATTCGGATACCTACGCTTATAGCCAAACAAGCGAATTTACAAGAAGGGACTGCTATAACCTTCTACGTTGTGGAGGGTAATATTGTGATTCGACCAAGTGAGAATAAACTTTAGTCCTCATCAAGGACATGAAAAGGGATTTGAACGGCTCCCTATTATTTTATCGCCCAGCCAATACAACAGGATTACATCACTAGCCTTAATGTGTCCAATAACTACCAAATCAAAAGGTTTCAAGTTTGAGGTTCAACTCCTTGATGGGATGCAAACAGTTGGACTTGTTTTAAGCGACCATATTAAGAGCTTTGCTTGGAAAGCACGCCAAGTTGAGTTTATTGAAAAAGCCCCCATCGAATTAGTTGAGGAAGTATTAGCCAAATTAGGAACTCTGTTAGCCTGACCGCGCAGAAATCCCAGGATGTAGCTTACTGAGTCGCAGTAGGGATAGATAGCGTAGGAACGATTCTGTAGAAAAACAAGTCAATTATCTACAGGCAAAATCGCCGACGGACATAAATCTGCGAGGATGCAAACACTGCATTGCGGACTTCTAGCTTTACAAACTGCTCTCCCGTAATATACCAATCTAATTGACCAATTTTCCCAGTCTGGCTGAGGCAACAAGCGCATCAAATCGCGCTCAATACGAATGGGATCGGTATATTCTGTCAAGCCCAGGCGATCGCACAAACGTTTAACATGAGTATCTACCGTTACCCCAGCATTAATGTTATAACCATGCGCCAGCACTACATTTGCCGTTTTTCGCGCTACTCCTGGGAGGAGTAACAATTTTTCCATGCTTGCGGGGACTTGTCCGTTAAATTCCTGCATTATCAAAGTACAAGCCGCTTTGATGTTTTTGGCTTTATTGCGATAAAAGCCTGTAGAACGAATTAAACCTTCTAATTCTTTAATATCAGCCTTCGCCAAAGCTGCCGCATCGGGAAAACGGCGAAACAACTCTGGCGTAACTAAATTAACGCGCTCGTCGGTGCATTGCGCCGATAAAATAGTTGCTACCAGAAGTTGCACGGGGGTTGCATAGTCGAGCGTACAAGGTGCGTCTGGATAAAGAGTTTTCAGACGCACCAAAATCTCTAAAGCCCGTAGTTTTTTAGCTGCCCATTTGCGAGTAATGCTCACTGAAACAGTTTTTGTACCCACTCTAAGTTTGCCGTATCGCGCACGATTAAGAAAATGCCCAAACCTAACAATAACATTAGCCCGGTTTGCATTACTCCATCTTGAATTTTTGATGGTAAAGGTTTGCCGCGCACTGCTTCAAATAGCAAAAATGCCAATTGACCGCCATCTAAAGCAGGTAAGGGCATAATGTTAATTACAGCTAAATTAATGCTAATTAACGCCGCAAATTGTAGCAAATTAGCCGCATCAGAACTAGCAATTTTTGCACCAAAATTAACGATCGCAACAGGTCCAGAAATTTGACTTGCCGTTTCGCCAAAGTTGCCGATTAGTTGCCCAAAACCACTAATTGTGAGCATCACAATTCGTTGAAATTCTGTCGCCGCCGCACTGAAAGCTTCCAACACGCCAACTTTTGTGCGTTCTACGCTGCCATTTGGAGCGAGGGCAATGCCAATACTACCGCGATCGCGCGACGAGTTGGCTTCGGGGGTAACATTGACTGTTAATTGCTCGTTTTTGCGCTCAATTTTTAATTGGAGTGGCTGACCCGCACTGGTCTTGATAATTTGGCTCAAAGCCTCCATTTCTTGTAAAGAGTTGCCAAAAGTGCGATCGTTTACTGCCAAAATTACATCGCCGGGTTTAATTCCCGCATCTGTTGCAACGCGGCTAACATTGGCGGCTAATTCTGGAACTAATACCCCTGGTTGGCTGGCTTGAGGAATACCTACAAAACCAATATGTGTAACTAAAAGTAAGTAAGCAAAAATTAAATTTGCAATTACTCCGGCGCTAATAACGATCGCGCGATCGATTACCGGGCGATTGCGGAGCAAATCGGGGTCATTGGCGGGAATTTTGCTATCCGGGTCATCGTCGGGAAAACCAACGAAGCCACCGAGGGGAAACGCTCGAACAGCGTACTCAGTTTCTGGCCCCTGATACTTAAATAAAACCGGACCAAAACCTAAAGAAAAACGATTAACGTGAATACCCTGAGAACGGGCGGCTACAAAGTGTCCTAGTTCGTGTACTACGATGAGAACCGCTAAAACGGCGATCGCTGCCAATACTGACATAGCAAATTTTAATCAAAAGTAACATTTCTTTAATTCTACGCTGATGTAGGGTTGGGCGGGGCAACCAGAGGAGGATACAAAGGATGAAAAACAAAACTTACAGGCGATCGCGTTTGAGTAATGGTTGTAATACGTCAGGTATCTTCACCGTCCCATCGGCTTGCTGGTAATTTTCTAAAATTGCAGCCATTGTCCGCCCTACAGCTAATCCCGAACCATTCAGGGTATGAATGAACTGCGTGCCTTTCTTCCCGCCTTCCTTAAAGCGGATTTGCCCTCTACGTGACTGAAAATCTGTACAGTTGGAACAACTAGAAATCTCTCGATATTTCCCCGCCGATGGTAGCCATACTTCTAAGTCGTAGCACCGCGCCGCCGAAAACCCCATATCGCCGCTACATAACTCTAATACTCGATAGGGCAACTTTAATGCTTGTAAAATAGCCTCTGCATCTTGAACTAATTTTTGATGCTCGTCTTCAGAGCGGTCGGGATGAACAAACTTCACTAATTCAACTTTGTTAAATTGATGCAGACGAATTAAACCCCGCGTATCGCGCCCGTAAGAGCCAGCTTCTCGACGAAAACAGGGCGTATAAGCACAATGATAAATTGGCAAGTTTTCCGCCGCTAAAATCTCCTCTCTATACAAATTTGTAATCGGCACTTCCGCCGTTGGACTTAGCCATAAATCGTCTTCAGCACATTTAAAGCTTTCTTCGGCAAACTTGGGCAACTGCCCTGTAGCGGTTAGCGATTGAGTATTAATTAATACTGGTGGCATTGCTTCAATATATCCCGCCCCAATGTGGCGCTCTAGCATAAATTGAATTAATGCCCGCTCCAAAGCTGCACCCGCCCCTAATAGCGTCACAAACCTACTTTGGGCAACTTTTGCCGATCGCTCAAAATTAAAAATACCTAGTTTTTCGCCAATTTCCCAATGGGGTAAAATATCAGAGTTTTGCGGGATAAATTCTTCTCCCCATCGGCGAATTTCGATATTTTTGTCTTCGCTTCTACCTACTGGTGTAGCGTCACTAGGCAAGTTTGGTAAAGCTAAAAGTAACGTTC
Organism: Chroococcus sp. CMT-3BRIN-NPC107; assembly: GCA_019359635.1. Classification (GTDB taxonomy): domain Bacteria; phylum Cyanobacteriota; class Cyanobacteriia; order Cyanobacteriales; family Chroococcidiopsidaceae; genus Aliterella. The sequence goes on from JAHHGY010000060.1 coordinate 5,702, forward strand.
TCAACTCCTCGATTAATTCTCTTTCTTGGGGTTCTAGTTGGCTTACTTGCGCCTTGACGTCGTTTCCTTCTGCTCTTAAAGCGGCAATTTCCCCATCTTGAGGATTAGCTTTCATTTTTTGCCCGACTAACTTACCAATTTCATTACTTCGGCCTTGGAGATGGGACTTTTTAGCCTCAAGTTCTCGCATCTGCTTATCTAACTGCAAAATTGGCTCTAAATCGTACTCGTCGCGACGATTGAGTAATTCTTGTACCTTTTGAGGATTGTCTCTAATTTGTTTAATATCCAGCACGGATTATTACCTAATTTTTCTGCCCATAGTTCAGCATACATTAGCTACTCGTTCACTGTTTAGTAACGCGATTGAGTAAAAATAAAGTTGCTATAAGTCCTGCAAAATGAGCCGCAACGGTATTAGTATTTGCCTGGACTACAAAAATATCTACCGGGCGGATAACTTGCTGGGGATTGTAAAGCGCCGCGCCAAAACCTTGGGGTAAAGACAAAGAACGTAATAACAAAATTCCGGCGATCGCCTGCGCCCCTAAAATAGTTAATAAAGTTCCTACCAAATTGACAATTAACCCCAATCGCAAAATTTGAATGGTATCGGCTTTGCGCGGGCGGTTATTGGGATTAGTCGATTGCAAGCGTCTACCAATACGGGTATAACGAAAAGCTATATAGCCCCCGATGCCTAAAGTAATTATTCCACTCACCGCCAAAACTATCCCAATTCCTGTTCCGGCGCTACTTTGCCCTTGAGAACCAATATCGCGCCCAAGGCTGGCAAAAATTAATACCAAGGTAGAAACTACCCCTAATACTAACTGAACCCAGAAACTAGCCCAGCCAGCTAAACGAAACGCCACAGCTATTTGTTGTAAGGCGACGGGAGGAGATTTTGATTCAGACTTTTCCACAATAAATAATTCCTGGTATGGGCGATCAGAACTTACACTTATTAAATATATTTGAGCAATTCACTACAATTATTGGCTCAAATGCGATCGCATCGTAGCTAAAAAAAATTGATTTAGCGATTTTGGCAGACAAACTGAAATAAAGCGTTTAAAATTGCGTCAAATCTACTTTAGGTTTACCTATGACTCAAATTATCTCAGAAGCTCGCTAAATGTATCGATTTATCGTAAAATTTTGACAAAAATGCCAGGAAGTTGAAAGCAATAACATTTTGGCGATTTTATATTTTTGAGGTTTTTGCGCCCATAATCTCTATAAAAATTCACAAATATATAAGTACTAAAGAGATTAATTGACATTCCCAGAAAAATAAAGTTTACTAAACTTTTTTATACCTTCTCCTGCCACCCTGTCTCAAGCCGCCGCGAACGATAATCTACATCCTATGTCTATGAAAACTTTACTAGGAGCGCGACAAATGAACCTTGAGCATATCTATGAGTTTTTTCGTCATCGTCCTCCAACTTACTTAGGTCAAGAACTAGCAGTATGTTATGTTCTTTCAGTTTTGGTCGAGAAAGAATCTTATGGCACAGAGCTTATTGCCTTGCTCGAAACCGAACATCCGCGCTATCGGCTCTCCGACACAGTTTTGTATAGTGCTATCAAATTTCTAGAAGACGAAAAAGCAATAACTGGTTACTGGAAAAAAGTCCAAGGGCGCGGTCGTCCGAGAAGAATGTATCAAATTAGTCCTCAGTGGCAAACTCAATCTCAAGATTTAGCTCGTCTTTGGCGAGAATATATCACTGCGAACCCTGGGTAGCCAATAATAGAGAAGTTGTTGGTATTGAGTTTTAACCTTTAAGCCGTGAACACTGCTACTATCCCCTCAATTTTTGTGTTGACTTTAGTGTTAGCAACAGGCTTGTTTTTCTTTATTCGAGCCTCTGCTAAAGATCGTACTGAGCAGATAAAATTAACTTCCGAGCAACCAGAAGCAACGGTAATGAACCAATTGCAACAGTATTTTGACCAAAGAGCTTATCGCGTTGCCAGCATAAATAAAGAGAATAATTCTGTTACCTTTACAGGCATGGTAAGACCTAGTATTTTTCTAACAATCCTTTTAACGTTGCTGGCAAGTGCGGGTATTCTTAGTTTGGTCTTGGCACTATCTACTTTATTCCCCAACTTAGGGAAAGTTTTTCTATTATTAGTGCTTGGATCTCCGGCGGCGGGTATTTTTTATTGGAAAAAAGCCGAGCGCCTAGAACAAGTATCTCTAAAAGTAGAAACTACAAACGGTAAGGAAGTGGTAATTTGGCTCAAAGCTCACCGCGATGAAATTCTCGAACTACGCCAAGCCATCCCCTCAATGACAGCGAGCGAATAAAAAATTACCCCACCCAAACCTAAGCGCTTGAGTAGGGTTGAAATTTGAATAAACTTAACGATGCACAGCCTGGTATTTCCGGTAAAAAACCTCAAAATAAATATTTTTAAGGATTTATAGCTGATTAATACCAATTAACTTACTTTTGGTACGCTTACTTGCGTATAGTAACCAGTTCCTTTTCTGTAGGATTTTCTAAAAACCGCAGACTAGGGAATAAAAAATGATTTTCTTCGACGTATTGCGCCCCAAATAACCCTTTTTCTGCCCAAAAATAACGGTCTGTGGTGTGTTCGTTGCGTTTCACAAGTAGCAGCGCTGGTGGTAGAATGCCCTCCGCTTGAATGTACTTTCTGGCGGCGGTTACAGGTTTATCTTCTCCACTTTCGATGCTAAATTGAGGTACGTGTTCCAGGATTCGGCGACCCTCTTGACGACGACGACTTTTCCGCTTCCGTCTCCTTGCCAACTCTTTGTCCTCCTCTTTAAACGATGGAATATTGTAGTTATAGTTACAATTTCCGTCGCCAGTATATCGTTCTGAATTTTTAAAATCAAGTTATATTAAGCATTTGATACAAAGTCTTCAAGTTATGGTTAAAAATTGCTCAAAGGTTAAGGTGTTATTTAACAAAGTTAACAATTGTTAAAGATATAATTCAAAAGCTCAAGGAGCAAAGACCTATTTAGCGATCGCAAAATTTATTTATCAAGGCTAAAAACAGCTAGTAGCTCGATTCCCTTGTTAATATGAGGCAAAAGTCCCGATAGTACGGGCAAGCTTAATAAGTTTTAGTATTTAAAAAATGCTGACCAGTTCTGATTTTGTTGCTCTATGCCAAATCCAAGTTGCCACCCTCACCCAAAAATTGGGAGCGGTATGGAGCATCGTATATTTAACTGAAGAATTGGCAGCAAAAGAAAATAGCCAAGCAAAATTAATTCCTATATTTGCCTATCCTGATTTAGCCGCTTGGCAAAAAGCAAAGCCATCAAGCGGAGGTAGGCTACTGCAAGAAATAGGTGAAAACATCCCAAAGTTGTTGCCCGATACTGCTCCTACCCCTGTACCGTTGCCTGTAAAAGAATTTTGGCAAGATAACACCCTGCTTCAATCTTTAGTTCCTACTAGACAAATTGTATTGCCATTGATTTATGAAGGAATGTTGATGGGATTGCTAGTAACTGGGAGAGAAGATAGAACTTGGAACGAAAGGGAGCGTAAAGAAATAGAAACTATTGCCCAAACTTTAGCGATCGCTTGCGCTCTAGATCGTCGCCGAGAATGGTTTGAGCAGCAACTAGGCAAGCAGCAACATTTACAGCAGCAGCAAAGAGACTTACTAGATAACTTATTACATCAATTTCGCAACCCTCTGACGGCATTGCGAACCTTTGGAAAGCTATTGCTCAAACGTTTTGCGCCTGAAGACGCTAACCGAGCGGTAGCTGACAATATTGTTAGAGAAAGCGATCGCCTGCAAGAATTGCTCAAACAGTTCGATCGGGCAATAGATTTGACTGTAGACGATTTAGAACCCCAAAAAGTATTACCAGTTTTAACCAAAGCAAAACCCCTACCCTTATTGCCTGCGGGAAACAACAATCAATTATGTGTTGTTTCGCAAGTCTTAGCGCCCTTAGTAGAATCGGCAAAAGTACTCGCTCAAGAGCGAAATTTAAGCTTAGAAGCTAGCATCCCAGTAAATGCACCCGCCGTCAAAGCAGACGAAAGGGCGTTAAGGGAAGTATTGAGCAATTTGATTGATAATGCTTTGAAATATACCCCCGCCGGAGGGCAAATTAATATTGTTTCTGGCATCACCCAAGGCAGTTTCCAAGGAATAGAGATTAGCGATACGGGCTTAGGAATTCCCTCTGCTGACTTGGGTAAAGTTTTTGAGCGCCATTATCGAGGAGTACAGAAAAATTCGGCTATTCCTGGTACAGGATTGGGACTTGCGATCGCCCTTGAATTGGTACAACAAATGCAGGGCGAAATTGAAGTTTTCAGCCCTGCATCTAACGGGTTAGGAACCAAGTTTATAGTTTGGTTGCCTTTAGTTTAGCGATTGAGTGCCAAACTTGAAGTGAGAGTTAATTGCAAATCGGTATCGGGATCGATGGCTACTAAGTCTACACTGTTTCTACCCAAAAACAAGCCGACTAAAGTACCGACACCCGCACCGCCTAAAACTTCCTCTGTGGCGATCGCCCGATCGCCTGTTATTGCCGAAATTGCTGCTGCTGCCGCCGCACCCAACGCCGCATTTTTAACTACATTTCCAGCATTGATACCTTTGCGGATGCGCTCGGTTTTGGTTATTACTTCAGAGGTCGCGCTAATGTTGTATCTCTGACCGCCAATAGATGATATTAATTCTTGAGCGTAGAATTGCGAACCACCTGGGGCGGGGCGAAGTTCGCCAACAACCGTACTACCTGCGGGAATTAAAATTGTACCGCTACTGGTAACAACGTTTTGGGCTACTGTCAGCGTCAAAGGCGCAGTTTCTTCCTTGGTCACTAAAATTCGCTCGGCTTGGTCGTATTTGACCGGGATAGTAGTTCCTGATGGAATGGTTATCGCTTGGGGTGTAGTGGGAGTAGTAGGTTGAGCTTGTCCAACAACGTAAGCGGAATTGATAGCCGATACTTGTCCCGCCTCTGCCAAAGCTTGGTAGATAAAAGCTGCTACATCAGCACGGGTTGCCGTGCGAGTTGGGTTAAGGAATTTAACGTTGGGATAGTTAACAACAATGCCTCTTTCGGTCGCTGCTGCTATAGGATTGCGAGCGTAGTTAGAGATGCTGCTATCGTCGCTATAGTATTGGCTGAGGTTGGCTGAATTGTTGCTAGTGTAATCTAAACCGCTAGCTAAAGATACTAAAACTTGTTCGCGGGGAATATTTTGTTCTGGTTGAAAGCGATTGCCTGGATAGCCCGAAAGAAAACCCGTTCTGTAGGCTTCTTGAATTGCCAGAGATGCCCAATAATTTGGCGATACGTCAGTAAAATTGATCACGCTACGTTCGGGGCTTTTTGCAAAAGCTTTCCGCACGATTGCCGCAAACTGAGCGCGGGTGACACTTTGATCGGGGCGGAAAGTACCATCAGGAAACCCGGCAATAATATCGCGTCTAGCAAGTTCGGCAATAAAAGGACTTGCCCAATAATTACTAGATACATCGCTAAAAGTTGTATTTTGAGCAAAAACTGGGGCAGAGACGATTACTGGTGCAATGCTACCAGTGCTAAGAGCGATCGCCATTAATCCGGCAGTTCCTGCTTGCAAGCGATTAAAAAACCTAGTCATTAGTAAAAATTCCTCGTTAAAAACTTATTTGTTGTTCTCTTAGTTACTTAGATTTTATAAAGTGTAAATTGTTCCTTCTATTTCTATATCTATAGACGCATTTATTTAATATTTCAAAATTGCAAATAGGTTAATTTAACAGCAAATTTGAGCATAAAATGACCTCTATCCAGAAGACGAAATTTAAATTAATAAGTTGCTTGAGTAGTCAAGTGTCACTAATACTTAAGTAATATTACTTAAGTAAGATTGTAGTGAGCCAATTACTACTTCTGGCATTTCTAGATGAGGCAATACTCCCGCCCCAGTAATGCCTTGGAGTTCAATTGTTGAAGGATTTAGTTGTACTAATCGCCGCCCTAGTTTGATATCTGTAAACTGTGCCGATTCTCCCCATAGCATGAAGGTAGGTGTAGTCAAGCGTTGGATATATAAAGATAAATCGAAGTAAAGATCGCCTCGTAAAAAAGCAAGGGCGGCATAAATCGCATTGGGTTGTTGGGCGGAAGCGAGATAAGCCTGGACTATTTCTAGAGAAACTCGTTTAGAATCTGCAAACAAAAATCGTTCGAGAAAATTCCGCACGGCAATTTCGTTCTCAGCGCCTAAAGTGTAGATTAAGCGATCGAGCAAAGGTGTATTAATAACTTGCAATGGTATTCTGCGCCCCACACCTTGCCCAAAATCATCAAACCCTGATGGAGAAACTAAAAGTAAAGCTTTAAATAAATCAGGTTGTTGGATTGCCAAACGAATAGTTAAAGCTGCCGTCAGCGAAGAAGCAACAACGATCGCGGGAGGGGTACAAACAAGGGAAATAAATTCAGCAATAGTCGTCAGATAATCGTCAACTGTATAATCGCGCACTGGATGGTTTGATTCTCCCCAACCAATTAAATCTGGCGCAATAATGCGATAGTTGTTGGCAAATGCTGGATAAACCTTAGACCATTCGTAAGCCGAAGCGCCACCGCCAAAAGTATGCAGAAATATTAATGGGGGCAATTGTTGTTCTACATTCACCGGGCTGTAGTAAACCATTGTGCCTAAAGACGTATTTACAGCTTGTTGAACAAAGCCAGGAGGTTGAAATTGCAGCATAGTTGTAGAAATATTTGTAGTAAACATATTAGAAATCGCAATTAAGGCAATTTCAGAAATCGCCATAGGTTCTACGCCAATTGTCGGCTTGCTGAAACTTGATTTTGGCGTAAAGTCTTGCGCCGGGCATACTCTCCGCGTAGAGCTTTACAGAATTGGCGGCTTGTTTATCTTCGGTGCGATCGCCTACAAACAGTATTTTGTCTGCGCGGTGTATCTCCATCACCAGCAACAGCATTCCGGGGTTGGGCTTCCGAAAGGTTCCCGATAGCTCGTGTTTGCTATAGTCGCGCGATTCTTTTGGCGTAACGCAAAAGCATTTTTTCCCGGCAAAATCGGGGCAAAAATAAACTTCTTCAATTTCTGGGAGTAAAATCATCGTTTGTTGTTGTTCTTTGACGCAGCTAGTTAAAGACTTTTTACCTGCTTCTACTCCCGCTTGATTGGTTACGCCGATTACTTTCCAGCCAGCACTTGCAAAATAGGCGATCGCGCCTTCCGCCCCTGGAATAATTTTTTGATCTCCCGGATGTTGGATAAATTTGTTGTCAGAACGAGGCGATCGCATTGTTCCATCCATATCGACAATCAAGAGATTTCCGAGGTTAATGATTTCTATATCTTCCTGTTCCATCGCTCGATCTTAAACTAGAAGTTGATAGTGGGGTTGTTGAGGCAAAAACTTATAGTGGACAGAAAAAACATTTCGACTGGAAGTCATTGGGAGCCAATTGTAGGCTATTCGCGGGCAGTTCGCATCGGGAATTTTGTCTATGTTTCTGGTACAACGGCAACAGATAGTAGTGGCGCAATTGTTGGGGTGGGCGATTCTAATAAGCAAACCATTCAAATTCTGCGAAATATTGAAGCTGCATTACTTTCTGCTGGTGCAAGCTTAACAAACGTTGTTCGTACCCGAATTTATGTTACAAACATTGATGAATGGGAAAAAATCGGCAAAGCACACGGCGAATTTTTTAGCGAAATTCGACCAGCCACCACAATGGTAGAAGTAAGTCGCTTAATTTCTCCTGAAATGCTGGTAGAAATTGAGGCTGAGGCGTTAATTAATTAGTTTTAATAGCAGTATGAATCAAACGAAGCGATCGGGGGACGTAGGCAGATTTGTCAAAACTCTGGCTGACTTTGAAATTATCCCGTTTATTGGCTGCCTGCAACGATTGCTCCTCGGTAATGATAATAAAGATAGGTCTATGGGTAAAAGTATGGGAATTATATTAGTAGCTGGGGCGACGGGTGGCGTAGGTAAACGTGTAGTGCAAAAATTAGTTGATCGCGGTTATCTAGTGTGGTGTTTGGTCAGAAATTGCGAAGCCCGTAACCGGGCGCGCTTGCGCGATCGCATTATCTAATAACGGATTAGTAAGGACATTTCACCCCAACTCAAGTTTCAAACTTTATTTTGTTTTCATGCCAGAACACTCGTAATACAAGGCCACTGTCTTCTCAATCATCAGTTCTCCATCGAATGCTGAGGAAGCATACTCCGCACATTGTTTGCCCATCTGCAAGCGAAAGTCTTGATTTGCGAGCTTTTGAATTGCCTTTGATAAAGCCTCTGCATCATCAAAGGGAACAGTATAACCTGTTTTACCTTCCTGAATTTGATCTAAAGCTCCTCCGCCTGGTGTTCGAATAGGAACTGTTCCACAATACATTGCTTCTGCCACTACTAAAGCAAACCCTTCCAAGCGACTTGGTAAAGTAAAAATATCTGATGCCCAATACACTTCTTTTAGATCGTCTACATATCCTAAAAAAATGAAAGAACAGTAGTCATCTTTATTAGCAAAGGCATATTTCTTAATCTGCTCCTCCTGGGCCCCAGAACCCACAAATAAACCCTTTAAAGATATTTCGGGAGCAGCATTTCTTGCTTTCCTAACAGCATCAATTAAAATATCGTGACCTTTATTCCAATTGAGTCTTCCTACTAGGGAGCATACTAAGTCTTGTTCCTTGAATCCAAACTTTTCTCGTACCTGTTGCCGCTCTTCTAGCGTGGGAGGGCGAAAATATTGTGGATCGATGCCAGGTAAAATCTTGCGAACCTTAGTTTTATTAAATCCTAAATCTTTCATCAAGAATTTTTCAATATCTGAAGATAAGGCAATAAAGGCTCTTGGAGCAAACAGGTTCAAAAATATCAGATATTTTATTATTTGCGGTCGTAAGTTCGCTTCTTTAAGCGATGTAGGATTATCACCATGAAGCGATGGATGAAAGGTGGCAACACAGTTTACGCCAGTGGTAATTTTCAAGATACGGGCAAGAACCAACATCGTGTATCCATGAGCGTGAAACAGGCAAATTTGGTGTTTTTTTACCAGTTCATTAATTCGAGTAATATGATTTAGAGCGGGTATGAGAGGTTTGAGATCGTCCAATATCACCCATTCTTCTGATAAATCTTTGAGCGCTTCCAGACGGCGTACAGAACCTTCATCACAATGCACAGCGCCCGTAATCAAAACAACTTTCCACCCAACCGCTTTTAAACTACGAATCAGACTCTCACAATGCGAAGCAACCCCATCATTACAATCGACACGTTTTAAGATAAATGCTACTGTTCTTTGTTTTTCCATTTTCTGTTATTAGAGAGGTTTAAAATGTTGTTGGGCGATCGAAAAAGCTCTTTTATTATGAGCTATCAGAATGTACTGCACAGTGCTGAAAGATGCTCGTGAGTAGAGTTTAGCCTAATTAATTTTGAAAAAAGTTACCATGTAATACAGATGTTTTTGATGAGTATTTATGCTATCGGTAAAAATATTACAAGCAATCACAAAAACTCTATCACACTACTCAAGAAGCAACGACAAATTTAGAAGTTTATTTCCTACGGCTATAGTAAAATCAACGAGTATTGTTTAAAACTTTATATTTTGGAGCTAGTAGCAGTTAGCCTTGAAGCTCAAAATTTTAATTGCAATTAAAGCCTGCAATCCGTTGATGCTGGCAGTGCTTAATAAAAGTAATTACAGCTTATGGTAGTGAAATAGGAGTCAATCGTCTCTATAACTTCTGTTCCATTGCTCAAATTTAAACTATGGCTATGAATGAAAAAAATTGCTCGTGGGATGTAGGCAGATTTATCAAAACTCTAGCTTACTTTGAAATTATCCCGTTTATTGGCTGCCTGCAACGATTGCTCCTCGGTAATGATAATAAAGATAGGTCTATGGGTAAAAGTATGGGAATTATATTAGTAGCTGGGGCGACAGGTGGCGTAGGTAAACGTGTAGTGCAAAAATTAGTCGATCGCGGTTATCTAGTGCGGTGTTTGGTTAGAAATTGCGATCGCGCTAAATCCATCCTGCTTCAAAATGTAGAATTAATCGAGGGTGATATCACAAAAAGCGAAACTTTGACACCGGAACTAATGGCAAATTTAAGTGCTGTAATTTGTTGTACGTCGGTAAAAGTACAGCCTGTGGAAGGAGATACGCCCGATCGCGCCAAGTATAATCAAGGAATTAAATTCTATCAACCGGAAGTTGTTGGAGATACCCCAGAAAATGTGGAATATTTGGGCGTAAAAAATCTCGTCCAAGCGACGGCGGAGTATCTGAGTAAACCGACAGAAAAACTTATATTTGACTTTGCAAATCCCTCCGCAGATATGAAAGCTAGTTGGGGCGCGGTGGATGATGTAGTAATGGGTGGAGTCAGTGAAAGCGAAATTAAATTTATTGATAACTTGGCAGTATTTACAGGCAATGTATCTACTCAAAATTCTGGCGGTTTTGCTTCGGTAAGGACTAGAAATATCGATCCACCATTTAATTTATCCAACTACGAAGGTATAGAACTGCGAGTAAAAGGCGACGGTCAACGCTACAAATTTCTAGCGCGTACCGAGTCAAAGTGGGATGGCGTAGCTTATTCCCATTCTTTTGATACTGTAAATAATAGTTGGGTAGATGTGCGAATTCCTTTTAACCAATTAGTTCCAGTGTTTCGGGCAAAAACTTTAGATACCAACGAATTAATCGATACTCAACATATTTGCTCTTTGCAATTAATGCTGAGTAAGTTTGAATACGACGGCGAATTAAATCCTAACTTTACGCCAGGTCACTTCTGTTTACAAGTAGAATCGATTAAAGCTTATGGTGGCAAAACATTACCCCAATTTGTACTAATTAGTTCGGCGGGTGTAACTCGTCCCAATCGCCCCGGTATAAACTTAGCAGAAGAACCACCCGCCGTTAGAATGAACGAGCAATTGGGAGGAATTCTTACTTGGAAATTGCGCGGAGAAGATAGTTTAAGAGAGAGCCTAATTCCTTATACAATTATCAGACCTTGCGCGTTGACCGAAGAAACAGGCATTCAAGAATTAGTATTTGAGCAGGGAGATAATATTAGAGGGAAAGTTAGCAGAGATGCGATCGCTCTCCTTTGTATTGAATCATTATCTCAACCCCAAGCAAGCAACGTTACTTTTGAAGTAAAAGCCGTCGAAAGTACCAATCCATCTAATGATTGGCAACAGTTATTTGCATCTTTACAACCTGACTAACAATGTACAAGAAAGTTTTACTACTTTGTCTTGCCACAATTTTGGTAATAATTAGCTGGTACGGGTTAAATAGTGCCGCTTTTTCCCAATCATCACAATTCAACATCCAAGCAGATATTTCTAGAATAGAATCGCGGCTAAATCGTTTGGAAGCTCAAATTAGCCAAATATCGAGAGGACAAGCCCCAAGCGCGATCGCATCCCCGTCTCCATCGCCAAGAAATTTGGGACGCAAACAGCCCCAACTGAGCAGCGAACAAATGTTTGACAATTTGGCAACTTTAGTAATTGAAACCAAAGATCGAGTCAATAAATTGCAAGCTCGTGTTTCTAAGCTAGAAAAACTCCGTAAGGAGCGTTAATACTTATGACTGCATTAGATACTTTTGAAGGTGGCTGTCATTGCGGCGCGGTAAGGTTTCGAGTTTTTGTAAACAAATACAAAGTAGATGAATGCAACTGTTCAATCTGTTTAAAAAAAGGTTTTTTGCATTTAATTGTCCCGTCCGAAAGCTTTACTTTATTGCAAGGCGCGGAAGCATTAACTACTTATACGTTTAATACAGGAGTTGCCCAACATACATTTTGCCGAATTTGTGGCATCCATAGTTTTTATATACCGCGATCGCATCCCGACAGTTTTAGTGTCAATCTGCGCTGTCTTGATGGCGATGATATATTATCTCAATTTGAAATAGTACCTTTTGATGGCGCAAACTGGGAGCAAAATATTCACAAGCTAAACTCCCGTCAAAGTTGATGGCAAACAAAAGTACGGATTTTCACCCATGCACTCAGCCAATCCCTGAGAAATAGAACTTTATACTAGAAATAGACGAAATAATTTTACTTGAGGGAAGGGCATGGCTCCAAATCCCGCCATCATGGAGGCTGTAGAACAACTGGGTTATCGCGTCACTGTTGGCGATGTGGCGACCCAGGCAGGATTTAATGTAAATTTAGCCGAGCAAGGATTGCTGGCTTTAGCAACTGATGTCGGCGGACACTTGCAAGTAGCCGAATCGGGGGAAATTGTTTATCTATTTCCCAAAAACTTACGGGCAATTTTGCGAAACAAGTTTTTGCGCTTGCGGCTGCAAGAGTGGTGGAAAAAAGTTTGGCGAGTATTGTTTTACTTGATTCGCATATCTTTTGGGGTTTTATTACTTGCTTCTATTGTCCTAATTGTTGTCACCATTTTTGTAATTTTGACTGCGATGAACCAAAGCAGCGATAACGATAATAGCGATCGCGGTTATGGCGGTAATTCGTTTTTTATGCCTTATTTCTGGATTGGGCCTAATTGGTATGGGGTATTCTCTCCAGACTACGACAGGCGATACCAAGAGCGGCGAACGGAAGAAAGTCAGTTAAACTTTTTTGAGGCAATTTTCTCGTTTTTATTTGGTGATTGCAATCCGAATGCAGACTTAGAAGAACGTCGCCAGAAAGAAATTGCCGCCGTCATTCGTAGCAATCGCGGTGCAGTAGTTGGAGAACAAATAGCACCCTATTTAGATGATGTAGGCTCCAGCTACGCTCAAGAGTACGAAGACTATATGTTGCCTGTGCTAACGTCGTTTAACGGGCAACCAACAGTGAGCCTCGAAGGACATATTGTGTATGTATTTCCGCAGTTGCAATCTTACGCTTCAAGGCAACAGCAGCTTGTACCAGTACCGCCCTACTTACAAGAACTTCCTCAGCGATTTAGCGCTGCAAGTTCGGGACAACTAGGGCTAAGTATTGGGCTAGGAGTGCTGAATTTAGGCGGAGCATTATTTTTGGGCAATTTGCTGTCAGAGGTAGCCGCCGGGGGGCTTGTGGGCTTTGTCCAGGCTATTTATTGGCTACTACTAGGGTATGGAGTGGCTTTTTTGGGCGTGCCATTGGTGAGATATTTCTGGCTAAAGTGGCGCAATACCAAAATAAGACTTCGCAATTCTCAACGCCAAGAACGCAGTTTGCAGTTAGCGGACTCTGCCGTAGAGCAAAAAATCGCCTACGCCCGTCAATTTGCCGCCCAAAACGTCATTACTAACGAGGATTTGGTTTATACTTCCGAAACCGATTTGCTAGACCAAGAAGTTGAAAATTCCGACTCCATTGACGCTGAATGGCAACGCCGATTGAGGGAATCTAGGTAATGAATAAAAATAATCAATTTACCAATTACTTAGTCTTAATCGTAGTCAGCTTAGTCCCACTATAGTAATGTCCTAAAATCTGCCTATAGTTGATACCTCGTGAAGCTAACTTATAAGCTCCCCATTGACTCAGCCCTAAGCCGTGTCCCCAACCGCGTCCATCAAAGCGCAAACCTGTTTCCTCTTGAGTAATAGTAAAGCGCGTACTTTTTAAGCCCAAAGCATTGCGTACTGCTTCTCCTTTTAGCTCCCGCGTCCCGCTCGTTCCGACAATTTTCATCGACTTAATGCTGCCGTAAGGAGTAAGGGTAGGACTTATAGAAACTATATCCCCTACTCCTGAAAGCCGCTTAGTTAATTCCTCGCCAGAGAAGCTTTTTACCCACTGACATTGAGTTATATCTTGGTCGTAATCTTGAACCCCACGCAGATAAGGTAAGGCTTCTGACCAAACATCTTCAACGTTTTCTGTGTGTCCCCCCGAACAAGCATGAAAAACCGACAAAATTAGTTGATTGTTGTAAGTTAAAACCTGTCCCGCCGTGCTATTTACGGCTGATTGGGTACTACTAAATTCACTAGCAACACCCTTATAAACTTGAGAAGACTGAGTGTTAGTGACATCGTAAAGGGCATTGCGTTCTTTTTGCTGCTTGTAGATGGCATAGGTCCGAGCCGCCACTGCTTGAGCTTTGAGGGCTTCTAAGGGCCAACTGGCACTCATTTCGCTGCCTAGAACACTGTAAAGATACTGTTCGAGATCGACATAGTTAACGGCTGTTAAGCCTTTAGCTGAGGGAATTACTAAAGCTTTACCCCGATACCAGTAGTCGCCTATGTACACATAGCCCCCTGCTAATGGCTCGATCCATACCGCCCCAGAGCGGATGGTATCTACTGCTACTCCCCCCTCGCTTGGGGTTGCATAAAAAGCATTCATTGCCGCAATATCGCCAAGTTTTCGCCCAGAGACATCTTTAACTACAGCGTTTGTCGAACTGCCAATTTTTAGCCGCTCTACACCATTTTCAACGGCGACTCTTAATTGTACTGCTGCTTGGGCTGGGATAACTAAAGCAATCCATAGTAGCAAAGTTAGCAACCAAGGGCGTTTTGGTAATTGAGTAGTTAGTAATAGGCGTAAATTCATTAGGCTTTGCTCCGAATAATCATATAAATTCTAGACAATTAATATAAGAGGCATTGATTAAAGGACGTTGCCCAATTGGTAATTGGATAAAGAAGGTGAAACCAGAAATTCTGTCTTTTTCGTAAACCAACCATTGAAAATCATCACATTTTCAGCAACGCCGATTAAAGTTTTTTAGTCAATACACTAAGTACAGGACAAAAACTGTAGCACTTGCATAAACTCACTCATTTTCTGGTCGAGGTTGAGTAGGATATTACGTAGATGATCCAAGCCATAGCGAAAGATGCTTTTGGCTTTGCGTCCATGCTTT
>JAHHGY010000061.1 GCA_019359635.1 Chroococcus sp. CMT-3BRIN-NPC107
GTTTAGTTCTTTTCTTTTTAGGTAACAGGGGTTCAATAATTTCCCACTCTTTGTCGGTCAAACTGCTTGAGTATGGCATTTTCCCTGAGCATACTATTTAATCAAGATCCCAAATGGGTTCTATAGTTTTGGTTCCTTCGGCGATTCAAATCCAAAGCTAATAAATAGAGGTGAAGCTATAAAGTATAATTTCTAGCATTAGGCGGGGCAAAATGCTGAATAATATATGGCTTTTAACTATGATATTTTGTTGCTGAAAGCGGCAAAAATTGGCGAAATTAAGCAAGTTACAGCATTATTAGCGGCAGGTGCGGATTTCAATGCCAAAACGCGCGATCGCACTACGGCTTTAATGTTTGCTTCTATTGCTGGCTACAGCGAAATTGTTAGCCTGTTAATTAAAAGTGGCGCAGATATCAATGCCCGTCATAAATTTGGTGCAACCGCACTAATGTTAGCGGCAACAAATCATCAAGTCGATGTTGCCCAAATTTTGCTTCGTCATGGGGCAGATGTTAATGCTAAAAATGACGATGGTAGTACAGCGTTGATGGTAGCAGCCTTAAAAAATGACCTAGAAATTGTGCAACTGCTTTTGAGTGCTGGGGCAGATATCAAAATCAAAGATCGAGACGAAGATACTGCCCTAATCGTAGCCGTACAACAGGGTCACACTCAAGTAGTGCAAAGTTTGTTAAGAGCAGGTGCGGATATAAATCGCACTAAAAACGGCGAAACAGCTTTAATGTTAGCCGCCGCCCAAGGACACAGCCCAATAGTCAAAGTATTACTAGAGTATGGGGCAGCCTTAAATAATAAAAATTTAGACGGAACAACGGCTTTAATGCAAGCGGTAATTTCGTCTTCTCTAGCTGTGACGGAATTATTGTTAGGTAAAGGTGCAGATGCCAATGTTCAAGATAATGAAGGAGAAACAGCTTTAATGCTGAGTTGCGACTTGGGCAATCTAAAAATTGTCCAACTATTGCTAGAGCATGGAGCAGATGTAAATGTAAAAAATCAAGAGGAAGAAACCGCTCTAACGGCGGCGGTAGCGGGGGGATACAGCGCTATTACGGTGACTTTGCTCGATCGCAGTGCGGATATTAATGCTCAAGATAAAAATGGCGATACAGTCTTACATCTTGCTGCCATTGAAGGCGATCGCGAATTGACACAAATTTTACTCGATCGCGGTGCTAATCCCTTATTAACCAATCAGTTAGGAGATTCGCCTCTACTACTAGCAGTGTTGCAAGGACACAGCGAAATTGTTGCCGATTTGTTAAGTTATGGAGCCGATCTCAACGCCCCGGTGGGGGGCGAACCGCTTTTAAATATTGCCGCAGCCCAAGGCGATCGCAACACGGTAGAGGTATTGCTCGATTTTGGATGCGATCCCAATATTCAAGCTGCCGATGGTAAGACGGCGCTAATTAAAGCCGCACAGAGCGATCGCACTGAAGTAATCCACCTACTGGCAGCCAAAACTAATGTCAACTTACAAGATTCTGCTCAAGTCACAGCTTTAATGTGGGCAGCTTCGTGGGGCGATTTTCAAGCGGTGCAATTGTTGGTACAAGCTGGAGCCGATATAGACCTCATAAATCGTGGCGGTTATACGGCTCTAGCATTAGCAGAATTTAATGGTTACACAAATATAGTGCAACATTTGCAGCAATCAGAATCAAAAGAACAATAACCTCTTTTAGATAAGAAGTTTACTGGCGTTGCCCAATTGGTAATGGGATGAAGAAGGTGAAACCAGAAATTCTGTCTTTTCGTCAACCAACTATTGAAAATCATCACACTTTCAGCAACGCCAGTTTACTAATTCAAACGCACTTAAGCTCGACACACACCGTAGTCGTTGGTTCTGTTTTTGCAGATTTGATGATTAATTGCCCATCGTGAAGTTCGGTGAGCTTTTTGGCAATAACTAAACCTAAACCCAAACCTTGCTGCTCGTAAAATTCGCGCTCAAATTGTCTGCAAGCACCGATACTAGCAATCTGCTCTAAAGTCATCGCACACCCGGTACTAGCGATCGTTATCTGAAAAATATCGTTATCTATAGTGGCTTTAATCTCTACAGGTGTACCAATTTCGGAGAACTTGAAAGCATTATCGATGATTTCTTCGGCTATTTTTCGCAAATCTTGTTCGGCAATTTTTACCCCGGCGCGGGCAATATTTAAAATTAAATCTGCCTCCCGCCCGTACTGCGTAGCTTTTTGCGTTGCTACTTCCACAATTATCGTGTTGGGGCTAGAAGTTCGGCAACTGCTCAATACTTGAACTTCTTGAGAATTAAGGTTTAAAGCTTTTAGCTTTGAGTAAATAATGAAGTTTTCCATCAAGCGATGCAGATACATGGTTGACCCATTAATATTCTCAGCAGTGGCGAGTATTTCGTGGGGAGAAATCGTCTCGTTTTCGTCCACTAGCTTTTGGGTCAAGCTAAAAATTCGATAAATAGGATTGAGCAGTTCTTCCGGCAGCGCGTCGGTAATGCTTTGAACATAACTAACTAATTCTTCTTCAAAATGTTGGGCAACAACAGCTTGCTTTTCTAGGCGAGTAGCGATCGCTCCTAACAATTCTGTTTTTGTAAATGGCTTAGTTAAATAATCATCCGCTCCTAGCTCCATCCCGTGGCGCAGGGATGATTTCTCGGCTTTTGCTGTTAAAAAAATAAACGGAATTGCTGCCGTAATTGGGTTTTGACGCAAAGTCTTTAACACTTCATAACCATCTAGTTGCGGCATCATCACATCGCAAATGATTAAATCTGGGCGATCGGTTAGAGCTAACTTAACTCCATCTAAACCGTTTTCTGCGCCCACCGTATCAAAACCTTCAGCCCCAAGACGTTCTAAAAGGTTTTCTCTAATCAAAAACTCATCTTCAATGACTAAAATCTTGTTCATATATTTTTTCCTGTTGCAATGGAAGAGAAACTACAAATCTTGTACCAACGCCGACTTCACTTTCTACCGCAATCTTTCCTTGCTGTAAATCTACTGCCTTTTTGATGATCGCAAGTCCTAATCCTGTACCCGAAATGTTGCCAACATTGCTGGCTCTATAAAACGAACTAAACAAGCGTTCAAGTTCAATTGTTGGAATGCCAATGCCCTGGTCTTGAATTTGAAAACTTATTTCCCCGTTCTGGTAGCCTAGATGAAAATTAACTGTTCCTCCATTTGGTGAATACTTAATAGCATTTGAAAGTAAGTTGACTAAAATATGCCGTAATAATTTTTCATCTAAATAAGCATAAAGAATATTAGTTTGGCTAACAAAGGTAATATGATGATTGCTGATACTACTAGGGTGGAGTTCGTCTACCAAGTCGCGGCAAAATTGAACTACATCCAGAGCGATCGGATGACAATCTAGTTTACCCACTTCGGCTTTGCCAATTAACATCACATCGTCTAATAATTGGGTCATGTGATTGACATTGGCTTTAATTCGATGAAAATGCAAAGATTTTTTTCTTCGCCCCAAATAGTACTAAAGTCTTCTAGCAATTCCGCCGAAGATAATATAGTAGTTAGCGGCGTGCGAAACTCGTGGGAAGTCATAGTTACAAAGCGAGACTTCAATTCGCTTAAATGTTTCTCAGTTTCCAGGGCATTACGAATTTCTGCCTCTGCCTGCTTGCGCCCGGTAATATCTCTAACTATAACCATGACCTCATCTCTGGCACTAACTGCAATTCGAGTTTCATAATGACAAGTTTTGCCCTCTAAAAGCATTTGACACTCAAAAACTTGCAATTCTCCAGTAGAAATCGCCTCTTTGATTCCATTCATCGTTAATACGGCTACATCTTTTGGCATCACCTCACAAACACTTTTGCCCAAAAACTCCTCTGAAGGTAGTGGTACGTGATGATTTTTACTGGCTTTGAAGTTCACAAAAGTGCCATCGGCACTGATGCGAAACATTAAGTCGGGTAAAGCATTAATGAGGGCGTGATTGGTAGCTAGGCTAGAACGCAAGGCTTCTTCCGTTTGCTTGCGTTCGGTAATATCGCGTCCTTCTAATAACAGCAAAACTACTTTGCCTAGTTCATCATTAACGGGTTTAATTGAGAAATCTACAGTAATTCTAATATTTTCTGCGCCTACAACTTCTGCTTCGTAGCGGATAAACTTACCGCCCCCTGCTTGATAAATTGCCTCTTTGAGTTGAGCTTGGTCTGATGGAGAGCGCCGCCACCAAGGAGTTTGCCAAAACATTTGTCCTACGACTTCTCTAAGGGCAACACCACCAAAATCAAGGGCAGTTTGGTTTATTTCTAGCACCACCCCATCGCAAGTTAGTAATCCAATAAACTGAAATGCTTGGTTGAAAACTGCTTTAAATAGCCTTTCACTTTCTTTGAGAGAGGCCGCGGCTTGTTTGTTGTCGGTGATATCTTGGAGCGTACCAGAAGTACCTAAAATATTTCCCTTATCATCTGTAGTCAAACGAGCATAAACTTCAATCCAACGATAGCCGCCATACTTGGTGAGGTAGCGAACCTCATGACGGTAATATTCTTGCTGGCGTTGGATAAGAGACTGGAAAAGTTCGATATTTTGTTGGCGATCGCTTTCGTGAATGTAGGATGAAAAGTTTTTCCCCAAGCTTTCATCGGTACTAAATTCTGTAATTTCTGTCCATGCGGGATTTAGAAAAGTCCACAACCCGGCAGCATCGGTTTGAAAAATTACTTCCTTAACGCTGTCCACTACAGTGCGATACTTCTGTTCGCTGGCTTGAAGGGCTTTTTCGGCATTAAAGCGATCGCTAATATTTTGAGCTAAAGAGGCAACCCCAACGACATTGCCGTAACTATTTACTAAAGGAGTATTAAACCACTCACAAATAACCGATCTACCGTCTTTGGTAATATTTTCATTAATGTGGTGATTTCCCCCTGCTTGCTTTAATAACTCCGTCATTATACGATCTACTTCATTCCTTGCCGCTTCTGGTACTAATAAACCTGCCGCATGATGACCAATAGCTTCTTGCGCGCAATAGCCAAAAATGCTTTCGGCGGCACGATTCCAGTTAGTAATTTTAAAATTTAAGTCCCATTCAACGATCGCTACTGGAGTTTGCGCGAAGTGCATTGCGAGTTTTTGCTCGGACTTTTTGAGGGCTTCTTGGACAAAAACGCGATCGCTAATATCTTTAGCAATGCTAATAAATCCAATAATATTCCCTTGGCGATCGCGTAAAGCCGTGACCGATAACATAATTGGAAAATGGCTACCATCAGCGCGAATGTAAGTCCATTCGCGCTCGTCTGCCTGCCCGCATTGGGCTTTTGCTACAAAAACCTCAAACCCCGCCTTAATATTTGTTCCCATTTCTTGGGATAGTTGGCGGGCATACTGAGCAACTTCAGCTTTATCGTGAAAAAGGGCAGGTGTTTGCCCGATAAGTTGGGTATTATTATAGCCTAGCCATCGCTCGGTAGTATCGTTAACAGTTTGAATAACTCCGTCTGTGGTGGTGGAGATAATCGAATAATTTGCTCCATTTAAAATCCCCTGCTGAAACCTAACAGTTTGTTGTAAGGCTTCATCGGCAAGGCGGCGCTGGTTTGTAGACTCTTGTAAGGCTACTAAGTTGCGCCGCAAGTTTAATTGCGTCATCACTTGACGTGACAAAACTACCAATGCTTCTTGTTGCTCGTTGCTCAATTGCCGAGGTACGTAGTCAATGACACACAAAGTTCCTAAAGCAAAGCCGTCAGGATCGATTAATGGTGCGCCCGCGTAAAATCGGATATGGGGAGCGCCTGTAACCAAAGGGTTATCGGCAAAACGCTCGTCAAGTTCCGCATCGGAGACAATTAACGGGTCAATTTGTAAAATTACATGAGCGCAAAAGGCATTATCTCTAGAAGTTTGCGAGATTTCTAAGCCTACTTTTGATTTAAACCATTGGCGATCGCGATCGATTAAACTAATTGTTGCTGTAGGAACAGAGCAAATATACGCTGCCAAGCGTGTGAGGTCATCAAAGACACTCTCCATTGCAGTGTCAAGAATTTCATACTTGCTTAATGCTTGTAACCTGGCAGTTTCATTACTTGGCAATGGGGCTTTCACAAGGAGAGATTCCTATGTTTGAATTATTAAACCTCATATTTTCGATTTGAGATGTGCAACCTCTTACTTTTTATTGATAAAAGCGACAATTTGCCCAATTTGTTGTTTGAGTGCGTTGATTTCTGCCTGCATACTCGAAATTTTCTGCTGCATTATTTGCATTTCTGCCGTTCCGGTAGTGAACGCCGCACTGCTACGAGTAATATTAGAAGCGGCGGTGGTTGTATTTCTAGAAGGCAATTTAGATTTTGCCATTGCTGACTTGATTGCCCCAATTAAATCTTTTTGCTCAAAGGGTTTTAAGATAAACTCAAAATGCTCAAAGGGTTCTTGAATTTTCTCTACTACTTCTTCTTTGCGCCCAGACATTAAAACTAAGGGAATTTTGCGTAGTTCGGGGTTTTGTTGAATCTGCTGAAATACTTCCCAACCGCTCATTTTAGGTAACAGGAAGTCAAGCATAATTAAGTTTGGTAGTTCTTGGCGAATCAAGTTTATGCCTTCTAACCCATCTTTGGCTTCTAAAACTTCAAAGTTACCTGGGGGTAGCATTTCTCTTACTCGTACTCGAATTACGCGGCTGTCATCAATAACTAAAATTTTACGGCTGGTCATGATTTAATCCTGAAAGAGATTTGAATTTAAGATAGTAATATTACTAATGTAGTGATGCCTAGCATCACCATAAATTAAACTTAACTCTAGGACTATCGTGTATTCAAGAGAAATTTTACTTAGAACCAAAAACAGGTAGTTGTTTACTTAATGTTAAATTAAGTATATTTACGGTTTTGCTAGTAATGTTTATAAAAATTATTTTAATTATCTAAATACCTATGAATGAATCACCATCGGCGGCGCAAAGACCGCAAACAATTGAACCAATGCCCGATTGGTTGCGTCGTCCGCTTGGCAAAGCTAGTGAAATTTCTACCGTTCAACACATTATTAAGCAACGACAAATTCATACTATTTGCGAAGAAGGACGCTGTCCAAACCGAGGCGAGTGTTACGCTCAAAAAACTGCAACTTTTTTACTAATGGGACCAGTATGCACTAGGTCTTGCGCCTTTTGTCAAGTAGATAAAGGTCATGCACCAATGCCTTTAGACTTAGAGGAACCGCAAAAAGTAGCCCAATCAGTGCAAATCTTGGGCTTAAAGTATGTAGTATTGACTTCTGTAGCGCGGGACGATTTGTCGGATGGCGGTGCAAGTTGGTTTGCCAAAGTAATGGCTGCTGTTCGCTATTTGAACCCAGAAACTCAAATTGAAGTGTTGACATCAGACTTTTGGGGCGGTAAAGAAAGTACACAGTTATGGCGAAGTCGTATTGCCACCGTAGTAGAGCAGAAGCCTGTATGTTATAACCACAATATTGAAACGGTCGAAAGGTTGCAAGGACGGGTGCGCCGGGGGGCTAAATACGATCGCTCGTTGCAAGTTTTGCAGATAGTCAAACAATTAGCGCCGCAAATGGCTACAAAGTCGGGGTTAATGCTAGGACATGGGGAAACTCAAACCGAAGTAATTGCAGCCATGGCAGACTTAAGACGTATAGGGTGCGATCGCTTAACTTTAGGGCAGTATATGCGCCCATCTTTGGAACATTTGCCCGTGCAAAAGTATTGGACACCAGAAGAATTTAAGCAGTTAGGGGAGATTGCCCAGAATATGGGTTTTAGTCACGTGCGATCGGCTCCACTAGTACGGAGTTCTTACCATGCTGGGGAAAGCTCTTAGCCAAGTAAAAATATTTCTACAGATTTCTAGTCAAGAGTAACGTTCTTTGGTATTCCTTAATTAAGTTACAAGTAAAAGGATTTGTCCCTATGACGGCTAAAACCAACGCTCCCAAAGGCGCAACTATGAACAATAGCACTGCTCCTTATCCATTTCGGACTATTGTTTCCTTAATTCTTTTGGCTGGTAACTTTTTAGTTGCTGCTATTTATTTTCACATAGTTAATCCCTAGGATTAAAGCGTCGAGGCGCACTTTTAGAAAGGTGCGCCTAATTTGGTTAAATCGTGCTTCTAAATAAGCCTTTAGGACGAATTAGCAACACTAAAATCATGAACGCTAAAGCTACTGCTAGTTTGTATTGAGAACCCAACCAAGGGGTACTCATTTCTTGGGTAACGCCAATAATTAAAGCCGCCGCGATCGCACCGTAAGGGTTGCCAATACCTCCCAAAATTACTGAGGCAAACATTGGCAGAATTAAAAACCAACCCATATTTGGACGCAAGCCAGTAGTTAACCCGTACATACAACCACCGATAGCGGTTAAAGTACCAGCAATTATCCACGTCCAAATCACTACTCGTTCGACATCTATACCTGAAACCCTAGCTAGATCGATATCGTCTGCTACTGCTCGCATCGCTTTGCCAACTTTGGTATATTGCAACAAACAATGCAATGCAACGATGGCGATCGCCGCCAGCCCCATGACCAATAGCTGATTTTGCGGTATTCTTAGCCCCAAAAATGTTAAGGCACTACTAACAGGCAAATCGTAGCTTTGACTAGCACCGCCCCAAATTAAAATAACGCCGTTGCGAATAAATAATGCCAGCCCAATTGAAATAATAATTAAAGTAGTAGAACTAGCGCGCAAGTCGCGCATAGTTGACCATAACAATTTTTCTGACAATAGCATTCCGGCAACCGTGCCTAGTACGCCTAAAATTATTGATAGCCAAATATTTACGCCCCGGAGATTGGCACTAAGAGCAATATAAGCGCCCAAAGTCATGAAATCTCCATGAGCAAAATTTGATAGACGCAAGATGCCGTAAGTAAGAGTTAGCCCTACCGCCGCTAAGGCGATAATACTGCCTACAGCAATGCCATTGATAAATAATTGTGCTAGTTGTCCACCCATTTGCGATTCTTTAGCTAAAAAAGTATTGATTATCAGGATAAAGTGTGGAGAGTAAAGTTAGGAAAAGTAACTTTGCTTAGACTTAAAGCCCATAGGTTTCCTATGCTCGTAGTTGACAAACACAAATTTTAGTTTTGAATCGTATTTTTAAATAATTAGCTGCAATCTATGGGCCGTTTTTATTTTACTAGCCTGCGCGATCGCTTAATTTTGTTGATACTAATGTGCATTGTCCCTGTATTAGGGATGACCTTATACAACGGTATAAAGGAGAGACGTTTAGCGATAATTCAAACGCGAGCAGATATGCTCAAAGCTAGCAAACTTGCGGCTACTTATCAAGTCCAAGTTCTTGAAAATGCTCACCAATTATTATTCATATTGGCAAAATTTACGCGAGTGCGTACGGTGGCCATCGGTGAATGTCAAGCGCTTTTGAGTGACGTGTTAAGCTCCTACCCAATTTATGAAAACATCGGTGTAGCCACCAATGACGGAGTAATTTGCAGCGCTATACCCTATAAAACGTCAATGAAAAGCCAAGATATGCCTTGGTTGCAACAAACCATCGCTAACCGTACTTTCACCGTTGGCAAGTCGGCTTATGGCTCTAGTTCAAATATTATCTGCGCCTACCCAATATTTAATCAGCAAAATCAAGTAGAATCGACAATATTTTTAATTTTAGATTCTAATTGGCTAAGTCAAATTGCTCCTAAAATTTTGCTTCCTGAAGGTGCAACTTTAAGTATTTTCGATCGCAATGGTTTTTTCATTGCTCATTATCCGCAGCCGAAAGACTGGCAGATAAAAGCTACTGTATTGATGCCAATAATTAAAGATATGCTGATGGCAAAGAAAAACCTAGCAAAAATTCGCGGTGTAGATGGTAGCGAACACTTGTATATTCCCACCGAGCGCAACCATTTTGTAGATTCCAATAGGTATATGGCAGCTATTGGTATTTCTCAAGTCGATCCTTTTGCTCAATCTAGCCGTACTCTTAAGCGTAACTTGCTAGGATTAGGATTAGTTGCGGCGATCGCCATGGTAATTGCTTGGATTGGTAGCGAATTATTTTGGATTCGTCCTTTAAAAAAATTAGTTGATGCAACGGCACTTTTAGCGGCGGGGGATCTTACTACTCGCACTCATTTACCCGATCGCCATGAAGAACTCAGCCAACTAGCGCAGACTTTTGATTATATGGCTGCATCTTTAGAGCGTCAACTTACCGATTTGCAACGTGCGGAAGCTGAAGTTAAACAACTCAATCAAACCTTAGAGCAGAAAGTTAAAGAACGCACAGTGCAATTAGAATTGGCAAACAAGGAATTAGAAACGTTTTCCTATTCTGTTTCTCACGATTTACGCGCTCCTCTGCGGCATATTACTGGTTTTATTGAGGCTTTAGAGTGGGGGTTAGAACCTACTGGCGCTCTTAAAAATCACAAGATCGCTCATTATCTCGATGTAATTGGTAGTAGCAGCCAAAAAATGGGTTTGCTAATCGATGGTTTATTGAGCTTGTCGCGGGTTGGACAAAAGCCATTAACTAAGCAAAAGGTGAATGTTCGCGATTTGGTTGATGCAGCAGTTAGTTTGGTTGCCGATTGTTTAGACAATTGTGCCATAAAATTTACGATTACAGAATTGCCTGTGGTTGCCGGAGATCCGGTTTTACTTCAACAAGTATTTAATAACCTAATTGACAATGCTGTTAAATTTAGTCGCTTTCGCAACTTACCCCAAATTAGCATTGGTTCTTTGCCTGATGGCACAATTTTTGTACGAGATAACGGCATCGGCTTTGAAATGGAATATGCAGACAAATTATTTGCCGCGTTTCAGCGCCTACACTCTCAACAAGATTTTCCTGGTACGGGTATCGGACTTGCGATCGTGCAGAGAATTATTCATCGCCACGAAGGTACAATTTGGGCTGAAAGTCAACCACATTTAGGTACAACTTTTTATTTAAAAATCTAATAGCCAAAAGATAGTTGATTAAAGCAAACGCTCTAATCTCCTCTGCTGCCAAAATCAGATTTTGATCTTGGTATGTAATTCACAAATTTTTTAAGTTTTAATTGATTCTCTGGAGGGGTGTTTAGAGTAATGGCGCTGGATGCAACTATTGATAGGTAGAGAAACCTGCTTTAAAATAAAGACTATGGGTTTGCCACTCAAAGTTAAAAGATTAAATAACTATAAATGCGATTTGATAATCATTTTAAACTGATTAAATTTGATTGACTAATGACAGTAGGCAAGGTCAGTTGCAGCAGCTATGATATATCCAAGTCATAGCTCAGTATTGCTTTAAATTCATTGGTTACAAAATTATTTTAGACGGCAACTTTAGATAGACAATTAAAAAGGGAGAAGAACAGTGCTAAGTTTTTAAGAAATCTCGGTAAATAATAGTTAGGAAACGTTTTTTATACCAGTGCTTAGACTAAATAATTAGGAATTATAAGTACAGATAATTCTACTTTGACTGCTATGTAACCACTAGCTAATACTATAAAAATAATTAAATAATGGATGATGTAGATTACTCTCAAGCTAGCTCTTGGCAGAAATTTTCAATTGAATTACCTCTACGCATATTAATTGTAGAAGATGCGGCAACAGATATAGAATTAGTAGCAATTATGTTAGAGAGAGCAAAAATACCGTTTTTTTATGAATCTACAGATAAGTTAGAAGACTGTAAACAACTGTTGCAAACTAATGTTTATGATGCTGTACTGGCAGATTACCGTTTGCCCCAGTTTACGGCTTACCAAGTGTTAAAAATATTACAAAAATTGAATCAAGAAATTCCGTTAATTCTGGTTACTGGAAGTTTGGGAGAAGAAGCAGCCGTTGACTGTATTAAAGCCGGAATGACAGATTACGTGCTGAAAGATAGATTGTTTCGTTTGCCGATAGTTTTAAGGCGATCGCTACGAGAATTTGCGTTGCGTCGTCAACAACAAGCGGCGATCGCGCAAATAGAGCAAAGAGCCAAAAGCGAAGCAATTATTAATCAGATCGTGCAAGCTATGCGCGGTACGTTGGTGCTTGAGGAAATGCTGCAAGCAACCGCAGATATGTTGCATTTGAACTTAAATGTTGATAGTTGCTTGATATTTCAACCTGATAGACAGGGAGAAATGTGGATTTATCATGTCAGCGAAGCCAGCGCCACTAGGGAAGATTTTATCGATCGCAAATGCAGCCTTTACTCCCACTACAAAGATAAATTGAAGCTAGGCGAAATAGTAGCTTTGTCGGTTATTGATGGGGCTGTAGGTAGAGAAATTCAAGAATTTGCTCAACAAGAAGGAATTTGCTCGTTGATAATTGCGCCTTTATTGTACCAACAGACAGAGTTAGGCGGAATTGTTTTATGGCAACACGATCGCCAACGGGTATGGAGCGAACAGGAAATATGGTTAATTAGAACTATAAGCGATCGTACGGCGATTGCCATTCACCAAGCCAAGTTATTTCGCCAACTTCAAGAGCAAGCAGCTAGAGAACACACCTTGAATCAAATCGCTAAAACGATTAATTCTAGCTTCGATCCAGAATTTATTTTACAAAAGATAGTTCAATTAACTGGCGAATACTTCAAAGTAGATCGAGTAGTAATTTTTGGGATCGATTTAGCTGACGAACAAATTTCTGTGCATAGCGAATGGAGAGCCAGCGAAGAAATTGCATGTATTCAAGAATTTCAAGAACCAATATGGCAATGGCTCGACTGGCTAGAACCCGCAACGCCATCAAAGCGTCATCAAGTTGTTCGCGTACCTACAGATAAAGAAAAAGCTGAACTTGTAACTAAGGAATTAGCACTGCTTGAACAAGGACAAATTCTTTCGATTCTCAAAACACCTATTTATATTCGGGATAAGTTTTTTGGTGGGATAAGTTTGCATACAACTACCAAACACCGAGCCTTTAGCCAAGAAGAAATCGATTTATTAAAACAAATTGCCGAGCAAGCGGCGATCGCTCTTTACAACGCTCAAAGTTACGAGATGCTTGAAGAATTGGTTAAAGAGCGCACTCAAGAATTAGAGCAGGAAAAATTAATTTCTGAAGCTGCTAATTTGGCAAAAAGTGACTTTTTAAGTAACATGAGCCACGAATTAAGAACTCCATTAACGGGAGTATTGGGGTTTTCTAATATATTGTTACAGCAGATTTTTGGTCAATTAAACGATAAGCAAAAACAGTACATAGAAGGTATTTCTAGTTGCGGCAGCCACTTATTAGAACTAATCAACGATTTGTTAGATTTATCTAAAGTAGAAGCCGGAAAAGAAGAATTAGTAATAGAAGAAATCGTTGTAGAAGATATTTGTCAAAGCTGCTTGTCTTTGTTTCGGGAACGATGTTTGAATCAAAACTTACAATTAAATATGTTGATTGCTGCGGATGTAAAAACTTGGGTAGCCGATCGCCGTAGAATTAAGCAAATACTTGTGAATTTATTATCCAACGCTGTCAAATTTACAGAAACTGGCTCGGTAACGTTGAAAGTAGAAACAAACGAGAATAATTTAAACTTATCAGTAATCGATACAGGAATTGGAATTAGCGAAGCAGATAAGTTAGGGTTATTTCAACCATTTAAGCAACTAGATAGCGGATTAAATCGCAAATATGAAGGTACGGGATTGGGTTTAGCTTTGTCACGCAAATTAGCACAGTTGCATGGAGGAGATATCACTTTAAAATCGCAATTGGGACAAGGGAGTTGTTTTACCCTAATTCTACCTATACCACCGTTGCCGATAGCGGAAAAGTAGAAGTTTTGCGGGCAAAATCTTTAACATACAATAGGGTGATTCAAGGATAATAAACAATGCAACAAAAAATTGAGCAACTAAAAACTTTATTTGCAGAGATGGAGCGAGCGATCGTTGCTTACTCTGGAGGCGTTGACAGTGCTTTGGTAGCAAAAATTGCCTACGACACTTTAGGAAGTCGCGCTTTAGCAGTTACGGCGGCTTCTCCTTCGCTGTTACCAGAAGAATTAGAAGATGCTTGCCTTCAAGCGACGGAAATAGGTATTGCTCATCAAATAGTCCAAACCCACGAAATGGACAATCCCAACTACCGCGCAAACCCCATTAATCGCTGCTATTTTTGTAAGAGCGAGTTGCACGACACTCTTAAACCCCTAGCAAAAGAACTTGGCTATCCTTACGTAGTAGACGGGGTAAATGCGGACGATTTGCAAGATTATCGTCCAGGAATTGCCGCCGCCAAAGAAAGAGGAGCGCGATCGCCTTTGGCAGAATTAGGCATTACTAAAAGTGAAGTTAGACAAATATCCCAAATTTTGGGCTTATCTTGGTGGAACAAACCCGCACAACCCTGTCTTAGCTCGCGTTTTCCTTACGGTGAAGAAATTACAATTGATAAGTTGCAGCGCGTAGGGAGAGCAGAAGTATATTTGCGCAAACTGGGGTTCAACAATTTAAGAGTGCGATCGCTCGATGATACGGCAAAAATTGAACTAGCGCCAGAGCAGATTAAGGATTTTGTCTTAAAAAGTGACTTAGATGCGATCGTTTCGGCTTTTCAAAGTTACGGCTTTATGTACGTGACTTTAGATTTGGAAGGCTACCGCAGTGGCAAATTAAACCAAGTTTTAGCACCTAATATAATGTCGATGCCAGTTTAAAAAATGTAGAGGTACACATCTTCTACAAAGGATTAAATACGAATGGGTTTTAAATTAGACAAAATTATTCTTTGGGGACGTTCTGTAACCGAATATATCGGAATGTTTGGCTTAACACCTAACGAACTTGATTTAGCAATTCTTGATTGCGCTGGTGGCCCGGCTAGTTTTAATGCTCAAATGAATAGCCAAGGGTGCAAAGTAATATCTTGCGATCCGATATATCAATTTAGTGCTGATGAAATTGCCGAGAGGATTCAAGCAACTTACCAAACAGTTATTAACGGGGTAAAAGCAAATTCAACTAACTACGTTTGGCGCAATATTGAGTCACCCGACCAAATGGGAGAAATTAGAACTAGAGCAATGAGCCAGTTTCTAGAAGATTTTCCTTTAGGATTGCAGCAAGGACGTTATGTGGTGGATGAATTGCCTAGTTTGTCTTTTAAAGATAAGCAATTTGATTTAGCACTATGTTCTCACCTATTGTTTACCTATTCAGACTGCTTATCGTTAGAGTTTCACTTAAATTCTATTGAGGAACTCTGTCGGGTGGCGAAAGAAGTCCGCCTATTTCCTCTACTAAATGTTTCTGGAGAGCAATCCAGTTTGCTGTTACCAGTGTTGCAGGAATTACAACAAAATGGATACACTGCTGAGATAAAACAAGTTGACTACGAATTTCAAAAAGGCGGAAATAAATTATTAAAAGTAACTAGATAACAAAGGGGCGTTGCCCAATTGGTAATGGGATAAAGAAGGTGAAACCAGAAATTCTGTCTTTTTCGTCAACCAACCATTGAAAATCATCACACTTTCAGCAACGCCAAAAAATGATGTATTGAAAACCGTAGCCGCGACAGAGTTGTGATGTAACGTTTATACTCTAATGTTGTTGAGCTTATCGCCAATTTCTTTTAGGTTGCAGACTTGGGAATGCGATCGCTCCCAACTCATAACTCTAGCCTATTTTTACGGGTACAGATGCTGCAACTTGCTTGTTTAGTAATAGTTTCCCCTCACCATCTACACTAATATCTTTGCCTGGTACAAACCCTTTAGAGGTCAAATATTTGTAGATTGTAATAGTAGTAATTTTTTTAACTTCCTGCATAATATCGTCAGGAATCACGTGTTCTACTGCCCAAAGTATGACATCGGTGTCAAACCACATAAGCCGTTCAATACTAATAATTACTAATCCTGCTACTTCAGCGATCGGTAGCTGCATACTCAGATACGCGAGCAAATCTTTGCCAATTTCTCGATTGCGAGTCATTATCGCTTTAACTATTCTTCCAATCTCTATTTCAACTTGTAAGCAGTTCATACCAGGCATAGATGCAGTTTCCTTGTTTTAAAGGTGAATGCTCTGCATTGAGTATTGTCTCAATTGCAGTTCTGCTCAGTATATCTAAAGAAAAGCCAAAATATATCTCAGGGAAGATGCGGAAAATTTGTGTGTCAGGGTTTCCCTGCACAAAACTTTTCAAGAGGGCAGAATTTTTGACCCTACAATGCAATACTCTAGAAAATTTACTTATAAGTTATGTCGATTAGTTAAACCACTTAGTTTTGAAAGGCTTAGGATTACCTGCTTCAATCATTTCTATTACTGACAAGCCAACGTAAGAAGTTGCAATTAACAGCACTAGAGAGAGCAAATAAGCAGTGGTAAGGATTCGTAGCGCTGTTTCCATCAAAATGTAAGTAGTCATCGCTTGGTGTTCTCACTTAACTATCTGTAGCTGGTATTACTATATTTCTCCACAATGTGGGGGTTAGATTCCACCGAGAAACTACTACTTTTCAGCTTCGTAACAATATATTACACCCGTAGTTACACTGGGCTATACAAAAATAGACGTTTCTTAAGCCAAACACTGTTCCACCGTAGCTACTACCGACTGAGAAAGCGCTTCTAAGTTATAGCCACCCTCAAGTCCAAACAAAACTCTCCGAGTTATTTGCAAGCAGTAATTTGTCAAGGTTTTGTAATCATTGGGTTGCAAATCGATATTGGCTAAAGGATCGGCAGCATTTGCGTCATAACCTGCGCTAACGATTAGTAAATCGATTTGAAAGTTGGTGAAAAAAGGAATAATTACTTGTTCAAAGAGTGGCTGATAGACAGAAATTGTGCTGCCTGCAAGTAGAGGTAGATTTAAGATATTTTTATGTTCGCCGCGTTCTGTAGCGCTGCCTGTACCGGGATAAAAAGGAAATTGATGCAGAGAACAGTAGGCGATTTGAGGATTATTTTCGACAATTGCTTGCGTTCCATTACCGTGATGTACGTCCCAGTCTAAAATGCCAACTTTGTTAACTCCTGGTTTTTTCAAGGCATAGTTGGCAGCAACCGCCGCATTAGAAAATAAACAAAAACCCATACCTTGACTTTTTTCGGCATGATGGCCGGGAGGACGCGCTAAAACAAAAGCTGGGTTGTTAGTACTTAATACTATATCTACTCCATCTAGCCAAGCACTAACCGCCAGTAAAGCCACATCGTAACTAGCGGGAGAAACGGGGGTATCGGGATCGAGATAACCGCCGCCGCCAAGGGCTAAATGTTCGATGGTATTGATGTGTGCTGCTGTATGGACTTGGTTTACAGAGTTGATGACTCGTTCATCTACAGGAGTTGGGGTTTTCCACTCTAGTTGATGGGCAAAATTAGCAGATTTTAGGGCGGAAGCGATCGCAATTAATCTTTCGGGTTTTTCGGGGTGAAATCTACCCGTTTTGTGTTGCAAAAATTCATCGGAGTAAATAATTGGGAACATAGCTTAGAAACTTAGGTACTTTAAACTTTATAGCGCTGTGCCAAGATAAATTCAGCGACTTCTAGGTCTACGGGAGTTGTAATTTTTAGGTTGGTTTCTTCCCCTTCCACTATTTTTACGGGCAAACCGCATCTTTCAAATAAAGCCGCGTCGTCTGTAACTTCCCAGCCTTGAGACAAACCAACTTCGTGACATTGTTTTAAAAGTCTGACATCAAAAGCTTGAGGAGTTTGTGCCGCCCACAACTGCCGCCTGTCGGGGGTACTTTTAATTAATCTATTTTCATCTACTATCTTAATTGTGTCTTTGACTGTGACGGCGGCAATTAATCCTTGACACTTAGTAATTGCGTCAGCACACCGATCGAACAATTCGGGTGTAGCCAAACATCTAGCGCCATCGTGAATTAATACTCTTTCTGCGGTAGCTGGGAGCGCCTGCAAGCCGTTATAAACCGATTCTTGGCGTGTAGCGCCGCCATAGATTATTTCTACTTCTGTAGTTGCTGGTAGCCCGGATAAAATCTCTTTGATATATTCTTCATCGCTTGGCTGGGCAATAATGCCGATCCAATGAATGCTACGAGTAGCTTTAGCGGCTAAGATTGTCCAGGTAAGCAGAGGTTTAGAGCGTAAGGTTAAAAGTAGCTTGTTGCGGCTGCTTCCCATCCTGCGCCCCATTCCGGCGGCGGGAATTAATAAGTGCATTCTGCTTTGGGTGGTAAAAAATAACGGCTGACAATTATTGTTTCAAATAAGTAGCAGTTCTCCTAGAATGAGGAGCGAGTAATAGTAAAGAAATATTATGCGAATAGTAGCCTTAGTCCCTGGCAAAATTGGCGATCAAATTCTATTTTTTCCTACCCTGGACGATCTAAAAAGAGTTTATCCCGACGCGCAAATAGATGTGGTAGTCGAACCCAGCGCCAAAGCTGCCTATAGAGTATGTAAGTCTGTTACTGATACGATCGCTTTTGATTTTGACGATCGCAATAGTCTAGCTGACTGGGGTAATTTAATCGGTTTGCTGCGCGATCGCGAATACAATATTGCTATTTCTCCTAAACGGCAATTTTTACCGCATTTATTACTGTGGCTGACGGGTATTCCTACTCGTGTCGGCTACCAAGGTAAGGGATCGTTTTTCCTAACTGCTGCTGTAACCCAGAAGTTTCAACAATCTCCGGTGGCTAGGTATCACGATTTGCTTCAAGGCGTGGGTATCAATTCCCCCGTTCCCGAATTAAGCATCAATGTACCTGCTTCAGATATTACTTGGTTGGAGAAAGAGCAAAAAAGTTTAGGCATTAATGAAAGCGGCTATGTAGCTGTTTACGATTGTCAGTCTTCAACTTATCCCATAGATTCTTGGCGGCAAATTGTCCAAAGCTTGCAGGAAAAACAACCTTCTTTGCCTGTAATAGCAATCAAAGATGCGGATAACGAAACTTTTGTGCGGGGAATGCTGGCATTTTTTCCCGATCTCAAAGTAATGTTTCCTACGGATGCAGGCAAATTAGCCGCAACGATCGCTGCTGCTAATTTATTAGTTTGTACTGATAGCGCGCCGATGTATTTAGCTTTAGCACTTCAAATCTATACTGTTGCTTTACTAGAACAGGAAACATTACTAGAAAGCGATCGCTTAATAAAAGTCAAAGCTCCCACAGGCAAAATAGCTGATATTACACCGCAAACGATAATGCAGCGTATTTGGGGACAAGAGTAGCGATTATTTTTCTAGCAGCGCCCACAGTTGCAAGTCGGTAAAATCTGGCACTACTAATTTTGCCCCGACTTCATACAAGTTGTTTGTAGGTGGGTGGAAGCAATACCCACCGTAAAAAGGCCTGCACCCACCGCCGAACGAATACCAGAAGGTGAATCTTCAAAGGCGATCGCCTCGTTGGGCGCTAGTTCTAGTTGTTCTAAAGCAACTCGATAAGGTGTTGGATCGGGTTTACCAATAGCAACATCTTCGCCCAAAACTACCCGATCGAAAGTAGTTTCTAATTTTAATAATTCGAGAATAAATCGAGTATTTTTACGCGGTGCATTTGTTACTAAAGCTAGTTTTATGTTCCGCTTTTTTGCCCAATCAATCAGTTTTTCTAGCCCTGCTAAAAGTTGAATATTTTTAGCTAAAGTGCGATAGTTTGCTTCTTTTTCTGCAATAAAGTCTTGAGATTCGCGCAAAGAAAGCTGGGGTAATAAGTCTTTTACTATATCTGGGTTTAACTTGCCACTTATGCGTTGCTGATAAAAATCTCGATTGATTTTTAAGTCGTAGCGTAACAATATTTCTTGCCATGCTTGGTAATGCAAGGGATCGTTGTTAATTAAAGTGCCATCTAAGTCAAGTAAAAGAGCTTGAATCATAATAGGTTGAGGTAATTAAGCCATAAATATAGACGGCGATCGCACTTCAAAGCAACGAAAAACCCCTAAAGTGTCTCTAGGGGTGAAATTGTAGAGAGTGATCGCCTGTAATAATAAAATTGCGACCGTCAGGTGCATTACCAAATTATTGAATAGACCTCTTGCGTGAATCACGAGGGGGTAGCAAGCTCAAAGTTGAGAAGCGCTGCAATTAAGTTAAATCGTAGTCCGAAACGTTTGCGGCGGTTACGATAGCGTTCAGCTAAAATCCGAAA
>JAHHGY010000062.1 GCA_019359635.1 Chroococcus sp. CMT-3BRIN-NPC107
TGTATCGACAACAATACTTGACAAGACTTATCAAACAGGGCGAAAAGTGGCTGAAGGCTTCAAATCAAACATGAAAATTGTCTTTGATGAGTTCTTGCCTCAATGGAATTATACAGCAAAGCCAGAATTACAGGTTATTTAATCCACGTTCCTTAGTAGTTTTAAGCACATAAATATCAATAGTTTTAAGTTTCAATATTTCTTAGCTTACAAAAACTTAATATAGTCTATAGCTAAAAAATTAGTTTAAGAAAGCGCTTCACGCAGTTTTAAGTATAGGACTATACAACAAATTATAAGCAAATTTACTGGATTGCTGAATAAGACTAGACAAACCGAACATTCAGTAAAAATGTACTTTGAGGACGATGCTTACAAGAACATTATTTGTTATAGTTTATACATACTCAAACGCTCAGTGTTGAGAAGCAATCCTATGAAGCCTAGCAATTAATTGGCAGATTTTCAATCTTTTAATTATTAAATAGAAATCAAGCCCTAAATAAGACTCAAAC
Organism: Chroococcus sp. CMT-3BRIN-NPC107; assembly: GCA_019359635.1. Taxonomy (GTDB): domain Bacteria; phylum Cyanobacteriota; class Cyanobacteriia; order Cyanobacteriales; family Chroococcidiopsidaceae; genus Aliterella. The sequence continues at coordinate 516 of JAHHGY010000062.1, forward strand.
AAAAGCAAAAAGAATATGAGGAATACAAATGAAAGTTGTTTTATTTTGCGGTGGATTAGGAACTAGACTAAGAGATTTTTCGGATGCTATACCTAAGCCGTTAGTTCCTATTGGCTATAGACCCATACTTTGGCACGTAATGAAATATTATGCACACTATGGACACAAAGATTTTATTCTATGCCTAGGTTATAAGGCTGACTTAATTAAAAATTATTTTCTAAATTACAACGAATGTATTTCCAATGATTTTACTCTCATTAATGGCGGAGAAAAATTAAACTTACTAAGTAAGGATATTCATGATTGGAACATCACTTTTGTGGACACAGGACTAAATTCAAATATTGGTCAAAGATTAAAACGAGTTCAGAAATATTTAGAGAATGAGGAGGTATTTTTAGCAAATTATAGCGACGGGCTTACAGATTTAGTTTTACCTGAAGTTATAGAAAAATTCAAATTTACAGACAAGGTAGCTGGGTTTTTAAGTGTTAGACCATCGCAGACATTTCATTTAATTTCTAGTCAACCAAATGGAGTAGTAACGGGAATCAAAGATGTACATCAAGCCAACCTTAGAATTAACGGAGGCTACTTTATTTTTCAAAACGAAATTTTCGATTATATTAAGGAAAAAGAAGAATTAGTATATGAACCGTTCCAGAGATTAATCGACATAGAACAACTTTTTGCTTACGAGTACAATGGTTTTTGGGCTTGCATGGATACTTTTAAAGATAAGCAGCAATTAGAAGATATGTTTGCGGTGGGTAATGCTCCTTGGGAAGTGTGGAAGCACAAGAAAAAAGTCACAACATTTACTAGATAACGAGTATCATAAATTTGATAATTAGCTGCAACTTAAACAAAGGCTCGTTCCTTTGGATGTAAAGTTTATTTTTAATATGCTAAATCTAAAATTAGCTGAAAAGCCAGGTTTAACTTATAAAGTATTATGTTTAGGCGCTCATAGCGACGATATAGAAATTGGCTGCGGCGGTACAATTTTAAAATTAGTAGAAAAGTATCCAAGTATTGAATTTTACTGGATAGTTTTTAGTTCAAGCTTGGAGAGAGAAAAAGAAGCTATTTGCAGTGGAAATAAATTTTTAGCAAATGTTGCCCAAAAACAGATAATAGTTAGAGATTTTAGAGATGGATTTTTGCCTTTTATTGCTATAGAAGTTAAAGAAGTTTTTGAGCAATTGAAACAAAAACTCAATCCCGATCTTATATTTACTCATTATCGCCACGATGCCCATCAAGATCATCGCTTAATTTGCGATCTGACATGGAATACATTTAGAAACCATCTCATCCTAGAGTATGAAATTCCTAAATATGATGGGGATTTAGCCAATCCTAATTTTTTTGTACCTTTGGAGCGCTCTGTTTGCCAACAGAAAATCAAATACTTAATTGATAGCTTTCGTTCCCAAAAAGATAAGCAATGGTTTACAGAAGAAACTTTTTTATCAATTTTACGAATCCGAGGTATAGAATCAAACGCACCGGATAAATATGCAGAAGCTTTTTATGTCCGTAAAATGGTTTTTTGAAAAAAGTTGCCAAAAGCAACTACTCTTGACAACTATAAAGTTTTTGCTTAATTGGGATTATATATACTGCACACTAGAAAGATAATGGAGAGATTGCACTTAACTTTAATTCGGGACAATCTCCTTCTACTTGCTGACAATTCCACTCATTGCGAAACAATAATACTGGTCGTCCTAAACTATCTTTGACGGTGACAGTATTAAATAATCGTCCGGCTTTTGCCAATGCGTCCCAACCCGCCGTTACCCAACGAGCAACGGTGTAAGGTAACAAATCCAACAGCGTCTCTACGCCGTATTCTTGCAGCAAGCGAAACTGGACAACTTCAAATTGCAGTTGTCCTACCGCCGCTAAGATTGGTTCGCGCTTCATTTCATCGGCGGAGTACATAATTTGTACTGCTCCTTCTTCGCGCAATTCAGAAACACCTTTTAAAAATTGCTTGAATTTAGAAGGGTTAGGATTTCGTAAACTAGCAAATAATTCAGGAGAAAAGCTCGGAATCCCTTCGTATTCTATTTTTTGACCATTATAGATGGTATCGCCGATCGCAAATACGCCAGGATTATTTAAACCAATCACATCGCCAGGATAAGCGTAGTCAATGGATTCTCGATCTTGAGCAAATAATTTTTGTGGACGAGATAAGCGAATAGTTTTACCCGTGCGAGAATGACTCACCGTCATATCTTTTTCAAACTTCCCTGTACAAACGCGAATAAATGCCACGCGATCGCGGTGTTTTGGATCCATATTTGCTTGTAGCTTAAATACAAACCCCGAAAACTCTGGATATGTAGGCTGCATTTCTCCCAAATTGCTATTGCGAGCGCCAGGTTTGAGGGCGTAGTCAAGGAAAGTATCCAAAAATAGTTCTACGCCGAAGTTAGTCATAGCGCTACCAAAGAATACTGGGGTCATTTTTCCTTGGTGGACTAAATCGCTATCTAGCTCTGGCCCAATGCCTTCTATTAGCTCTAAATCGTCTTTAAATTGATGATAAAGGTCTTTGTCTAGTAGCTGTTCGATCCGCGCATCGCCCAAATCTACAACTGTACTAACAGCTTCGCGGCTACCATGAGCGCTACGTTCAAAGAGATGAATTTGTTGATTGCGGCGGTCAAAAACACCTTTAAAGCGATCGCCTGTACCAATGGGCCAATTTACAGCATAGGTCTGTAAACCTAATTCTTGTTCAATTTCATCTAATAATTCCAGTGGTTCCCGTCCGGGGCGATCGAGCTTGTTTACAAAGGTAAAAATTGGCAATTTTCGCAGTTGACAAACTTCAAACAGCTTGCGCGTTTGGGGTTCTAAGCCTTTAGCTCCATCAATCAGCATCACGGCATTATCCGCCGCCGCCAAAGTGCGATAAGTGTCTTCACTAAAATCTTGGTGTCCGGGAGTATCGAGCAGATTAATTTGACAATTATGATACTCAAATTGCAATACGGTAGACGTGATAGAAATACCCCGTTGCTGTTCCATCGCCATCCAGTCAGAAGTAGCCTTACGCTGCGCTCTGCGAGCTTTTACCGCACCAGCTTCATGAATTGCGCCGCCGTACAGCAACAGCTTTTCTGTGAGTGTAGTTTTACCCGCATCGGGGTGAGAAATAATCGCAAAATTACGTCTATGCTCAACGGCTGTTTGCAATTCCGCCTCAAGGTCAGTGAATATCATGAAGTTTAGCTAGTAGGATGTTACAGGAGTCAATAATTAGAGTAAAAACGAGAATAAGCTTAGTTTTTAGGTAACAATCGGTAATATAGGTTGAAAACTAGAAACAACTTATTTTAAAGAGGTCATTATTATTATGTACGATGCAGATCAGCGAAAACTACTTTCAGCACTAGCTCACGGTTCAATCTTTTTTAGCGCTGCATTAGTATCTATAGGCATACCGATCGCAATTATGCTTGTATCTACAGATCCAGTGGTCAAAGAGAACGCCAAAGAAGCTATCAATTTTCATTTTAACGTTTGGCTTTACGGGCTTGTGGTCGGAGCGATTACCTTTATCACTTTTGGTTTACTTGGGTTTATACTTTTCCCCGTTTATTTCCTTTTCCATTGGGGATTAGCTGCTTACGCGGTTTACCAAACCTTAATTAATTTTGATGTCGCCTTCCGCTATCCTTTTATTTTTCGCGTGTTGTAGTTCTAAAGGCGATCGCTCTTTTTTAGCAGCATACTTAAACAGGCGATCGCATTTCTCAACATAAAATATATGAATATTGATAATTGCGATCGCTTCAAATCCACAAAAACCCCGTCAGCCTACAATCCTACTTTTGGGAAGAAAATTGAAGCGGCTAGACGAGGAATGAAAAAGTATCAAAATGCGTTGGTTGAGTTGGCTAAATAATAGATCCTTGAGTTTGGGCTGTGATTAATATTGCCTATAGCTGGAGCTCGTTACAAGTCATACAGAGCCTTAAACCAAGTCACAAACTTTTGAGCATCACGGTGAGTTGGATCTAATATTCGTTCCATAATTGCTTGATGTAGTTGTCGTCCCGGCGGGTTCTGCCAAGCCAACCAGGTATAAATGTTTGCTTTATCAAGTTGAAACTCTGTAAACACTGCACCTTTACTTTTTGCCTCCTGAGCTACTTTCTAGGCAAATTGCCAAAGTCCTTGATTGCCTGTAGGAATCATGTATGTCAAGAAAGTTTCTAACATACCGCGCATCTTGTTATCAGGCATAATCCAAATTCCAAACTTAATTCCATTAGAGGTAATATGTATCAAACCTTCCTCTGGTAAAGTTTCTGGAATGTTAGGAATACTCTTTAAGCAGGCATTTCTAAGGCTTTGCCAACGCTTTGAAGGATTTTCATCAGCATCAATTATTATTCCCAGTACAGAAGCCCAGAAGCTTGTAATTCTGTGGAAATTACATCTGGATTTACTAAATTTTGATAGCCATCGTACTCACGCATATATACTACTGAGCTTTTTCTTTTTCCCCACTGAGCTTTTTCTTTTTCCCCAAGGTACACCATTTGCTTCAATCAATTCTGGAATGACACGAACATCTTGCTTTCCCTCCACCAGAAGCACCTTTGAATGAATTTCAGCCATTGCCTACCGCACCTCAATTCCTTGTTCGGCGGCAATTACAACTTGCCGTTCGGTAAAGACAACACTGCTTGGTTTACCTTTTTCAATTCTTTGAATTGTAATTCCTTCCTCGCTAGGACTTTCATTACTGGCAATTTCAGCTAAACTTGTCCAGCAATCACTACTATGGGTGGTCGCAAAAACTTGAACATTAAGCCGTTTAGCTGTTTCCCAAATTAATTTCCACATATCAGACATGGCACTAAAGTGAAGCCCAGTGTCAATTTCATCAACTAACAAAACACCGTTTCTAGCATTAACAATTGCTAATGTAAGTCCTAGTATTCTCCAGATTCCATCTCCCATGTTACCAATTGGGATACGCTGATTTCCATCAGAGAGGCGGACTACAAAGCCACTACGCGCACCAGTAGTTCTTCTATACTTTCCAGAGCCAACAGTTGCAATACATTCAATACTTGGCTCAATTGTTTGCAGCGCTTCAATAACAAGATACTCCTCTGGGGTGAGAACAATTTGCTCAAATAGCTCAGTCATTTTCTCGGTTGTTAGAGAGAAAGATGTTACAAATTGCGTTTTTGCTGCTGAATTTTTTAAATCTCTAGAAACACGTCTTATGTAATCTAACTGTAAATCTTCTAAAGAAGATAATGGCAGCTTGACAGTTTCATGCTCCTGTCCCAACGACTCAATAACTAAGGCAAAATCTTGTAAGTTTTCTACGCTGACTTGTTCTCGATGTTGTACAGACACAATCATTCCTTCTTCATTATCGCGCTCGCCTGCAACTATTGAAAACCTGCTGCCTTCATTAATCTCATGACCGTAAAAGAGATGACGAATATCTAGCTCGCGACTAATACCACCTTCATCGCCTAAAATATATTCACCCCGACTAATCATTACTTCTGCTAAGGATGCGAGATTAAACTGAGAAGTAAGTAGTTGGATCGCTTCTAATATTGATGTTTTCCCACTATTGTTAGTCCCAACTAGCAAATTTAACTTACCAAGCTGCTGAAGCTCGAATGATTGGAAACAACGGAAATTTTCAATTTTTAGCGATTTCAGCATAATTTGACAAAATTGTGCAATTTGTAGCACTTATTAACAGGATAAGCCATATTAGACTTCGTTATTAGAGATGGTTGGTGGAAACGCGATCGCGCCTCACAAAAAATAGCTAGGTATTTTGCCCAAATTGCTCAATTAATCGTTCCGCAATACTAACGCGATCGCATTGACAAACTTATCCGCTTCAAATTCTCTTTAATCTCAAGCACTCGCACCTTGACAACTTGTCCGACTTTGACGAATTTATTGGGATCGTCTACAAACTTATCTGCCATTTGTGATATATGCACTAACCCATCTTGATGTACGCCAATATCTACAAATGCACCGAAATTAGCAACATTTGTAACCACTCCTTCTAGCTCCATTCCGACAGTTAAATCTCTAATTTCTTTTATCCCCGCAGCAAAGGTTGCATACTTAAATTCTGCTCTAGGATCTCTGCCAGGTTTTTCTAATTCACTGATGATATCGCGCAATGTAGGTTCGCCGACGGTAGGAGTGACGTATTTTTGCAGATTTAGCGATTTAAGCTGCTTAGATGCTTGGGAAATCTCCGCTAATGGCACATTTAAGTCGCTGAACATCGCTTTTACAACCGCGTAACTCTCTGGATGCACCGCAGTATTATCTAAGGGGTTTTTTCCGCCACTAATCCGCAGAAATCCCGCCGATTGTTCAAAGGTTTTTGCACCTAGTTTGGGTACAGACAATAATTGAGTGCGATCGCTAAATGCGCCGTGCTTGTCTCTGTAGGTAATAATATTTTTAGCGATCGTTGAATTAATCCCTGAAACAAAGGCTAAAAGCTCTCGTGAAGCGGTGTTAAGATTTACACCTACATAGTTAACGCAGCTTTCTACCGTTTCATCTAGCTTTTGTTTGAGTAACTTTTGATCGACATCATGCTGATATTGTCCCACACCAATAGATTTAGGATCGATTTTAACAAGTTCGGCTAACGGATCTTGCAAACGCCTACCAATACTAATCGCGCCGCGTACAGTGATGTCTAAATCGGGAAACTCGGCGATCGCACAGTCACTCGCTGAATAAATTGATGCTCCCGATTCGTTTACCATAACTTTAACGGGTTTACTTTCCAACTTTTCTAGAACTTCCGCAACAAATTCATCGGTTTCTCTCCCCGCCGTACCGTTACCAATTGCTATTAGGTGAATATTATATTTTTTTATCAATTTTTCGATAGATTGACTAGCTTGATTGCGTTGCGATGCACCCGAATGAGGAAATACAGCTTGATATTCCAAAAACTTCCCTGTACGATCAATAACTGCTACTTTACAACCAGTTCTAAAACCTGGATCGATGGCTAAAGTTGGCTTCATCCCGGCGGGACTCGATAGTAATAATTCTCTTAAGTTACTTTCAAAAGTTTTAATAGATTCGATGTCTGCATAAGTTTTGCGATCGGCAATTACTTCGCTAGTTAAAGATGGCTTCATTAAGCGATTGAAAGCGTCTTTAAGCATAACGCGATAAAACTCTCTAATCTCTTTAGAATTAGTTTTAATTTCCTGGTTTTCTAGATAATTTAATACTACAGACTCATCAAAATCGAGTTCTAAACTAAGAATCTTCTCTGCTTCGCCACGCAACAAAGCTAACATATTGTGGGAAGCAATATTTCTAACGTTGATTTGGTAATCGCGGTACATTTCGTACTTGGTACTGCCTTCAGGGTAATCTTTTTTGATTTGAGACTTAAATACACCCGATTTTAAGAAGTAATCCCGCACATAAGCGCGTAAATGAGCCTTTTCTGCAACTTCTTCCGCCAAAATATCCGCCGCACCTTTTAGCGCCTCAACGGTGGTATTTACACCTTTTTCTACAGAAATATATTTTGCTGCTTCCGCCTCTAAAGAACTGTCAGCTTTGTTTGCTTTAATAAATTCGGTCAAAGGTTGCAAGCCTTTATCTTTAGCAATAGTTGCTTTAGTGCGCCGTTTGGGTTTGTAGGGTAAATAAAGATCCTCAAGTTCGGTTTTTTGCAAACAAGAATCAATTTTTAGCTTTAATTCATCCGTAAGTTTACCCACTTCTGCGATCGCATTTATAACCGTCGTCTTGCGTTCTTCAAGTTCGCTGAGGTAAGTAAATCTATCCGACAATTCCCGCAACTGAATTTCGTTCATTTCCCCGGTGCGTTCTTTCCGGTAACGGGCGATAAAAGGAATTGAAGCAGATTCAGCCAGCAATTCCAACGCATTCTTAACTTGAGAGGGTTTGAGAGAAAGTTCTTTAGCTAAAAACTGAGCAATATCTACCATCGGTGGCTCTAGAATAATAAGTATATAAGTTAACTAATAATGCCATAGCTGAACCAATACGAGCGTTTCCTTCTCATCCTACTCCTTTTGAGATATTGACTATCAAGTATTTTAAGGTTACATTTTGAGAAATTTGAGTAAATTAGCCAAATCTGACTTTTTATATCTTGAAAGGTTAGAACGGAGGAACCAAAGTTTGGGGCGTATCTGCCTTTGTTTAAGCAGAGGGACATCTCTCAGTCCTAGCCCGTCAGCTAACTTCGTCGGCATTGGGGGGAAATTGGAGATTCAAGACATTTTTAATAAATGATTTGAACTCATCAGTATTCCTAGTTGGTATTGCTCACTCTGTTGTACCTGCTCTCTATTTCTGAGGAGTATCAAATGTTAATGCAACTTAATCTTGCAGCCTTGGCGGTTGCTGGACAGCTTGTTTGGAAACGTACTAAGCCAGCCATTATTAAAGAAGCGATTTTACTGCCGTTGGCTGGGTTTTTGGGTGTAATCATCCTATGGTGGTTTGTGGCAACTTTTTTAACAGACTTGATGCCTACTCCTGCCCAAGCCTTTGTAGAAAATTTAGACTATATCTTAAATCCGTTTTATCGTCGCGGGCCAGGAAACTTAGGTTTAGGTTGGTTATTACTAGCTAGTTTGCGGCGGGTATTAATTGGTTTTGCACTAGGTGCGTTAGTTGCTATTCCTGTAGGATTTTTAATTGGAATGTCAAAGCAAGCGTTGCTAGCACTTAATCCAATTATTCAAATATTTAAACCTGTATCTCCCTTAGCTTGGTTGCCGATTTCTCTAGCAATTTTCAACTTAGCCGATCCTTCAGCGATTTTTGTAATTTTTATTACTTCCTTGTGGCCGACAATCATTAACACGGCTTTAGGGGTTTCTAGCGTCAATAAAGATTATCTGGACGTGGCGAGAGTATTGGAAATGCCACGCTGGAGACAAATTACTAAAATAATTTTGCCTGCAAGCTTACCTTATATTTTTACGGGTTTGCGAATTAGTCTAGGAATTGCTTGGCTAGTAATTGTTGCTGTTGAAATGCTCACAGGTGGTGTGGGAATTGGCTTTTTTGTCTGGGATGAATGGAGTCGTTTAAATTTAAGTTCGGTCTTTTTGGCAGTGCTAGTAATTGGTCTAACTGGATTAGTGTTAGATTACGCTGTCGGGAAAATTGAAACTTTCGTCACTCATCGCCCTAAAACTTCTTAATTAGTCAAAACCAATAATCAAATATGCACGACAATTACCAAAACTGTTGGAGTCGTAGAAGCGTTATTAAAGGTATCGGCGCAACGGCGGCTAGTATGGCGGTTTCTTCCTGTGCTGTAAGTGCAAATCGCGCTCCTCAAGGGCTGTCAGATGCTGCTTTAGCTATAAAACCCGTTGTAGATTCAAAGACTCTAGAAAAGCCGAATATTACCGTCGGCTACGTACCCGTAAACGACTGCGCCCCCTTTGCTGTGGCTTGGGAAAAAGGCTTTTTCCGTAAATATGGCTTAAATGTAACTCTCAGCCGAGAAGCTAGTTGGGGAACATCCCGCGATGGGATCATTTTCGGACGATTAGATGCTTCCCCAGTGGTGTGCGGGGCGGTAACTAACGCTAGAGATGGTGCAGAAGGAGCGATGCAAGCTCCTTTGTGTGCGGCAATGACAATTCACCGTCACGGTAACGCCTTAACCATGAATCGGGCGATGTGGGAATCGGGGTTGCGTCCTTGGCGAGAATATAACGGCAACTTAGAAGAGTTTGGACGAGATTTTCGCCGCTATTTTGATAATATTCCCGCCGAAAAAAGAGTTTGGGCGGTGGTGTTAAGTTCTGCTATATACGAGTATTTTGTCCGCTACCTATCCGCCGCCGCCGGAGTAGATCCTTTTGCTGAATTTCGAGTAATTATTGTGCCACCGCCGCAGATGCTTGTAAATATGCGAATTGGGGCAATGCAAGCTTATATGGTAGCCGAACCTTGGAATACACGGGCAATTAGCGGAAATGAGGGGATTGGTTTTACGTTTGCCCAAGGTAGAGAAATTTGGCAAGGACACCCCGACAGGCTACTGGCGGTAATGGAGTCTTTTATTGATGAAAATCCTAAAACTTATCGTTCTTTAGTTAAAGCAATGATTGAAGCTTGTCAGTATTGCTCAAAAACTGAAAACCGCCCAGAAATTGCTAAAATTATCTCTCAAAAGTCTTATACAGGCGCTAAACCAACGTTAACCAGTGCCGCGATTGTAGGAAATTACAACTATGGCGGCTTTGATAACAAAGATCGAATAGTGCGATCGCCTGATACAACTATTTTCTTTGACTTGCCCGATAATTTAGCTAAAATCCCTGGAGATCATTCTACCTTTTTGTGGCAATCCGAAAGTATTTGGTTAATGACTCAAGCGGCGCGATGGGGGCAAATTTCTGAAGTACCTATTGATGCCCAAACGGTAGCCCGTAAAGCTTGGAGAACCGACCTTTACCGCGAAATTGCTCAAGAAATGGGCATAGAATGCCCCAAAGAGGATTACAAAATTGAAAGTGCTGAGGTATTTATTGATAATAAAGCCTTCGATCCTAGCGATCCCGTTGGTTATCTCAACAGTTTTGAAATTCGTGCCAATCGCCCCAAATCTTTCTACTTTTCTTAATTAGAGATAAATATGAGCCAATTATCATCAATGAAAAATAGCGATCGCTCGTTTTTCGATCCGGGAGAATTTTTAGTAGTAGAAAATCTGATCAAATCTTACCCCGCCCCGGATGGTAAAGAGACGGTAGTTTTAAACGGCATTGATTTAACTATCAAAGAGAATGAGTTTATTTCGGTAATTGGTCATTCTGGCTGTGGTAAATCTACACTACTAAAAATTGTCGCTGGCTTAGAAAAAGCTACTTCTGGTTTAGTCACCCTAGAAGGCAAAGCCATCCGCAAACCTGGCGCAGAAAGGATGATGGTGTTTCAAAACTACTCTTTGTTGCCTTGGCTAACCGTGCGAGAAAATATTAGATTAGCCGTAGATGAAGTATTAAAAAATGCTACCCGTCCCGAAAAAATTAGCATTGTAAACGAACATATTGCGATGGTGAATTTGAACGCGGCGGCGGATAAATACCCCGATGAAATCTCTGGCGGGATGAAGCAAAGAGTGGGAATTGCTAGGGCTTTAGCAACTCGCCCAAAAATGCTATTAATGGATGAACCTTTTGGGGCATTAGACGCTTTAACTCGTGGCAAATTGCAGAGACAAGTATTAGATATTTGGGAAAACCAACGTCAAGCAGTAATGATGATTACCCACGATGTGGATGAAGCAATTTATATGAGCGATCGCATTGTACTAATGACTAACGGGCCCAAAGCAACTATTGGGGAAATATTAGACGTACCTTTCGATCATCCGCGCGATCGCGCCTCAATGAGAAACTCAAAGGAGTATTACGAACTCCGCAACCATGCCCTTAATTTCTTAGACCGCTATTTTACCCAAGATGAATAGCTAAAAGTCGCTAATCGTCTCTACCCTTGCGATTTTCTTTATCTTTCTTATCATCCCTATCTAATTTTTGCCGCCCGGAATCATCATCTTGCAAGTCATCGGTTGTTTCTGGAATAGGAGAGGGTGAGATTTCTTGTGTAGGTACAACTACATCAGGATTTTCGTTTGTAGGTGCAGGCGATGCTGTTGGACTAGGTGAAAGGCGAGAACGTCGTCGTCGGCGGCGTAATTCTTCGCGCAATTGCTCTCGTACTGGAGGCGAAGCATCTTGAAGAATGGGTGAATCGGTAACTTCAGGAGAAGGGCTAACCTCCGGCGTAGGCGAATCTTGAGTTATTGGCGTACTTGTATCTGGTGTTGGCTCTAAAATTGGTGTCGGACTAACTTCTACTTGCGGCGGTGTCGTTTCTAGAACCTCTGGTACGGGCGTTACAACGGGTACAGAATTAGGTTGCTGCAAATAGTTAAATAAAACCTGACTTAAAGCCACACCCACTATTGATGCCAAGGCAACACCGCCACCAATTAGCAACCAAGGCAAAGGACGTTTTTTGACTACCGGAATCGTTCTTGGCGGAGGCGCTAGGTGATCGCTTTGTTTGTGGTGCTGGGGAATTAAAGCTACCGTTGCTAAGGTCTTTACAGGAACACCAGCAATGGGCTGAGTAGTTCCTGGCAGCAACGACAACCACTGGCTAATAGTGGCAGGACGAAATCGAGCTTCTACTGCCATACCGCGCATTACAGCTTGACTTACAGCCTTGCTCAACTGGGGTTGCACATCAATGGGGGCAGGTAGGAAGAGGCGATCGCGCAAAGAAGCGGCTACGGGAACTCGCGCGGTGAGTAACGCATACATAGTTGCCGCCAACCCATAAACGTCGGTGGCGGGGGTGCGGGGGGCTTGGTAAAGATACTGCTCGATCGGTGCGTAACCTTCAGACACCATTCCGGTATGAGTTTGAGTTGAACCAGGGGTAAACTCGCGAGCAATGCCAAAATCAATTAATACTACTTCTTCTGTACCCTGACGCAGAATGATATTTTGGGGCTTGATATCTCGATGCAGCAAGTTGTTTTGATGTACTACCTGCAAGGCTGCGCCAATTTGCTGGATGTAATGAATTGCTTTAGCTTCGGGCAAAGGTTTGTCGGGAAATACTACCAAGTCTAAAGTTGCCCCTGGTACGTAATCCATTACCATGTAGGGCAACCCGTCTTCGATAAAAAAGTCGCTGACTCGAACGATATTGGGATGAACGCAAGTAGCAAGTCTTCTTGCTTCATCTTGAAACTGGCTTTGAAACTTAGCGTACTGAGCGTCTCGCTGCAAAGACTCGTTCAGGGTTTTGATTACCACCACTTGATTTAGATAGCGATGAGTAGCTTTGAAGGTAATGCCAAAACCGCCGCGCCCTAGTTCTTGCTCTAAGGTATATTTTCCGCCCTGTAATGTTTTACCAGCTATCATGTTTTCAATTTTACGCTCTCTGCATTTTAGCCCGATCGCCTTCTGTGCCGCTAAAACCTTTGTCCAATTCCAAACTGAACCTGACTTTCGCCTCTGTCATTAATGCCAAAATCTGCTCGTAGTAAACCTATAGGCGATTCTAAGCGCAAGCCCGCGCCATAGGAAAAGCCCGTACCTGGTTTACCTCGAACTACCGCAGGTTCTCCCAATACTGTATCGCCCGAACCCAAATCGGAGGCAAAATCTGCAAATAGCACGCCGCCTACAGGCTGAAAAATCAAAAAGCGATACTCCGCCGAAGCTAAGATATACGATCGCCCGCTCCCAACTTCCGAACCTCCATAAGCTCTAACCGAGTCAAGTCCGCCCAAATTGAAAGCCTCGTAGGGTGGCAAATCGCCAATAATAGTTCCACCTTGGAGATTAAAAGCTAATACTTCTATATTTCTTTTGCCGATTATTTGCACCGGAAAGTATTGAATATAATTAGCTTGCAACCGATTCATGGAGATCGTACCTCTACCAATAGGAATTGATTGCTCGGTACTAAGACTGAGTATCGAGCCTTGAGTCGGATTGCTTCTGTCGTTGCGCTCGTCTTTGACCGCGCTAATTGATACCGTTGTCAAGTCGTCAATGCCCGTACCGCTAAAAGAAAGCTCGTTGCCTAATTCATCAGTGGGGGAAATATTGCCATCGCGATCGCGGATACTAATGCGAGTGTAGTTTAACCCTAATGCTGCTTGCCAATCATTAATTGGTTTATTGAGGCTAAAACCACCACCATAGCGTCCTTCACGGGGGTTGCTATTATTAGCTAAATCGATGTCGCCATCAAAAGTTGGCGAAGTTCCCCGACGACGAAATACGCTCACTTCATAACCTGGGCGATTTGGTTCGCTGGCGCGATAGGGGCTTGTAAAGGTGGTTCCAAATTGCAAGTCGCGGGGGCTAATTTGCAGATCTACATCTATAGAATTGTTGATGCCGCTAAGGTTAAAGTCTTGATAGTTGATCGTGGCGTAAATGCCTGTATCGTCATCATAACCACCCCCAGGGCTAACGCTCCGAGCGGGTTTTTCGGTGAGGTCGTAAATAACATCAACTTGTTTGCCTGTTTCTACTAAGCCAACATTAACGGTTCTAAATAATCCTAGTTGGTACAATTGACGCAAATCAAGCTCGATCGCGCGATCGCTAATTATATCTCCTGGTTTTACGCGAACTTCGCGGCGCAAAAATTCTTCGGTAGTTCGGCTTTTAATTGGGTTTCCTTGGCGATCGGTAGGATTGCCATCTCGATTGAGAAAGCGAAATTTAACATTACTAACAATTCCTTCGATCACCTCTACCGTTAGCACTCCTTGGGGGCTAGGATTTATGGCTAATACTTTTGCTGCTAAGTAGCCATTTTTGGCGTACCATTTATCAATTTCTGCTCGGCTTTGGTTAATAGCTTCTAAGCTAATCTCTTTGCCAAATTGAGACTGAAATAACTTTAGGGGGATATTTTCTGGTAGTACACTAGCATTACTTAGTTGAATAGCTCTTACTATTACAGGCTCTACAGCGTAAACTACGCTTATTCCTGCGGGGTTTGTAGCCGTAATAGCTCTAGCGCTGACAAATAAACCTGTAGCTAAAATTGCTTGAATGTCTGTTTGCAATTGACTGTTACTTGTATCGCTGCCTTCGCGAGTAGAAATTGCATTGCGGACAATTTCTTGTAATTCTTCCCTTACTCCTATTACTTGGACATCAGTAGCTAATATAAATAAATCGCTATTTTGGGTGGTATTATCTTCCTGCTGTCTTAGCTTTTCTCCTAAGGGCAAAGACTTCGCACTACTACTTAAATTCAAGCTAAAAATAACTGCCAAGGTGACAACGGTAGTATAAGAAATAGGCATAGAATTAATATAAAAATATCCTTGCTGTTCGAGAAATTTTTGCTCAAAAATGTACAATGCGATCGCTCTAACCGCCTCAGAACCCTAGATTAAAGCTACTATTTAACCAAATCTTTTTTTTATTGGTTTTAATGTCCAACCACTCTAAATTTCGATTGCTTTGCCTCAGTAATGGTCATGGAGAGGATATCATTGCTGTGCGTATTTTACAGGAACTACGCCAAATAAGGGCAAAGCTCGATATTTCTGCTTTGCCAATAGCTGGAGAGGGTAGCGCATATTTTGCTGCCGAAATCCCGATAATTAGTTCGGTGCGGGCTATGCCTTCTGGCGGTTTTATTTATATGGATGGGCGACAGTTAGTGCGCGATTTACAAGGGGGTTTGTTGCCGTTAACTTGGAACCAACTTATTGCCCTGCGCGCTTGGGTAAAAGATGGTGGCACAGTTTTAGCAGTGGGGGATATCGTTCCCTTATTGTTTGCCTGGTGGAGTGGTGCTGACTATGCTTTTGTTGGTACGGCTAAATCTGAATATTACGTGCGCGACGGGGAAGGAAATTTACGCTCCAGAAACCGCATAGCTAGTTTTTTAGGTTTAAATAGTTCTATTTATCTACCCTGGGAACGCGCTTTAATGAGCAATTCTCGATGTCAATCAGTTTTTCCTAGAGATACACTCACAGCCAAGATGCTGCAAAAATCGAGTATTCCAGTTTTTGACTTGGGTAATCCTATGATGGATGGACTTAAACCCGTTTTACCTCTGCAAATATCTTCAAAAGCAGAATTGACTATTGTTTTGCTTCCTGGTTCTAGAGTGCCGGAAGCCTATGCCAATTGGCAACAAATTTTAGTAGCTGTTTTTAGTTTAATTGAAACTTTTGCAAGTCGCTCTTTGTTATTTTTAGCGGCAATTTCTACTCAAATAAATTTAGATAATTTATCTCAAATGCTGGTCAGTGCTGGCTTTTGCTCATCAGGCAACCAAACATTTAGCTATAAAAATGCCTCTATTGTTTTAACTCAAACTGCTTACAATGAGTGTTTAGATAAAGCAGAAATAGCGATCGCCATGGCAGGTACTGCTACAGAACAGTTTGTTGGACTTGGCAAAAGTGCAATTTCTTTTCCTGGTAAAGGCCCTCAGTTTACCTATGCTTTTGCCGAAGCTCAAAGCCGCCATTTAGGCTTATCAATAATTTTGTTACAGCACCCAAACCAAACAGGGGAAGCTGTAAAGTCTTTGTTGGGCGATCGTGATCGTTTGGCAAAAATTGCCGAAAACGGTTACAAGCGCATGGGAAACCCCGGCGCAGCGCGGCGAATTGCGGAACGATTAATTGAGCAATTTGAGCAAAGTAACAGCTTAATTAGTCAGGGATAAACTATATCGTCAAGTCTAGTAACTAAATTACAACTCCACTTTTTTCGCGCAGAACTAATGAAAGTAAGTCTGAGTATTGGTACAAGGGTAGCAACTGCTAGTTTGTTTGCCTCATAGTGGAACAATTTTTAGAGGAGCAAGCGTCACAGTTTAAAATTGTGCTATTTGCCGAGGTGGTTTATGTAGCTGCAATAAAAATTGCTAGTTTTAGGTCAGAGATTAAAGGCGACAAAAATTGACCTTTAGGTTGCCTTTTTTGCGCTAATTGTGGTTAATTTATTCTCATTACGCGATCGCGGTTATTAGTTACGCTTTGGGGCTAAACAGCCGTTAATGCAAGTTTTAAACTTAACTTGAATTGATAGTAAAGCTCAGAACTAGCCGCTAGTCGTCACTAATTAAGGTAACTCGATTTTATGCCCAGAACTCCTAACGAGTACGTCGTACACTTAATGATTGCAAGCGGACACCGGGAAGAAATACGTTTTAGTAACATCCAGGAATTTCAAAAATGGTACAGTAGCGAACTTGTCCCTAAGTCAGCTTCCAATGAATTTATTAGCGTACCGATCAAAAACGTTCAAGGAGAGTACATGGTGGTGCGTCCAGCCAGTATTTTGGCGATTCGAGTCGAACCAATGTTTAGTTCTAGTGTAGAAAGATATTAGTAAATAATGAAAAAGATAGTTGGTTTACTGACATCGGTAGGAATAGCGATCGCGCTTTGTCCTACCCCTTCTATAGCTCGCGTACCGTTGCAAGCAACAAATCTTGCTCAGTCCCCAGCTAGTAATTTGGGGCTAGATGAGCAAATATGGGGGCAAGAAGGTCAAAGTGGTGATTGGCGTGAGGTACTGAAATCCATTGATAGCAGTTTGAAATATGTCAATTCCCCCAGCGCATTAAGGGCTTACCGAAAATATAGCTCTAGTGGCATTACTCGCGATCGCGTCCGTCGCAGTTTGGTACACTTTCGCAAATTAATAGTTACAGCCAAATCTCCCGCCGATCTTCAGCAGGCGGTAAAACGAGATTTTGTGTTTTATCGTTCAACAGGTAGAGACGGTAAGGGAGAAGTTCTGTTTACCGCTTATTACGAGCCGATGTACGAGGCTAGTCGCGTCAAAACCGAAAAGTACCGCTACCCTTTGTATCAAATGCCTAGCAACTTCAAAAAGTGGTCTAGACCCCATCCTACTCGCGCTCAATTAGAAGGACGAGACGGCTTACTGGGGGCGAAAAGCAAGCTTAAGGGCTTAGAATTAGTTTGGTTAAGCGATCGCCTAGATGCTTTTTTGGCTCAAATTCAAGGCTCGGCTAGGTTTGCGCTAACTGATGGCACGCAGATGAGTATAGGCTACGCGGCTAAAACTGATTATCCTTACACAAGTATTGGCAAAGAATTAGCCAAAGATGGTAAATTGCCGCTTCCAGGGTTAACTTTACCTGTAATGATTAATTACTTTATCCAAAAACCTTGGGAGTTAAATAGTTATTTACCCCGCAATCGCAGTTTTGTGTTTTTTCGTAAAACCTACGGAGCGCCAGCTACAGGGAGTTTGGGCGTACCTGTAACTGCCGAGCGATCGATTGCGACAGATAAGTCTTTAATGCCTCCTGGGGCTTTGGCACTGATTCATACTAGCCTGCCTTTTAAGGATAATTCCAAGGGGCTATTTAAGAACGATCCTAAAACGCCAATGGAGTATCGTAGTGTCAGCCGCTATGTTTTGGATCAAGACGCAGGTAGTGCTATTAAAGGTGCGGGACGAGTAGATTATTTTATGGGTACGGGGAAATTGGCTGGCGATCGCGCGGGAGTTACAGGTAGCAGAGGTCAATTATATTACTTGCTACTTAAGTAAAAATTGTTATTTTTGAACAAATAGCCGGGAATTAAAACTAATTCCCGGCTGTTTATATTAGTGAAGTTTTTTAATAGGGTGGATAGTCAAATTCATCGTCATCGGCGTAAGTAGAACCAGAAGTTGCTGCCACTTTAGAAGATTCAACAAATTTAATGTTTTCTTTGCCAAATTCTTTATGTTCTTCAAAAGCTTGGGTAATTATTGCCGATTCTTCAGCATCAGAGGCAACTAAATATTTACTTAAAGTATCGACCGTAGGATGTTCGTAATCTGTCGTCGCTGCAATTAAAGCTGTATTTTCGCCGCTTCCTCTTTCTTCAGATTCAATTATTGGGCAAAAAATACCGTGAGCGTAGAATAAGCCACCTTTTGATGACACTGGCTGTTGGCGATATTGCGCGTAAGCTTTTTCTAATTCGCCCAAAAATCCAGTCAATTCTCTACTTTGCTTATTATAATCGTAGTAAGCCTTACTAAAACTTGCACCTGCTGCACCATTTACTGTTAATTGTAAAGGTAACTTATGCAAAAAGTTTTTGTTGTTATCTACTAAGTAAATTAAGTGACGTGTATAGGTTTTAAATTTAAGTTTATCTGTCAAAAAAGCATCGTAATGGTCTTTGAGTGTGCCAATCTTTTCGCCAGTCTCGCGATTTTTTAGAGATAATGGGCCACGGCGAACAATAACCAACTGCGGTGTATTGCTAATAAACAGTGGTTGAATTTCTCCAGTGCTAAAAGCGTAATCTATCTGTTGCCAATTAGCATCAGGAGTAAAACCCACTGCTTTAGCATTGTCTGTTCTAATAGCTAATCCATAAGGCTGCATTTCGCCATCGTCATACCTAGGATTAATCATTTGACACCAAGGAATAACTTGCGATGGTGGAGCGTTAAATTTATCGTCTTCAAAATCGAAATTTGTGGGTGAATTCATGTCTTAATACTAAAAAATCGTCAGCTAATAGAGTTTATCTATTTTACAAGTAGGATGAATCCGGCAAACTACGGGTAAAAGTAAGGCACTACAGTTGTAGATAAAATGGGGGGGGTAAGAGTAAACATGAAGGGTGCACTAATGCAGGAGGAACTCAATCTACTTCCCAGCGGGCAGGCATTGGAAGCTCTGTGTGTATGGAGCGATCATCT
>JAHHGY010000063.1 GCA_019359635.1 Chroococcus sp. CMT-3BRIN-NPC107
GCAGACTTTGCCCAGCAAGAGGCATAAAGCGGTGGGCAAGGAAACAGGCAAGACTAACTACCCAATCGCGCTTCAACTGTACTATGCGTCAACGTATTGCTCGGCTGGTCAGAAAGACGCTCTCATTCTCTAAGAAATTAGAGAATCATATTGGTGCTATTTGGCTTTTTATCCACCACTACAATAAATCCTTACATGTTTAGCACTACCGATTTTTCAATTCGTAGCTTTGTTTAGTAGCTTGCCATTCTTTTTCAAACAAATCAGCTTTAACTTTAGCGTCTTGATGTACGTCTCTAATTGCTTCTTCTCTAGCTTTTTTGATAGCTTCCTCTAATTCGTTAGTAAAGGCTTCTATCTTTTTCTGATTCTCTTTAAACAATGGTTGCTGTTCAGTTAATATTTTTTCTCTTTCTACCCATTGCTTTTGTTTTGTTTGCGTTACTTCTTCAACTTCTCTTTCTAAGTTGCGCTTTCTCGCTTCATAAGCATCAGCATTAATTTTTCTAGTTAGTTCTAAGCGATATTGATAGTTTTCGGCTTCTTTTTGGCGTTCTTTTAGCAATAACTCATTTTGCTTTTCAAAAGTAGTTTCCTGCTCAGATTGCTCTTGCTGCCATTTTTTACGTTGCTCTGCTATTTCTTTTTCTAATGCTTGCTTTTGACTGCTACTATTTTGTTGCAAGACACTTAATTGCTCAAGATGTTCTTGACTCAAAATGTGTACTGTATCTGCAGCGATTCTAATATCTTGCAACTCTTGTAAATGCTGCTCTTCGACTTCTATTGCTAGTTTAAGTTCGTCTAACTTAGAGTTTTCATTGGCTAATTTTTCTGAAAGCTGGCGAACAATACTACCAAACTCTAATTGCAAATCTGCCAGACCTTTAACAATACTATCTACGGTATAAGTAGAAGCAACTTCTAAAACTTGCTGGTTTTTTTCGCTTTCTGCTATTTCTTGTTTCGTTGCTATTTTAAACTCAGATTTTTTCTTATCTGCAACTATTTGTTGAAATACTTGCTTTAATTTTTCTTTGCCATCTGTTACAGCAATTTTTACCATGTTGTACTCCTTCATAATTGGAAAAATGTTAAGGCAAATAAAATCATTACTACACCTTGGTTTGCGTCTACCGTAGCCTTGGTATTAGGTCGCCTGGGATAGTAAAATTACGGAAATATTTAAGCTGTGGTTGGCAATCTTCAGTAAAGAACAAATGTACTAATAAAATCTATACATACTGTTGAGGAATTGTCAAGCTGTAAAGACATTGTTTCCTGGCAAGGGAAGAAAAGAGTTATGTGTCCCCTCAAAGCGGATAATAAAAAAAGTGCAAAGGCAAGTACATAGTTTTTCATTTATGATTACCCGCGAACTAACAAAAAGTCCTCCTAGGGCAGAGATTGGACAAATGAGCCGCGTTTTAGTAGTAGAAGATGAAGAACTAATCAGGGAGATGATCGTTTTAGGCTTAGAAGGCGAAGGTTATGCAACTTCTATAGCGACGGATGGACGTACAGCTTTAGGTTTGTTGCAAAGCACAGAAACTAATTTTGGCGAGCTTCCCTTTGACTTAGTAATTTTAGATATAATGCTGCCGCAGGTAAATGGAATGGATATTTGCCGACTGCTGCGCCATCAAGGAAACCCCGTACCCATACTCATGCTTAGTGCTAAAGGTAGCGAAATCGATCGCGTTTTGGGTTTAGAAGTCGGCGCTGACGATTATCTTACCAAGCCTTTTAGTATGCGAGAATTAATTGCCCGGTGTCGCGCTTTGCTTCGCCGCCAGCGTTTGGGCGGTTTGCCTCAATTGCCTGTATTGCAGTTTAAAGAAATTGCTCTTTATCCTCAAGAATGTCGGGTGATGGTACGCGCAGAGGAAGCTAATCTGTCGCCAAAAGAGTTTCGTCTTTTAGAATTATTTATGAATTACCCGCGCCGAGTATGGTCGCGCGAACAGTTGTTAGATAGAGTGTGGGGAGGAGATTTTGTTGGCGACAGCAAAACTGTAGATGTGCATATTCGTTGGCTTAGGGAAAAATTAGAAGTAGATCCAAGTCATCCAGAGTACGTTGTTACAGTACGGGGATTTGGCTATCGCTTTGGTTAAAGAAATTTTACAGGCTAAAATTTCATCGCTAACTCAAACATTACAAAAATCGTTAAGCTGATACCTAAGAGCTTAAACATTGCTTGTGGTCTCATTTTTACTTGGGTTAGCAGTCGCAATTGGATTTTGGTTTTGGCAACAAATTCGATTTAAGCGCAAATTGCGACATTTACTTGAAACTTTCGGCACGGAAGTGTCAGAAATTTCGCTGCCATTAATTCCTCGTTTGCGGCGCGAAATTTCCCTGCAAAATCAGCGCCAACAACAATTACTTTCCCAACTACAAACTTGGGAAACCTTGCTAGAAACCGCGCCCGTCGGCTATTTGCAAGTGGATGAAGAAAATCAATTGCTGTGGTGCAACCAAAAAGCCAAGCAGTTGCTTGGTTTACAAAAATGGAAACCTGGACAAGTGCGCCTGCTTTTAGAATTAGTGAGATCCTACGAATTAGATCGGCTAATTGAGCAAACCCGCGATCGCCAAGCGCCACAAGTTCAAGAATGGCTGCACCACCCAGATTGCTCTGATGCCGCCGCTATGAGCAATTTACAAAAGCTGAGTTTACGAGCTTCTAGCTTACTTTTACCTCAAGAGCAAGTGGGGGTATTTTTAGAAAATCAACAACCAATAGTAGAAATCATCCAAAAGCGCGATCGCCTAATTTCCGATTTGGCTCACGAATTAAAAACACCCCTAACTTCTATTCGCTTGGTAGTAGAAACTTTACAACTGCAAATAGATTTTCCTTTGCGGCGTTTTCTCGATCGCTTGCTACCAGAAGTTGATCGCTTAATTAATTTAGTCCAAAATTGGCTAGAAATTAGTCATTTAGAGCTAGAACCTCACAAAAAATTAAATTTCCAACCTGTAGAAATCCAAAGCTTAATATATTCTGTTTGGCAAAATCTCGAACCAATTGCTCAAGCTCGCCATCTCCAACTTTCTTACTCTCAAAGCGATCCCGTCTGGATTAAGGCAGACAAATCGCGGTTAACGCAGGTATTTTTAAACTTACTCCACAACAGTATTAAATACAGCCCCGCCGAAGCTACTATTCACATAACTATTAATTTGCTACCAACTAAAGCGGCTCCTAAGCAAGTGCAGATTAATATCATAGATAGCGGTAGAGGCTTCCCGATTGCAGATTTGCCCTATGTCTTCGATCGCCTTTATCGATGCGAAACCGACAGAAGCTGGCATTCTGTAGAAATAGATACATCTTTTGCGCTCGTTCATGGTAGCGGTTTGGGTTTAGCGATCGCCCAGCAAATTGTTTTAGCTCACGGCGGTACAATTAAAGCCAAAAATCACCCCGATACTGGCGGCGCTTGGCTGCAAGTAGAATTACCCGCAGTTATCCCGAACTTGAGTAACTAGAACTATATTAAACAAAGAGTCCTGTAGCTGGTTGTAACCAAAAGCCGACAGTGAATAATGCCGTTTCCGATAGTAATTTTGAACGATCCCACTTTCAACGCCGCATCCGGCGTTTAGAACGCGATATTCTACGGATGGGAGCTTTAGTCGAAAACTCCTTTCGTTTGAGTCACCAAGCTTTATTTGCTCGCAATTTAACGGCTGCAGAACAACTTCCTTTGCTTGATAAACAAATCGATCAGTTTTATCGCCAAATTGAGTTAGAATGCGTTACCCTACTAGCATTAGAAAGCCCTGTAGCTCAAGATTTGCGCCTTTTAAGTGCTTTTATGCAGTTAGTTCGAGATTTAGAACGAATTGGCGATTATGCCGAAGATTTAGGTGAAATTGCCTTGAAAATTTTTCCTTATCCCCCCCATAGCTGCCTCCCGCAAATCGAAATCATGTCTCATCACGCCCAAGCAATGTTAGCCACAAGTTTAGTAGCCTTAGCAGACTTAGACGTTCAAGCCGGGCGATCGGTCAAGCGGTTAGATGATGTGGTCGATACTGCCTACAAAACACTTTACCAAACCTTAGCCAACGAACGCGATATCAAAGGAGTTATTGAGCCAATTTTACTATTAGTATTAGTTATTCGCCATATAGAGCGAATGGCAGATCATGCTACTAATATCGGACAAAGAGTGGCGTATATAGTTACCGGGCAACGAGGCTAAAGTACAAACCTTTAATAAAAGCTTACCTATTCTTAAACTTTCTGCTTTAGAATTTCACTAATCATTAACTTACATAATCTTCTTTTCCTGAGCAGCACCGAAAAACCAATAACGATTAAAGAATATTGGGTTAGCCATGAAAAGCGCGATCGCCTGATTTTCTAGAGCCATACATTACTTGTTGTAAGTTGACATTTAAAATTTTTTCATCATTAAGGTAGATATATAAATTGCGGCTTTAACCTATGACAATTTCTGCTTTAAATCCCACTTTGCCCTCTATGCTCGCGCAGCGAATATTTAGTCGCCGCGAGATGATCCCACCACGTCAAGATATTTTATGGAGAATCGACCGTGGAGCAGTTCGTACTTACACTTGGAGCGAACAAGGTACGCTAATCGCTCTAGGATATTGGGGGAAAGGAGATATTGTCGGTCATTCTCTATCGCGGGTTATACCCTACCAAATAGAGTGTTTAACAAGTGTAGAAACAAGTCTTCTGCCGATTAAAATTTGGGATGAAGCTTTAGAAGCTATGCTTTCCCACATTCAGCAAACTGAGGAGCTTTTAAGCATTGTCCATCGCAAACCTGTCTCGCTAAGATTGTGGCAATTTTTAAACTGGCTATGTCAAAAATTTGGTCGTGAAGTTGATAGAGGACAATTAATAGATATCACAATAACTCATCAGGAAATAGCTGAAGTTATTAATACAACAAGAGTGTCTGTAACTAGGATGTTACAGCAATTTGAGGAGGAAGGTATACTGCTGCGACATCAAAGACAATTAATTATTCCTTTGGTAAATAACCAAAAAATAAACTTTAGATGAAGCCTTGAAAATGTATATCTTTGTATTGACACAATTAGACAAAAAATTTGTATAATTGTGGTTGAGGATCGAACGAAGTAGCAAATCTGCCAGAACGCAATTTACTATATCTATTTACGGTGTGAGAGAGAAAAATATATGTCGAAAGTTTTTTGGAACGCGCTTAAACTAAGCCCAGTATTATTAGGAGCTACCCTACTTGTAGCTAGTCGCGCTCAAGCTGCGGAAGTATCTGCCGCAGATTTAGCCCCAGCTCCCAGTGTAGCCACAAGCCAAGTAGCATTAAACGCTCCCGTAGCTACAACAGAAGTTGCCCCCGTTAGCGCTGCAACTCAACAAATTATCGAATCAGCGCCAGTAGTTGTGAGTCAAAACACTCCAGCTAACGACAACCTAGCTCAAGTAACATCAGTTTCTCAGCTATCGGACGTACAACCTACCGACTGGGCGTTTCAAGCATTGCAGTCTTTAGTTGAACGTTACGGTTGTATTGCTGGTTATCCCGACGGTACTTATCGCGGCAACCGAGCTTTAACTCGTTATGAATTTGCCGCAGGTTTAAATGCTTGTTTAGACCGCGTTAACGAACTAATTGCCACTGCCACCGCAGACCTAGTAAGACGTGAAGACCTCGCAACTTTACAGCGCTTGCAAGAAGAATTTTCTGCTGAACTTGCCACTTTGCGCGGTCGTGTAGACGCTGTAGAAGCCCGGACTGCGGAATTAGAAGCTAACCAGTTCTCCACTACAACTAAATTAACTGGAGAGGTTGTTGCGGCTGTTTCTGATGCCTTTGGTGACGACAGAGCTATAGAAGATTTTGATGGGCAAGATAATGACAACGATGAAGATGAGGAGGATGATGAAGATGATGAGGATGATGACGGAAACCTAGATGAAGGCACCAATACTACCCTTAGCGCTCGCGCTCGTCTGAACTTCAACACCAGTTTTACTGGTAGAGATTTACTCAGGACTCGTTTGCAAGCTGCAAATATTAGTAGCTTCGATACTGGTACTGACATGACCCGCTTAGGGTTTGAGACGAATACTAATAACGAGTTTCGAATAGACGACTTTTTCTACCGTTTCCCCATCGGTGAAAGAATCCAAGTGCAAGTGGACTTCGCTAATACTGAATTTAACGATAACGTCTATACCTTCAACCCAGCTTTTGAAAGTAGCGGACGCGGTTCAATCTCCCGCTTTGGTCGCTTTAACCCCATTTATCGCGTAGGTAGTGGTGCGGGAATAACACTTCAATTCAACCCCAATGGACCAATTGGCGCATCGGTAGGTTACATAGCAAATAATGCTGAAGATCCAAGTGACGGTACAGGCTTATTTGACGGTTCTTTTGCTGCTCTCGGTCAAATTGCATTCCGACCCAGCGAAGCAATCAACATTGGTTTGACCTACGCTCGGACTTACGATAAAGGTAATGGGGATCCTCTGACGCAGGGGGGTGTTCCTGGATCTGACGCTACAAGCTTATTTGATGGTACAGGTAGTAATCGTGCTAACCAACCTTTCGGTAACGTACCTACAACTGCCAATCACTACGGTGTACAAGCTAGTTTCCGCGCTAGTGACAAGTTTACACTTTCTGGCTGGGCTGGTCTTACAGAGGCACAAGATCAGTTCCGCGCTGGCGACAACAGCGCAACTTCCTTCAACTATGCAGTTACTCTAGCCATTCAGGACTTTGGTAGAGAAGGCAGCCAGCTTGGTTTAATCTTCGGTCAACCACCAAAGGTTACTGATAACGATCTAACTGTAGCTAATGCTGGTGTTGCTGGTGGTGGTGGTGAAGACCCAGACACTTCCTACCACATCGAAGCACTTTACCGTCTACAACTCAACGATAATATTGCTGTTACCCCTGGTGTATTGGTAATTCTCAACCCAGAACACAACGATGCCAACGACACAATCTATGTAGGAACCTTGCGTACTACATTCACATTCTAGAAACAGCAAATAATTAAACAAAAACTCGCCCTAGCTACAGTAGCTAGAGCGAGTTTTTCCGCAATAAAAACTAGCAAGCAATTATGCAAATATCTGTAGCTCATCAGCATAGACAAATAGAGCCAAGAGAAATTAAATTGCTCGTGCTAGATATTGATGGCACGATCGCAGGATCATCAAATACAATTAATCCTAGCGTCAAAGAAGCCGTCAAAGCGGCACAAAATCGCGGCGTACAAGTGGCGATCGCCACGGGAAGAATGTACCGTTCGGCTTTGCGTTTTTATCAAGATATTGGTTCTACGCTGCCTTTATTAGCTTATCAGGGTGCTTGGATTCAAGATCCCTATACCACACAACTCCACCGCCATTGGTGCGTTTCTCCCGCCACTGCTAACGGACTTTTGGATTACTTCGAGCAACCCCAATTGCGGAATCTTTTGTCGGTACACTTTTATATTAGCGATCGCTTGTACGTCCGAGAAATTACCCCAGAAACAGAGATTTATGCTCAAAGATCGGGAATAGAAGCGACAGCAGTAGGAGATTTGCGCCGCGTCCTTGGCGATGCGCCTACAAAGGTTTTGGCTTTAAGTGACGATACAGAAGTGATAGATCGCTTACTAGGCAATTTGCGCCAACAATACACCCCTGCCGAACTATATCTAACTAAATCTGTGGCTACATTTTTTGAAGCTACAAATCCACTTGCTAATAAAGGTACAGGTGTACGTTACCTAGCAGAGGAATTACTCAAAATAGATGCTGCTAACGTCATGACTATTGGCGATAACTTTAATGATGTAGAAATGCTAGAGTATGCAGGATTAGGCATAGCCATGGGTAATGCGCCTGCCGATGTCCAAGCTATTGCTAAGTGGGTAGCGCCTAGTGTTGAACAAGATGGAGCCGCCGTAGCCATTGAAAAATTCTT
Source organism: Chroococcus sp. CMT-3BRIN-NPC107 (assembly GCA_019359635.1). Classification (GTDB taxonomy): domain Bacteria; phylum Cyanobacteriota; class Cyanobacteriia; order Cyanobacteriales; family Chroococcidiopsidaceae; genus Aliterella. The sequence continues at coordinate 7,956 of JAHHGY010000063.1, forward strand.
ACTCAGGAACAATTGATTTCAGAAAGAACACCAACGACTTGCCGTGTTTCGTCTCGGTGTTCTTGCTGGTTCGCTCCTCACACAAGATTAAATATATCTAAATATGGTCGCTTTGTCACCTGCATATTTTTGGAATTCTATCTTTAGACAGACAAAACCTAGAAATAAAGGCTAATAATTAAAGTTCTTGGGGGGCAAAAATTCCCAAAACTTGTAACAAAAGTTTTAAGACAACATAAGTAGCTAATATTAAACCTAACCGAGCTTGAGCTAATTGAGGAGTTTGGGCATTTGTTTGACCAAAAATTTGGCAGTGACTATGAAAATCTGCAAAAGCTCGACTTAAATTTAAGGCGGTTTTTGCCCATTCATTTAGATTTAATTGTGGAGAACAGCAAAGCTCGTCTACTACCTTAACAAGTTGAATAATTAAAGCATATTCAGCTTGATGACAAAACTGCAATTGCTGCCTGTAATTCAACCAGGGCAAAAGCTGCGGATGATTAATAATTAAAATACCCTCTTCTTGGGACGGCGTGCTTAAGTTAGGAAACATTGACTTAATTTGATTAGCTGATATTTCTGTTAAAACAATCAAATTCTCTTTTTGAGCTAATTGAATTAACGAATAGCAACGAGCATAGGCGTATTGAATTGCAAATACCAAATTATTCTTCAAAGGACTAATATGTTGTGGGAGTGGCACATTGGCTAAGATTAAAGGTAATAATGGTAAACATTGCAGCCAAGATGCTAGTTTAAGTTCTGTTAGTTGTAATTGCACTACTCCTGGCGGAACTATGGCGATCGCAAAATCTTTTTGGTGTAATTCGGTTTGAGTGTAAAAAGTAGCAAATAATTTTGCTACTTCTAAGGCAGAAGTATTTAGAAACTTACTGAATATAAATGCTACGTTAGATCCATACGCGATTTGACAGCGCTCTTTAGCTTGGTAGGATGAAGAAATAGAAGGAATTTGCTGCCGGAAACTATGCCCAAAGTAGTTTTCTACAGCCATTTGTAATCTATTGAAAGCTAATTGCTTAATTGCCAGGTGAGCAAAATCTAACAAATTATAGTAATACTTTATACTCAATCTAAAAAAATAATTAATAAGTTTGTGAAAATAATCAACGCCTTACTTTTTACCGATGCCAGCCAATAAACTTATGACATATATTTCTATTACACTTTTTAATACCTAATTGCTGATTTTTATTTAACTAGATTGAATTACAATGGCTACAATTTTACAATCAGTAAAATTAACTAACCAATAAGTAAAGACAACAACGAGTATCTAAAAAAATGTGTAAATATAATCTAGCTCGACAGCTTAAGTAGCCCGATTGATTTGTATAGACCTATCATTACAGAAAATCGGCAATGACTGCAATTTATATAACTTCTCGCACTTTTTTGCCATTTGCTTTAAATTATGCAATCCCCATCTTTTTCAGAGCCATCACGACCTTTTTTAACTTGGCAACGGATTCTCGACTGGGCTAACGAGCATTATCGATGCCGTAGTTTTAGTAAAGATGAGCGAATTCCTGCTAGACCTGGATTGCTGTATTTAGTCCAACGCGGTGCAGTCCGACTTGTTGGCACGGCCCAACCTAGCACGACCGCAAGCCAGTTGATGTCAAGACGGATCAACCGTACCCCAGAAGAAGCTTTTTTAGGCTTTGTAGGAGCGGGTCAACCCTTTGAAATTGTTGCTCAATCTCCATTTACACTGCAAAGCTACGCCCACGTAGACCAAACATCGGTAGTGTGGATGTATTGGCACGACCTAGACAACTGGCCTCATTTTCGGCGAGAAGTGTTAGATGCTTTTCGCTACCAGCACCAACGCAAGCTTTTATGGCTTAGTGCTTTAGGTCAAAGACGAACGATCGATCGGTTGTTGGGTTTCTTGACATTATTAGTTGAGGAATATGGCGAAGCTTCAGTAAGTGAAGAAGACCCAGAAACTTTACGCGGTTATTATCTACCTTTTCCACTTACCCATGCTCAAATTGGTAGCGCCATTGGTTCTACGCGCGTTACTGTCACTCGCTTAATGGGTAAGCTGCGTCAAAAAGGTTTATTAATTAATCAAGGAGATAACTTAATTTGTCTGCCCGCCGCTTCGATAAATTTGGTGCGTCGTTAAAGTTAGCGAATTGGAACAAATCCGCTTCGACCAATTAATTCTTGCCCCTGACTTGAAAGGATAAAATTTACGTAAGCTTCACCTGCCATTTGTTCTCTTTGACCGTTTTGTTTGACGATCGCAAATAAATTGCGCGTAATTGGGTAAGCTCCCGATTGAAAAGCCTCTGTATTTAGTTGATTGCGCTGGCTGGGGCATTGAGACAAAGGCACGAAAGGTTCTCGGTAGGGAGCAACTAATTCGTTAGCCTTGCGGCCCAGGGGTAAGGCTTTAATCGTACATTGGGGGACGACTTCGGGGGCGGAGGCATAGTAAATTCCGCCGGGGCTACTGGCTATTCTCTGCAACGCTTGAGTAGTCGTAGCAACAAATTGGACATTAGCGGCAAACTTTTGCCCCCCCAAAACATCTTGAACAAAAAGCTCCACCGTACCACCATCATTAATAGGGCGCGAGAAAGGTTGAATTGCTAAATTAGCACCGCCTAATTGCTGCCAATTGTTTACTTGACCTGTGTAAATAGAGCGCAGTTGATCTATAGTCAATCCAGAAATATTTAAGTTAGGGTTGACAGCCACCGCTAAACCATCAATGGCAATCGGAGTTTGTTGCAATTTAAACCCTCTAGCAGCAGCGCGGCTTAGTTCGTCGTCTCGAAGACTGCGGGAGGATTGGGCAAAGTCTAATTTGCCTTCAATCAGCATTCTGATCCCCGTTGATGAACCCGGTGCTTCTCCTGTGGGAGTAACGTACCGCAAACGAAATTCCGGACGCGCGGCTTGAATTGCTGAATCGACACTCAAACGAATAGGGGCCCAAGACGTGCTACCACCATAGTTAAACAAACCCCTAGGGACATTTTGCACGGAGGCAAAATTGCGATCGCTATTTGTAGGTAAAGTAGAATCTGGTTGATTGTCGTTGGATGGTGCTGGGGTAGATGGCTGGTGGTTAGTGGGGCTGGGGCTACTATTATTAATTACCTGACTTAAATTGATACCAGACTTCTGCGTAAACCACCAGAATCCGCCACCAATTAATCCCGCAGTAATTAATAGGGCAACGATCAAAACGGGAGTTTCATTTTTTTGAGACATAAATTATTTTGGGTAATGGGTAGTAATTTTAAAAACTTATTCCTGGGAGTTAAGAAAGGAGAAAAATTATATTCAATGCTAATATCAGAAAGTTTAGCGAATGCTGACGAATCCAGCTTTAGCAATCAATTCTTGACCTTGGGCAGTTAAAAGTAACCTAGCATAGGCTTCTCCGGCTTGCCGATCGACCGATCCATCTTGTTTAACAATTACGAATAAGCGGCGAGTAATGGGATACTCACCACTTTGAAAGGCGGCGCTATTAAGTTGATTGCGCTGGTTGGGACATTGTGAAAGAGCTACAAAGGGTTCTTGATAGGGGGTGACAAATTCTGTGGGTTTACGACCCAAGGGTAAAGATTTTACCGTACATTGGCTAACAACTTCGGGGGCTGAGGCATAATAAATGCCACCGGGATTAGCAGCTACGGCTCTTAAAGCTTGAGTTGTGGTGGTAATAAACTGGACATTGCTACTAAAATCTGCCCCTGCTAAGATATTTTCGACAAAAAACTCAATTGTACCGCCCTCATTAATTTGGCGCGAGTAGGGAACAATTGGTAAATCTATACCTCCTAATTGTTGCCAATTGGTTAGTTTGCCCGTATAAATTTCTTGAAGTTGGACTAAAGTTAGACCAGAAATATTCAACTTTGGATGAACGGCGATCGCAATTCCATCAATGGCGACAGGTATCTCTTTAAGCTGCAAATTTCTAGCTTTGGCGCGGCTTAACTCTTGATCGTTAATTGACCGAGAAGATTGAGCAAAAGCTAACTGACCATCTAATAGCATTTTGATACCGCTTCCAGAACCAGGAGAGCCAGTGGTAGGATCGGTATAGCGCAGTCGAAACTGGGGATGGACAATCTCAATGGTTGGATCGACTATGCCGCGAATGGGGGCCCAAGTTGTACTACCACCATAACTAAATAAACCCGCAGGAATGTCGGTTACTTGAGCGAAAGTATCGCTAGTAGGCAGGTTGATAGGTTCGACTGGATTTTTATCTAAATCGGTCAGTTTAATCCCACCTTGCCCAAACCACCAGAGCGCCCCAGCTACCAAACCTAGAGTAGTGAATAAAGCTAAGATCAAAATGGCAGTTTCGTTTCTTTCAGACATAAATGGGTAGTCGTAACTACTGTTAGCGAATAAATCGAGCCAGCAACTTGTAAATCAATTGAAATAATGCTGTAAAAGCGATCGCACCCAACGCTGCAACTATCGCTAATATTAATACCGTTTGCCAAGTTGCAATTCCTTGGACGCTGCTAACAATTTTGTGCAATCCGGGCAAAAATAATATTAGTGCTAAGGTAAGACCCCCAATAATTAATAAATCTCGGCGGTCAATCCAGCGCTTCCACTGAAGAAAAATTAATCCCACTAATAAAAATAGCCACCCTCCAGTCGTAATTAAAGTTGTACCTAATAGACTTGCTAGAGCGATCGCCATTAAACCTCCTTCAAACCCTGTAAGAGCGCCACGACTTAGTAATTCCCAAATAGAAAAAGATGGTGGAGTAGAGCGTTGCCTCACCGGACTAGGAGCGGGGGGCGCAGGCGCAACTGTTGGGGGAACCGGAATATTAGCTACAGATGGTCTAGGGGTACTAACACTAGGCAGTGAGGTGGGCAAAGTAGGGGCAATAGTCAGAGCATCAAGAGCTTCTTGGGCAGATTGAAAGCGCTGATTTGGTGCAGTCTGTAGCATTTTATCGAGTACGTCGATCAGATTAGGGCTAATGGTTACTTCTTTTTGCCAATTCCATTGATTGCTGTAGCTATCAAACAATTCGGTTGCTTCTTTACTCGTGAGCAACATTACACAAGTAACGGCTAAAGCATACAAATCGGTAGATGGATAAACTTGTTTGCCAGACATTTGTTCTGGAGGTGCAAAACCCATCGAATAAATGCCTGTGGAGGCCCTACTGGTGGCAGTGCTGGCTACTTGCTTGACTGCGCCAAAATCTAATAAGTACAAGCGTCCGTTTTTGTGACGCATAATATTTGAAGGCTTAATATCTCGATGAATTGAGCCGCTTTCGTGGACAAACTTTAAAACTTTAAGAACTTCTAAAAGTACCTCCATAACTTCAGCTTCGGAAAACTTGCCTTTTTCAAGCAATTCTTCTTCTAGGTTTTTGCCATCAATAAATTCTTGAACTAAATAAAAAAACTGTTCTTGTTTTGAAGGTTGAAGACTGGGAACAGTTAGCTCGAAAAAAGCGAACAAATCTGGAATTTGGTTATTTTGATTACCGATTTGTTCCAAAACCTCTGCTTCGCGTTCAAATAGTTGTTGGGCGATTTCTAATTGCTCTGGAGTTAGACCCAGAGCAGGCTTAAATTGCTTAACTACACACTTGCGAAAACCTGGAGTATAGCGATCGCGTGCCAAAAATGCCGCGCCAAATCCCCCGCGTCCCAGCAATTTTGTTGGTAAATAGCGCCCTACTAAAATTAATGGCATTCCGCAAGTAGTACAGAACTTTTGCTGCGTCGTTTTTAAGGTTGCTCCATCATCTAAATCGGCAAAATTATTTTGCGGACGGGGACAACTTGAACGAGTGCAATAGACTTCCATAAATATTTATTAGTTTGGCGGTAGCAATGAGCAAGTTCTTTGTTTATAACTTATGCAGATTAACTTTTAGCTAAATATTTATTCTCTAAGCTTGGGGTGAAGTGGGAATTGGGCGATCGCTTATTTCTTCAATTTGAGTAATTAATGGTTGAACAGACAAAACCTCTTGATTCCATCCTGGGGTAGCAAATTGGGGTAAAACTTCTTTACTAAATGCTTCCGCCGCTTTTGAGCGGTAACGATTGGGGTTAAAAATTAGCCATAGCGTCCGTTTAACTACAACTCCCTCAATCGGCGCGCAGTGCAGAACATTCATTTGCAATTCTTTGGCGATCGCGCTTAAGGAGACAAAAGCCGCCCCTAACCCTGACTGTACGGCGTTTTTAATTGCTTCAATGGAATTAAGTTCCATTTCTACTTTCAAGCGGCGGGTATCAATTTCACAGCGAGTCAATACTTGATCGATAACTTTACGAATGGTGGATTGGGAATCGAGAGCAATAAATTGTAGCTTGTACAAATCGTCTCTTTGAATTGTGTGGAGTTTAGCAAAGGGATGAAATATGGGTAAAATTAGTGCTAATTCATCTTCCGCATAAGGAACAATCTCTAGAGATTCTTGCAGTTCGCTAGGAACTTCGCCGCCAATAATTGCTAAATCCACCTGTCCATTGGCGACACTCCAAGCCGTACGGCGAGTAGAGTGGACGTGTAACTGAACAGCTACATCGGGATACTTTTGCCGAAATAAGCCAATCATTTGCGGTAATAGATAAGTCCCGGTGGTTTGGGATGCGCCGACAATTAAAGTTCCGCCTTGGAGATTTTGTAAGTCTTCAATGGCGCGACAAGTTTCTTGACACAAAGTCAAGATTTTTTCGCCATAACTAAGTAAAAGATAACCAGCTTCGGTTAATTGAGCGCGTCGTCCACCGCGATCGAATAAAGGTACATCTAATTGCCTTTCTAAGTTTTGAACTTGGAGGCTGACGGCGGGTTGAGAAACGTATAAACTATCTGCGGCACGCTTAAAGCTTCCTTCCGCAGCGATCGCTTTGAGAATGCGTAACTGATCTAAAGTGAAAGGAAGGTCAGACATACTGCTACCAAGAGTTGAAAGGGCGAAAAATCTGCTCTTGAGGTTTTCCCTCTACAGAGTTTTCCAAGAGAGCGAAAAATCTTTACGAGAGAAGCAAAAAACCATTCCCTTGCTAAAGGTTTAAACTTTGGTTAGCTGCTCAAACAAACAGGTTGCTCTAAAAATTGACACTAGCACAACGCTATTGACTTTAGTTTAGTGTTGACACTTTGCAACGATCGCCCTGTATGCAACAAGCATAATCTACCAATTATCAGCCTAGTACAAACCACGAACCAAAAATTGCTAACTATATATTTCTTTCTATGTCAGAAACAGAAAATCAAGACAGGCAACATCCTTTACATCGGCGCGATCGCATTATCGTTGACAATCTATTAGTATCATCGCCTACCGATTACAATCTAGCGGAGCTTGCCAGGCTGCGGATTCGATACAATGGCTTTCCTGGCGCTAGAGATATTCAAAGGGATTTAGACGTAGTATTGCAAAATTGGGAAATTACGGAAACCGAATTGTTTGCTAAAACTCGTCAAATTCATGCGGATAAACCACTGTATAAAGGTAAGGCTAATAAGGGCGAAGATGAAGACTGGAGTTAAATAACCTCCGGCACGTCTGCTATTACGGGTAAACTATTTTAATTAGTTATTACACTTTATAATATGTCTGATTTTTTATTAGAAGTTGGTACGGAAGAATTGCCTGCAAGCTTTGTTGCGGATGCGTTACAGCAGTGGCGCGTACTTATTCCCCAAAGTTTAACCCAAAATAGTCTTACGACTCAATCAGTGGAAGTTTACGCTACTCCAAGAAGGTTGGCGGTATTAATTACAGGTTTGCCAACTAAGCAGCCAGATAGAGAAAGTGAAGTAAAAGGGCCACCCTCAGGGGCTGCTTTTAAGGATGGTAAACCAACCCAAGCCGCCGTAGGTTTTGCGAAAAAGCAGGGTGTAGAAGTAGATGAATTGGAAATTCGTTCCACAGATAAGGGTGATTTTGTCTTTATTCGTCAAACTATCCCCGGACGAGAAACGGCGGAAATATTGAGAGAAATTGCTACAGGGTGGATATTACAGCTAGAAGGTAAAAGGTTTATGCGTTGGGGAGATGGCGACTTGAGGTTTCCCCGCCGGATTGAAAGATTGGTTGCTTTGCTTGATGACAAAGTATTGCTAGTTCAATTAGTTAATGGCTCGGAAACTATAGTAAGCGATCGCATTACCTCCGGTCATCGCGTTTTACATCCCCAGCCTGTAACTCTTGACCATGCTAGTGATTATGTTAGTAGTTTGCGATCGGCTTTTGTTGATGTAGATGAAAAAGAACGTACAACTAAAATCCAAGAGCAAGTGGAGTCGGCGGCGCGAAATTTGGGCGGAAACTTGGCTAATTATCTCGAATTATTAGCAGAAGTTACAAATTTAGTCGAATGGTCTTCCGCCGTTGTGGGAAAGTTTGATGAAGAATTTTTACTTTTACCACCGGAAGTAATTACAACGGTGATGGTAACTCATCAGCGCTACTTCCCAGTATTTAAGGCTGTTAGCGGAAATTTGCCAGGAGTGAGCGATCGCTCTCGTGCCAATAATACCCAATCTGTTGATACTTTATTACCTTATTTCATTACTGTTTCTAATGGCGATCCGCTTAAAAGCGACATTATCGCGGCGGGAAATGAAAGAGTTATTCGCGCTCGCTTAGCTGATGGTCAGTTTTTCTATAATGCCGATTTAGCAAAGCCTTTAGAAAGCTATTTACCAAAGCTGGAAAAGGTGACGTTTCAAGAAGATTTAGGATCGGTGAGAGATAAAGTAGAGCGGATAGTTAAGATTACTCAGCTTATTAACCAGCAATTAAACGCACCCGAAAGTCGAGAAATTGAACGCGCCGCTTTGTTGTGTAAAGCCGATTTAGTTACGCAAATGGTTTATGAATTTCCTGAGTTGCAGGGAATGATGGGACAAAAATACGCTTTAGCAAGTGGAGAATCTCAAGCTGTCGCTACTGCTATTGAAGAACATTATTTACCTAGAAACGCCGGAGATATAATGCCACAATCTTTAGCTGGTCAAGTTGTGGGAATAGCAGATAGGTTAGATACTTTGATTAGTATCTTCGGGCTTAGGATGTTGCCAACAGGTTCCTCCGATCCTTTTGCTTTGCGTCGTGCAGCCAATGCAATAATTAATATCATTTGGATGGCAGACTTACCAATTAACTTAGATGCTTTACTAGAACAAATCACCAGCAAAGAAACTAAGGTACAGTTGCAAGAGTTTTTTATCCAAAGAATCCGCAACCAATTACTTGATGAGCGCGGTATTGAATACGATTTGGTCAATGCAGCTTGTAGCGAACAAGACGCGGAATATAATTTACGCGCATTGACAGATTTATTGGATGTACGCGATCGCGCCATATTCTTACAAACTATCCGCAATAATCGCACCTTAGAGAAAATCTACGAAACTGTCAATCGTTCTACTCGTTTAGCGGTACAAGGTAATTTAGATACAACCCAACTAAACCCCGAAGGTGTAGTAAATCCAGCATTATTTCAAAAGTCGTCAGAAAGAGCTTTTTATGAGGGTTTAGTGCAATTAGTTCCCCAAACTCAAGCAGCGAAAAGTACTCGCAATTATCAGCAATTAGTTGAAGCCATTGGTGAAATTGCGCCAACAGTCAGTAAGTTTTTTGATGGCGAAGATAGCGTACTTGTGATGGATAATGACCCAGAAGTGAAACAAAATCGCTTGAATTTGTTAGGTTTGTTGAGAAATCACGCCCGTGTTTTAGGAGATTTTGGAGCGATCGTTAAAGGATAGAAAAATGAAAACCGCTCATATAATTGGACTTGGAAAGTCAGGGGTTGCAGCCGCAAGGTTGTTAAAGGGTGATGGTTGGAATGTTGTAATCAGCGATCGCGCTATTAATGAAACTCTGCAAAAACAGCAGGAAGAATTAGCCGCCGAAGGTATAACCGTTAAGCTGAATTATTCCTTAAATCTAGAGGACGGGGACTTACCAAAAATCATTGTGGTTAGTCCTGGCGTACCTTGGGATGCCCCGATTTTAGTTGCAGCGCGAGAATTGTCAATTGAAACCATTGGCGAGATGGAACTAGCGTGGCGGGTTTTAAATTCCTCATCTTGGGTGGGAATTACGGGGACAAATGGCAAAACTACCACTACAGCACTAATCGCGGCTATATTTCAAGCGGCGGGTTTTGACGCTCCAGCTTGCGGAAATATTGGCTACGCGGCTTGCGAACTAGCGCTAGAAGCAAGAAATAATGGTACTCCTCCCGATTGGGTAATAGCAGAACTTAGTAGCTATCAAATCGAGTCATCGGCGAGTATTGCGCCAAAAATCGGAGTTTGGACGACTTTTACACCCGATCATCTCAGCCGTCACCAAACTTTAGAAAACTATTTTGATATTAAAGCTCGTTTACTCAAGCAGTCCAAACAACAAATTTTGAATGGCGATGATGAGTATTTAAGCAATTTAGGGGCTAGTTTTTGGCATCCCTCAGCGTGTTGGACGAGTGTTAGAGGTAAGGATTATGCGATCGCAAATCCAAAGTTTGGCGCTTATATAGAAGCTGGCTGGGTAGTATTTGGCGGCGAACAAATTGTTGAAGTATCGGCTTTGCGGATGGTGGGGAAACATAACTGGCAAAACCTATTGATGGCTGTAGCAGCAGCGAAATTTGCGGGGATTGATAATAGTGCGATTTCATCAGCCATAACTAATTTTCCTGGAGTTCCTCATCGCTTAGAACTCATTTGTACTTGGCAAGGTATAGACTTTATCAACGACAGCAAAGCCACTAATTACGATGCGGCGGAAGTGGGATTATCTGCCATTAATGGTAAAGCGATTTTAATTGCTGGTGGCGAAGCTAAAGCGGGTGATGATAGTAGCTGGATAAAAGCAATTCAAACTAAGGCGGCGGTGGTGTTATTAATTGGGAACGCCGCCGAGCAATTTGCCGAACGTTTGCAGCAAGCGGGTTACACTCATTATCAAATTGTAGAAACAATGGATAAAGCAGTAACTAAAGCGGTTCAATTAGCACCACAATACAGCGCTTCTGTAGTTTTACTATCTCCTGCTTGTGCGAGTTTCGACCAATACCAAAACTTTGAGCAAAGAGGCGACCATTTCCGCCAATTATGTTTGGCGCTGTAACTTTCTTCCCCATTACCCATTACCTATCACCAATAATCGATGAATCGCATTAACCACAACTTGCGCCGCACCTGTAAAGAAAGCTCGATCGATATTTGCTACCGTGTCGCTGGATTGGTGATAGTGAGGCCAATACTGTTCGGTTAAGGTTTGTAATTGCCAATGTTCTGGACAAAACCACGAGAATAGTAGCCTTTCAGCATCTGACAAGTCTCAGTTTTTAGTTATCCGAACCGTATTGATAGTGAGGCGATCGCAAATTTGCCGTATCTGTAACCAAAACTGCCCCAATTCCTCGATACCAAAAAGGTGCGTGATCGCTGCGTAAAACATCTGGGGTAAATAAACCTTTAAGCGGAATCGGTAAAGTAATTACTGGTAATTTGGTGCTTTGGAAAGCATTTAATAGTTGCAAAGGGCGCGACCTCGATATGATATAGCTATAAAGAGATAGGAAAACCATATTGGTTGAGTTTATTCCAGAATTGACTCCAACGAGTCGTAGTTAAAACCAAAGTTCTTAAACTAAGTACCACTGCTG
>JAHHGY010000064.1 GCA_019359635.1 Chroococcus sp. CMT-3BRIN-NPC107
CTCAATTACAACAGAAGTTAACCCAGGTGCTAGAAACAATTACACCAGAAACGATTGCTTCTCTCACTTCTTATGATTTCATTCTTGAAGCTTTGTTTGGCGCAGCTTTATAAAGAATTGGTATTAGCGATTGCAATAGCTCCTACAGTCTGTGCCCCATTTACAATACTTACGTCAAAGCATTCAAACACACCACTGTCATGATTACTACCTCCCAATAGTTTCTTTTGAATCTTACCGCATAGTGCCGTTATGCCATTATTGAAATACCAGAACTTTTCCGGTTCTGACAACAAGGTTTCAACAATACTCTGATTAATTTCGGTTTCGCCAAGAAATGAGCGGATATTAGGCGTGAATAGTTTTGGATAATGATTATTCCACCAATTAGCAACTTCGGTTGCCGATACAAGACCATAGTATGCAGAATATGGTTCTCTAACTTGCCCCCAATCTTTTAAAACAACATCGAAATTAATTGGCAATCCTAAATTGCCACTAGCAACGATTTTATGTAAGTCTCCTTGCTGAAAAACTTTTAGCTCCACAACTTCTGAAGGATCGTTCATTTCTTTTAAAAAGTTATCGAAATCACGTCGCACATCCTCGGATAGTGTTGCTTGCCCAGTGTAAGCAAGTAAAAGAACTACTCTAGTATTTGCAAAGCTCAACGCATCAATAATCTCGGTTTCACGGTTTTTGATTTTGTCATTGAAGCAATCAAACTTTGCATTAATAAGAGCCTTAACACCGTTAATAAATTTTAGAGATTCCTCTTGTTTAATGCCACCTGTGCCATCGTGTCGCCACTTAGATTGAGCCAGAAAAAGAATCTTCTCGCGATCGTCAAAATAGATCGCGTCAATGCCACCATCATGATACCCGTCAGTTATAGTCGATGCAGCTTGGTCAGGTCTTATACCAGCAGTAGCCAAAATTGAAAATGCAGCAAGAGCGCGAGTTAAAAAAATAGAATTTTGTTCAGTTTGTGACTTACCTGTGTAGTCATTCAGGTCAATCAAGTCAGTAAACAATGATCTCAGCCTTGTTTCTATTTGACGAATATGAATAATACTCATAAAAGCTTTTTCTGCTACTAAGTAGTAGTAATTATTAAACGCGATCGCACTTCACCCATCGCAACTTGATAGTTGCTTCAAGAAGTAAAGCGATCGCATTATGGGTAAAAGTGAAATCTTAGTTGGCTTTCCACCACGCTCAAGATTTCTGCATTTACCTTGATGGGAAAAGCCAACTAAACTTTAGCCTCGCTTTGCTTTATAAATCGTGCTTAAATCTCCTCTACCTGAGCAGATTGAACTTTGGCTTTGGCTTTATTAGCACTGCGTTTCAACGCCTGCAAGCGTCGCTCGTACTTAGTGCGTTGACTTTTACTAGAAGTTTGATCGATAAGAGTTTTTAAAGCACTACCAAGGCTTTTGTAAGCATTGGGGAGAGTATAACCAAAACGAGTAGCAAGTGCGATCGCTTTTTCATCGGCATCGGTCATTACTTTTAGCTGCTTTTCGCCGTTATTTTTCACGTACAAGCGATAACCAGAAACTCCGCACAGGGTCAACGCCAATAGTAGCAATAATATATCTTGTACCCACAATTCGCCCACCGCACCGCCTAAACCAATGGCTAGGGCTGCCATTTCCCAGCCATCTTTAGGGATAGTGTCGTTTTGGACGCGGGCGACTTCGTGCCAAAACAATAAGTTGCGCTGATCCATTGCCAAAGCATCCCATTTTACCAAGTCAATTTGAATTTCTACTTGGTCGCTACCAACTTCTTCAGAACGGATTAGCGGAGGATTTACTTCGGTCGTACCTTCAACGCTCACCCAGCTTTGCAATTCTGGCGGCATAATTGTCTTCAATCGCCTAAGTTCGCTCATTTCAGCTTTAGCTGAGGAGGTAGCATAAGATGTCATAGATCCGTTTCTCTGGAAATTTCAAAAAAGCTTCTATATCTTATTTTGGAGTATATCGTGCTGTTAATTTTGTAGTAAGGGGCAGTAGTTAGATTTTGCAGGAAAAAATGAAGATACGTCGCCCAAGAATAACTATAAAAATCGTTACCATTTGGGTGATAATCGTAAGCGATGGCAATTTTAATTTTTCAACGCCGAAACAGCTAAATTAATCAATAGGCGAAAGCATGGTCACTACAGCAGAAAAAGCAAACATCGGCTACATTACCCAAATCATCGGTCCCGTTGTGGATGTAAAGTTTCCTAACGGTCAAATGCCACAGATTTACAATGCCTTAACTATCAAAGGCAGAAACGAAGCTGGACAAGAAGTTGCTGTTACCTGCGAAGTACAGCAACTTCTAGGCGATACCCAAGTCCGGGCGGTTTCTATGAGTACCACCGATGGCTTAGTTCGCGGTATGGAAGTAACAGATACCGGAGCAGCGATTACTGTACCCGTTGGTGCGGCTACTTTAGGAAGAATTTTCAACGTTTTGGGCGAACCTGTAGATAATATGGGCCCAGTTAATAATGAAGATACTTTCCCCATTCACCGCCCAGCACCAAAGTTTACAGATTTAGAAACTAAGCCTTCAGTTTTTGAAACCGGAATTAAGGTACTAGACTTATTAGCGCCCTATCGTCGCGGTGGCAAAATTGGTCTATTTGGCGGTGCGGGTGTTGGTAAAACTGTCATCATGATGGAATTAATCAACAACATCGCTATTAATCACGGTGGCGTGTCGGTATTTGCTGGTGTAGGCGAACGTACCCGCGAAGGCAATGACCTCTACAACGAGATGAAAGAATCCGGGGTTATTAATGAAGAAAATATTGGCGAGTCAAAAATTGCCCTAGTTTACGGTCAAATGAACGAACCACCCGGAGCAAGAATGCGAGTTGGTTTGACTGGTCTAACAATGGCTGAATACTTCCGCGATGTAAATAAGCAAGACGTATTGCTATTTATTGATAACATCTTCCGGTTCGTACAAGCAGGTTCAGAAGTATCGGCGCTACTCGGTCGTATGCCTTCGGCGGTAGGATACCAGCCAACGTTGGCTAAAGATATGGGTGATTTGCAAGAGCGAATTACCTCTACGACTGAAGGTTCGATTACTTCAATTCAAGCTGTATACGTTCCTGCCGACGACTTAACCGACCCCGCTCCAGCTACGACCTTTGCTCACTTGGACGGAACAACGGTACTATCTCGCGGTTTGGCTTCAAAAGGTATCTACCCCGCCGTAGATCCTCTAGATTCAACTTCTACCATGTTGCAAGCTAGTGTAGTTGGTGAAAAGCATTACAATATGGCGCGTAAAGTTCAATCGACTTTGCAGCGTTATAAGGAATTGCAAGATATTATTGCAATTTTGGGTTTAGATGAACTATCAGAAGACGATCGCCTAACAGTAGCTAGAGCACGTCGCATTGAGCGTTTCTTATCTCAACCCTTCTTTGTAGCTGAAGTATTTACAGGTTCTCCTGGCAAGTACGTGAAGCTAGAAGACACAATTAAAGGCTTTGAGATGATTCTATCCGGTCAACTAGACAGTCTACCAGAGCAAGCATTTTACATGGTCGGTAGCATCGACGAAGCGATCGCCAAAGCTGAAAAACTTAAAGGCTAAAGGTAACAGCTAAGGAAGATATCAATCTTCCTTAGCTCCCTTTTTTTGTCTCCCTTACAACAACTTATTTCCTATGACATTAACTGTTCGTGTAGTTGCTCCAGATAAGACTGTCTGGGACGCTACGGCTGAAGAAGTAATATTGCCTAGTACCACTGGTCAAGTAGGTATTTTGAGCGGACACGCACCGCTTTTAACGGCCTTAGATACCGCAGTGATGCGCGTCCGTCCCAATCAAAATCGCGAATGGATTGCGATCGCTTTAATGGGTGGTTTTGCTGAAGTTGAAAATAATGAAGTCACAATTCTCGTTAACGGCGCAGAACGCGGCGATACCATTAATTTAGAAACAGCCCGGACTGCTTATACTCAGGCAGAAGCTAAGTTGAATCAATTGGCAAGTGCTAGTCGCCAAGAGCAGATTCAAGCAAATCAAGCCTATAAACGCGCCCGCGCTCGGTTTCAAGCTGCTGGCGGTATGGTTTAAATTAGTCTGTTTAAGAAAACCCCTCTAACAATAGTTTGTTAGAGGGGTTTTTATTGAATGCGTAGAAAGTAGCAATTACTAAGAATTTTTAGAGCAAAGTCCATCATAAAAATCATTTTTTTAATTAAGGAGAATAAAAAAATACCCGTTTATTTTTAAATTGCTTGGAGTTAGATTTGCAATTTTTGGCAATTAGCGGCACGATTGTAGAGTACACCTGTACTGTAAATAAATATGAGTCTTAACGTTGTACATCTGGTAGGGCGCGTTGGCAAAGATCCAGATGTTAAATATTTAACGAGTGGTAAAGTAGTGTGTAAGTTGACTCTAGCCGTCAATCGTCAATCGCGTAACAGCGAGGAACCAGACTGGTTTACCTTAGAGATGTGGGATAAAACCGCCGAAGTTGCAGCTAACTACGTCCGTAAAGGTAAACAAATTGGCGTGAAAGGGGCTTTAAAATTTGACACTTGGAGCGATCGCGCTACGGGAACTAATCGCTCTTCACCAGTTATTTTAGTAGAAAGACTAGAACTATTAGGCTCTAAACGCGAAGACGAAGCTAATGCTTTTGGCGGTGGTAGCGGAATGTAAAATCAAGGCAGAAAATCTTGGTTTTCTGCCTTGATTTTTAATAACTAATTTGTAAAGTTACTGAGGCTTCAACCTTTTGTTCGCCTCCGATGACGGGGGATGCAGCTTTAGCATCAGTAGTACGATTAGCAGTTTCGTACTGAACTAAAGGTTGGGGTTGCGGGGGGGCGGCATTATTAATTTGAATGCTGACAATTTCTTTAGCAGTAAAATTAAGCGCACCTAAAACAGAATTAGCTTGCTGTTGAGCGTTTTGAGTAGCTTTTTTTAAGGCTTGCTGTTCGGCGGCAGAAATGGCGCTATCAGTGGCAATAAACCTAATCCCTTCAATTCTAGTTGCTCCTACTCTTACCGATTCGTCTAATAAATTGCCAATGCTTTCAGTAGCAATTTGAAAGCTTACGGTATTGGTAGCAGTATAACCTGTCAGTGTTTGCGTATTGTTGTTGTAGCTATAAATCGGATTGAGGCTGATACCTGTAGTTTCTAACTTATTGACTTGTTGTCGAGGTTTGAGTAAGGTTACCACCGCGTTAGAACGTTTAGCTGCTTCCTGTTGGGCAACTGAGGCAGTTTTTCCTTGAACTTCTACGCCCAAACGTACCTCTGATAAAGTCGTGGGAATTGACTCAGTGCCGCGACCGCTAACAGTTAAAGTCCGCATTAACATATTTTGTATCTGTCCTCGGTCTTGAGCTAAGGAACTAATTGTAGTTACGCCTAATAAACCGAAAGCTAAAAACAGCACTACAAAATATTGGCGTAAATTTTTCTTAATGCCTACCTGTATAGGCGAGTCATTTATCAACTTCAGTTTCATGGATTGTGTTGTGGCAAAATATGCTCAATTATTTTAGATATTGCTTCAATAAAGTGCGTTCGCTACAAAAAAACTCCTAGCACCACAGACATTGATGCTGTGGCTTACTTGCAATCTTCTTGTACAGTAAAAAAGACGATTTTTAGACAGCTAATGGAAATAATAGAAGCAATTACTGGGTTTGACTTGCCACTACTAACGCTTGTTCCCACTTGGAGCAAGACGATTTTACTTACAACTACTACAGAACCGGAAAGTAGCCCGCTCATCCTTGCTGGAGTATTGCTAAGTTTGGTTGCTGTGTACCTAGCAAGCAAAATTGGTGGCGAACTATCCAATCGCTTTGGCTTACCACCAGTCCTCGGAGAATTAGTTGGCGGCGTTGTCATCGGTGTTTCAGCTTTGGATATCTTGGTGTTTTCTGAAGGCGGCGGCGATAGTTCTAATTCGCTGATTATCACCTTGCTGCAAACTACCGCAGGCTTAGAGCCAAGCGCAGTAGCTGCCACTTTTAGAGGGCAAAGTGAAGTTATTTCAGTTTTGGCAGAATTAGGGGTAATAATTCTGTTATTTGAAATTGGCTTGGAATCTAATTTAAATGAACTGTTAGCTGTTGGTTATCAAGCGGTAGTAGTAGCATTTGTGGGCGTAATTGTTCCGTTTGCGGCGGGAACTATCGGGCTAATGACTTTATTTCACGTACCAGCCATACCAGCAATTTTTGCGGGAGCCGCTTTAACGGCTACAAGTATTGGCATTACATCAAAAGTATTATCAGAATTAGGCAAGCTGAGTTCTACTGAAGGTCAAATTATTTTAGGAGCGGCGGTAATTGACGATGTACTCGGTATCATCGTTTTAGCGGTGGTAGCTAGTTTAGCAAAAACTGGTGAAATAGATGTTAGTAATGTCATTTATTTGATAATTAGCGCTACGTGTTTCTTGCTCGGTGCGATCTTGCTGGGAAAAGTATTTAATAAGTCTTTTGTGGCGATCGCGGAACGGCTCAAAACTCGCGGTAAATTAACTATACCTGCCTTTATTTTTGCTTTTTTGCTAGCTTATTTGGCGGCAGCAATCCATTTAGAAGCAATTTTAGGCGCTTTTGCGGCAGGGCTAGTGCTAGATGAAACCGATGAGCGTAAAGAACTCGATGAGCAAGTACGTCCGATTGCCGACTTGTTAGTGCCGATTTTCTTTGTTAGTGTAGGCGCTAAAACTGATTTAAGCGTTCTTAATCCCTTTGAACCCAGCAACAGAGAGGGTTTGATTATTGCGAGTTTTTTAATTGCGATCGCCATTGCTGGTAAAGTAGTCACGGGTTTAGCTGTATTTGGTCAACCGCAAATTAATCGTTTAGCCATCGGTGTAGGGATGATTCCTAGAGGTGAAGTAGGGCTAGTATTTGCTGGGGTGGGTTCGGCTAGTGGCGCGCTCTCTAAGCCTTTAGAAGCAGCAATTATTATGATGGTAATTTTAACTACTTTTTTAGCGCCACCGTTGTTAAGAGTAGTTTTCCCCTCCAATCCTTTAGATGAGTCTACTTCTAACTTAAAAGCACTTCCCAATCCTACTACGGAAATTTTTGGTTCCAAAATCGAGTAAATTGGTAATGTTTTTAGGAAACAAGCGAAGCTTAGTTTGCGTCCGCTTAGTTTACTGCAATGAATATCAACGGTTTTAAGGGTTAGTAGCTGGCGATCGCCTCAGCACTCAAAACCGAAACTCGTAAGATGTACTTGAAAGGCGATCGCTCAGAAATAAGTTGTCAACTACCAATTTAAAACCTAACTAAGACTTGCTGTGCCGATAATTACTACAGATACTCAGCTATACTCAATCATCAGCATCTAACCCAAAATTGCAGCAAATGGTGATGTAAAAACATAGCCAATAGTCAAGGTTTGACAAAGCGTAAATGGCTAGAACCAACGAGAATTAGGAGAAAAGATTGTGAGATTTCACTGGCTACTACCCAGTATTTTAAGTGTTTTTGTCCTGTCCACTTCAGCAGAGGCGGCAAAGCTACGCTCGTGGCGGTTTGATGTCAACCAAAATCGGCTGCACTTTAGCACTGATGGCGGAGTGCAACCTAAAGCGCAGCTAATTTTCAACCCAACTCGCTTGGTAATCGATCTGCCAGGGACAACTTTACAACGATCTACAGTCAAGCAAGAATACAAGGGTGCAGTTCGCAGCGTCCGGGTTGGTCAATTCGACGAGCGCACAACTCGAATAGCCATTGAATTAAGTCCTGGCTACAAATTAGACCCCAATCAAGTTAAAGTTCGCGGTATTACACCTAGCCAGTGGACGGTACAATTGCCCAAACCGCAAAAAGCAGCAGTAGCTCCATCCCTCAATCGCCGCTCTCTACCCTTGCCTCCATCGGTTACGAGTAGTTCAAACCCCAGAAAAATCTTTACAGTTGTTCCTACCAACGAACAGCCAACTAAAAATTCGGCTTTTGGCAGAGGAGCAGTTAATTCTACAGCTACTGTGCAAGTTCACAATATTCAAGTGACTGCTGATGGTTTATTTGTTCGCACTCGTGGCGGTGGCACTCCTAGCATTAATATTAACCGCACTCGCGATCGCCGAGCGATCGATATTGACTTGAGAGGGGCCGCTTTATCTCCCCTAGCGGCGACTAATACTAAGGTAAATCGATTTGGGGTGGGAAATATTAAGCTCTCTCAAGTTCTATCTTCACCGCCAGTAGTGAGGATGACAATGCAGGTAGATAAAAATAGTCCTGATTGGGAAGCGGCGGTTAGTCGGTTTGGGGGCGTAACGGTACTACCTGTAGGTGGCATTAGCGCAATTAGAAATGCAAGTACGGTAGTTGCTAGTACAAACAATTCTGCTACCCAGTCAGTGCCAGGAGTAACAACTATTGAATCGGTAGAATTTAACAGCGATGGCAGCCAACTATTAATTAAAACCGATCAAAGCCTTACCTATACTAGCGGCTGGGATCGTTCTTCGGGTTTATATCGCATTACCTTGGCAGATACTCAATTAGCGCGGGAGGTTAAAGGGCCAAACTTAACTACCAATAGTCCTTTACTTAGAGTGCGATTGCAGCAACCTACGCCTCGGACGGTGTTAATTTCAGTATTGCCGGCGGCGGGAGTGCGAGTAGGAGAACTAAATCAACCTTCTCCTGAACTATTAGCATTGCAGTTGCAACGCTCCTCTGGGGCATTGTTTCCACCCTCTACGCCAACGCAGCCTAATGTAATTTCTATCCCTACTACTCCACCACCCAATATCCCCGTACCCTCAACTATTCCTCGCACCGTTGGGCAAAAGCGCATAGTTGTAGTTATCGATCCAGGACATGGCGGCAAAGATCCTGGTGCAATTGGACTTAGAGGATTGCAAGAAAAAAATGTAATTTTGCCTATCTCTAAAAAAATAGCAGCAATTTTAGAGCAACAGGGCATCCAAGTAGTAATGACGCGCGATAGCGACTACTTTGTAGATTTGGGACCGCGACCAGTCATAGCAGACCGAGCAAATGCTAAGGTATTTGTCAGCATTCACGCTAATTCTATGCCTGCTAACCGCACTGATGTCAATGGGTTGGAGACTTATTACTACGATAGCGGTCAGCGTTTGGCGCGGACAATTCATAATAGTATTCTTAAATCTATCGATGTTCGCGATCGCGGTGTTCGCAAAGCCAGATTCTACGTTCTGCGTAAAAGCACTATGCCCTCGGTATTAGTAGAGGTGGGTTTTGTTACGGGGGTAGTAGATTCTCCTCGCCTAGCAACAACGGCTTATCAAAACCAAATGGCAGAAGCGATCGCTCGCGGCATAATTCAGTATGTCCAACAAAACCCTTAATTACAGCTTATTTAATTTTTTAGCCCGTGTCTCAACTTTCTTCTGCTTCTAGCACTTTATCCGCACCTCTTGGCGTACCAAATGCTTGTATCGGTATTTTTGATAGTGGTGTTGGTGGTTTAACCGTACTTAGTCAAGTAGCGCGTCAATTGCCTAATGAATCAATTATTTATTTTGGCGATACGGCGCGAGTTCCGTATGGAACGCGATCGCGCCCAGAAATTTTACAATTTGTCCGCGAAATTATTAGTTGGATGTTACAGCAGCAAGCCAAAATGGTAATTATGGCTTGTAATACCAGTTCTGCTTTGGTATTAAAGGCAGTACAAGCAGAATTTTCGATTCCCATTGTTGGCACTATTTTACCCGGTTCTACGGCGGCGGCAAAACTCGGTCGCCGAATAGGAGTAATTGCTACTCCAGCTACTGTTGCTAGTAATGCCTACAAGCAAGCAATTTTAGCTATCGATCCTACTATCCAAGTTTGGCAAGTTGCTTGCCCTGAATTTGTACCTCTAATTGAACAAAACCGCGTTCTCGATCCTTACACAGCCCAAATTGCCCAGCAGTATTTAGCCCCCTTATTAGCGCAACAAATCGATACTTTAGTCTACGGCTGCACTCATTACCCTCACTTGGAACCTGTACTGCGTTTGCTATTACCGCCCACTGTCAAGTTGCTCGATCCAGCTATGGCTGTTGTAGCAACAGCAACTCAACAACTGGATTTACTCGGCTTAAAAAATACAGCTATATCGCCGTTTGCCACTCGCTTTTATGTGAGTGGTTGTCCCCAAAATTTTGCTCAATCTGCTCAGTTATTGTTGGGTTGTACGCCAGTTGTTGAAAAGGTATTTTTAACTTGATTTAAAACAACAATAGTAAGTTTCAAATTTCTGCTTTTTGACCTCTATGACTGTCCTCTGCTTTTTTTACCTGGCGTTGTGCCAAGCTCAATAATAAATAGATAGTTAGTAAGTATCCCGTCGCCAAAAAAGGAATTAGTATTGGTGTACCACTGTAATTCATAGAATTTTACAACAGCAAAAATATGTGACACTTTAAAAGCAGACAATAGAAATCAATACCATTGCACAAAAGCATTAGTACTTTCAGGTATCAGCAGAAGTTTTAAGCTTTATTGCTCTTAATTGCCTAACAATTTAACTTTCTGTTAGCTAATTTTCGCCTACATTTAAGACGCAAGCTCTTCGAGAACTGGTAGGTACAAAGACTTACTCAATTGAGCAATTGCTAAATGTAAATGTTCAAATTATTCTCATTTAGCCTAACATAAAAATTTATAATTTTTTAAGCAACTTTTTTGTCAAAAGGCAAAAAATTTACAAGTTACACTGTTAAAAGTTTAATCGGTGCGTCGCACTACAGCGCTTTTTTCATTAATTATGAACCTATAGGGATGCAAGGCATTGCGCCCCTGCGGTTAATGTTTATCAATCATATAGAATCGCCCTATTAAACCCAAAACTCGATCTACCTAAAGCCTACAAATTAAACCAATTTTCTCTCATTCTTGAGCTAGATAACGCCCTAATCAAAAATTGGTACTCAATCTAACGTCTCATTGCCAAAGGTTAGCTTAAAATAAGTATAGAATTATGTAAATTTTCGTAACTAAACTCAGAGTCGGCTCATCTATGACCTCAGCAACTTCTCTTTTTTCTCCAGTGGAAGCAGACCTGCGTTTGCTATCAGAGAATTTAATTAAGTTAGTCGGTACTCATCACCCAGTTTTTTTTGAAGCCGCGCAACACTTATTTGCTGCTGGAGGCAAGCGGGTACGCCCAGCAATTGTATTACTGGTATCGCGGGCAACTATGCTAGACGACGAAATTACCGAACGTCACCGCCGATTAGCCGAGATTACGGAGATGATTCATACAGCAAGCTTAGTCCACGATGATGTTGTGGATGAATCGGAAATGCGGCGAGGCGTACCAACCATTAATAGCTTATTTGGAAATGGTGTAGCCTTGTTGGCGGGAGACTTTTTGTTTGCTCAATCTTCTTGGTATTTGGCTAATTTGGACAACTTAGAAGTAGTAAAATTGCTGTCGGAAGTAATTATGAACTTTGCTACCGGGGAAATTCAGCAAGGGATGTCGCAGTTTGACTGTGGAGTAACCATAGAAGCTTATTTAGAAAAAAGTTATTACAAAACCGCGTCTTTAATTGCCAATAGTTCTAAAGCGGCGGGTTTACTAAGCGATGTATCTAGAGAAACCGCCGAGCATTTGTATGGCTATGGTCGTCATTGGGGGCTGGCGTTTCAAATAGTTGATGATATTTTGGATTTTACAGGATCGACAAGCACCTTAGGTAAACCCGCTTTAGCCGATATTAGCAGTGGTAATTTGACCGCTCCGACTTTGTACGCCCTAGAAGAAAAGCCTTATTTAGAAGAATTAATCGAGAGGCAGTTTTCTAAACCGGGAGACTTGGAAAGTGCGATCGCTTTAATTATTGATAGTAATGGTATAGAAAGAGCGCGTACTCTAGCTGCCCATCACGCCCATTTAGCGGTAGAACATTTAGCCGATTTACCTGCTTCTCAGTCAAAGCAAGCCTTAATCGATATGGCCGACTATGTTTTAAGTCGGATGTATTAATCTAAGCAATATCGGGGGGTATTTGATTAAAATTTGGTTTGATTTGGGTTTGAATTAATTTTTGGATATCTTGACGTTTAACTTCATAACCTGTATCTGTTTCCCCTGGACTTTCTAAAAAGATAATACTATCGACAGTTTCTAAAGCAACTAACTGAAACAAAATATGAGTGACGGGAAGGGGTGTAGCAATTAAGTCGGCGCTATTAGGGGCAAAACTATCTTGAAGAGTAGGAAAGGCATAGATTACCCGCTTTTCGAGCTTGCCATTAGTAATAGTGGTTACTAACCAGTCAGAGTCTATACTTTGAATAATGTAGTATTGCTTGTGACGTAACTTTGCGGCTAACTGCTTTAGTCTTGGAGAAATCGCTTTAATTAGTTGCGGCGTAATCCCATCTTTGGGGGCATCGTCTATCAATAATTGTATTTGTTGTTCTAAGTTCATAACCCGTTAAGTGTTTTGAAGGGATATTAGTGGCAAATCATTAATTGTATGCCATCATCAAAGCGCGTAACTAAGTCTTTAAAAATGCGATTACTTGCCAATCGAAAATTTCCTCCCCTCACTGCCGCGACAGCAACAGAGGTGGAAGACTCAATATTATTGCGAGTTTTAGTTCAAGCGTTGGTAATAGTCGGAATTATTGCCGTTGATATTGCCGGGGAAACTCAAAGCAGCTTGTGGGCTATACCCTTAAGTATTATGGGGGCAACCTGGAGTTGGTATCGTCGTCGAGAGCGCAATATTGGTTTGAAGTTTTGCATTGCGATCGCGATGCTAGCAGCAATGGCGGCATTTTTTGGCAAGCTTTTGGGTCAACTTAATGATACACGGCTAGTTTTAGCAGAATTTTTAATTCAAGTTCAAGTGTTTCATAGCTTCGATGTTCCTCGCCGTAAAGACTTAGGCTACTCGATAGTGATTGGGTTAATTTTATTGGGAGTAGCAGGTACGGTTAGTCAAACTTTAGCCTTTGCACCGATATTAATCTTGTTTTTGGCGATCGCCTTACCAGTTTTAGTTTTAGATTACCGTTCGCGGTTGGGGATAAAAGGGAGCGGGAAAAAAATTAAGCCCATTGCGCTGACCAATATTAAAAGTGGCAGCAAGCTATTTCTAGTCATTCTCAGCTTAGGACTGTTGATTTTTGGTTTTTTACCTCGGTTTCCCGGTTATCAGTTACGGACGTTTCCTGTTAGTCAAACTATTGATTTTAAAGGGCAATTTAACGGTAGCACTGTTGTTAACCCTGGCTACGTGAAGGAGGGTAAAGGAAGCGGCGGAACGGGTACAGGTGGAGCGCAGGAAGGGGGAGGAAAAGCCGACTCGACATTTTATTATGGCTTCAATAGTACGATTGACCAGAACTTGCGTGGCGAACTTAAACCAAAAATAGTAATGCGCGTGCGAAGTCAATCTGAAGGCTTTTGGCGAGTGCTGGCTTTCGACAAATATACGGGTAAGGGTTGGGAAATTTCCCGCAACGAGCAAGTAGAAAAAGTTGCCCGATCTAGTTGGTCTTACCAAATATCTTTACCGCTACCTTTAATTCGCGGTAGAACCCAAGAAGTAGTGCAGACTTATACCATAGTTTCGCCGTTGCCAAATTTAATTCCTGCCCTGGCTTATCCCAAACAGGTTTACTTTCCCACGAGGGAAATTGCGATGGATTTAGAAGGCGGTTTGCGCAGTCCTGTAGGATTGGGGAAAGACATGAGTTATACAGTGATTTCTGAAGTTCCTTACAGAAACCGTGCCACCTTACAGCTTACTGGCAACCAATACCCTAAAAATATTCAAGCTTATTATTTGCAAGTTCCTTGCGAGATTAAAGCTAAAGTACGCGATCGCACCGAGGAAATTTTAGCTAACTACAACCAAGAGCGCGTAGCCAAATCAAATAAGCCTTTAACTTCTGCTTATGAAAAAACTTTATATTTAGCTCAGTATCTCAAACAGCGCTACACCATTCCTAATAATCCTTTTGGTTTGCCTTTATTCGCCAAAGATGAAGACTTAGTAGAAGCGTTTTTATTTAAAAATCAAGGCGGCTATCCCGACCAGTTTTCGACAACTCTCACAATTATGTTGCGATCGATTGGCATTCCCTCAAGGCTTGTAGCAGGCTTTAGTCCGGGTCAATTTAACCCGTTTACAGGATTGTACGTAGTTCGCAATACCGACGCTTACGCCATGACAGAAGTTTATTTCCCCGGTTATGGTTGGTTTGCTTTCGATCCAATTCCCAGTCATCCGCTCATTCCACCATCTATCGAAGAATCGCAGACTTTTGGCGTTTTACGCAAATTTTGGCAATGGATAGCGGGATGGTTGCCAACTCCTGTTGCTGGGTTACTTAATAATATATTTTTGGGGTTGGGAAATGCGATCGCCTGGTTTTTGGCTTTGTTTGCTCAAGGCTGGCTAGGAACGTTGTTAGGATTGATTATTGCCACAGGATTGGGTTTTGTCGGTTGGCTGGGTTTTGGACAATGGCGGCGGTGGCTCGATTTCCGTAGGTTAGCCAAATTACCACCAATGGAAAGACTTTATCAACAAATGCTAGCTTGGACGGCTAATAAAGGCGATTACAAGCATCCATCCCAAACACCGTTAGAGTACGCCCAAGGCGCTTATCATCATCATGTTGGTTCTACCGCCGAAGTAATTGAGGAAATTTGCCAAGCTTACGTAGGCTGGCGTTATGGCAGTCAAGCGCCAAATTTGAGCTATTTATTGCAGCGCTGGCAAATAGTTCGGGCAAAAGATGTTCGAGTTGGTTTGAGTAAACGATCGCAATAGTATTAAAGCCACCATTGAAGGTTCCAAGTAGGCTTATCGAGAATTTTATTTTAGTACCTACCTTCAGTGCAAAATAAATAATTGCCTTCGAGATAGTTTAAAAGTAATCGCCCTTCACCTGTATTTTGTAAGTTTTTATCCATCTCGATCTAAAACCGTTTCGCTGTTGTTTTTAGACAACAATAGCCGCATCCCCAAAATAGCAAACCCGATGGCGGCAATTAGTTTTACTGTCCGTACAGGCAATAATTCTGCCATCCATTCGCCAGCAATTACTCCAAGCAAGCTAGTTAATACCAGCGCCGTCGCCGTCCCAAAAAATACGGCGCGGGGTGAAGATGATTGTCCGCTTAAAGCGATCGCCGCTAACTGACTTTTATCGCCTAATTCTGACAAAAAGACGGTAACAAAACTCAGTCCTAGCAAATGCCAATCCATATTATTACCCTACAATTACATCCCACAACAGCGTTGCAGATATTAATAGCAAACTTATCCCTGCGGCTATTTCTATAGTTTTGGGCGCAAAACGACTCGCAATCCAGCGTCCCAACATTATCCCTAATAAACTAGTTGTAATTAAAGCTGCACTTGCACCTAAAAATACTACCCAAGGCGATTGAGATTCGGCGCTGATTAGCAAGGTTGCTAACTGGGTTTTGTCGCCTAATTCAGCCAAAAATATAGTCAAAAATGTAGAACTAAAGATTGTCCAAATAGAGCCTCGGTTGCGTGGTGCGATCGCTGAATTAGGCAAGTTAGCACTCAAAGGCGCAGCATCAAGTTTCACAATTAGGTACTTTTCATATTCTTTTCATTTTCTCTATATTTGTTACAAAAATCAACTGGTCGGGACTATTTTTTAGAAAAAACTTTTTAGTTATAATTTGGGAGGCAAATCTAAATTTATGCCCACTGCACCTTCAAAACGCAGCATTTCTAAAGATAAATCGCCATAAACTCCAGTAATTTGGTCTTCGCAGCATTCGATCGCAAAGTCGTTTAATTCTTCTGGTTCTATACCGTACATATCGGCAAATACCTCTGCTTCGACGCGACAAAAACGCGGTCTATCAGCATAAATTCGACATTCGCGCGCGACACTATCGTAGTTGACACACCAGCCATCGGCTCCTACCATGCTTAGATATAAAGCTAATTCGTCAGGTAAAAGGTATTGGTCTAAATCTGGGCGATCGCGCTCGTCGAGATGACAGCAGGCTCCACATTGCTTAACACATTGCCAGGTTGCCATAATTAAATAGTTAATTTGTGAATACATTGCCTTTCTAGCTTATGGCAATTTTAGGCTTGGTTGACTTGTGCGTAGTCAGAGGAAAGTAAAACAGCTTTGGCGATTATTTATTGTAGATTTGTGAAGTTACTTTAATAGAGCGATCGCTCTTTGAGGTAAAATAGGGTGCGGGTTTTGTAGACTTGTTTGGGTTAATTTGGAGGAAAAATGGAATCATTGTTTGATGGATTAAACAGCATTAATTGGCTAGTAATTGCCCAATTAGTTTCTGTAGGACTAATTATGATTTCGGGACCAGTGGTAATATTCATTCTTGCTTTTCGCAACGGCAACCTTTAGCAGCCAAGGGCGAAGCCCACAGAAGGGGGGACAAAAAGTACCCCCTAAATAACTTTCAATAATATTAAAACTCAACATCATCAGCTAAGACAAAGCCGTTACCAATTAAGATAAACGATGCCGAATAATAAGGATGACCATTGCGACCTTCCTGCACTAGCTAAATCTTTTTCTATAGGTGCAATTAGCCAGTTATATAATTTGTTGGCTGGTTGAATAACTCACCTTGTAGGTAGTTTGCGATTGGTCAAAGCGGCACAAAAATCAGTTACAGCTTGCTGAAGTTCGGTACGGCTAAAAGAGATCGGGAGCGCTATCTTCAAGATTATTTTATCTGGCTTGAGAAACTATCAATTTAGTTGACAACAGCTAAAAGCCGGGGAGATGTAAAAAAAGAAACTAATCGCGAGCGCTTTTTTTATGAGTTTCGAGGGCTTTAAGCGCTGCTTGGACTAAATTATAAAATTTAGGCTGAGATAAATCTACAAGGGCGGCGTTTTCTCGGTTAATACCCAATAAGCCTGTATTTTGACCCGATTGAACGGCTAAAACTTTCCCCGCATCATTTTTAATTCTTAACTCTAATAAAGAACTTATAGGGAAAAAACCACAAGTGTAGTGGCGTTGGTTGTATTCAAATTGGGCGCTATGGGGTGCAGGGGGAGAAAAGCAAAGTTGTTGAGATGGAGTAGCCACTCTCACACCCAGCAACTCTAGTTCTATAGTGGTGTTGCCATTCCAAGTATTTTCTCGCAATTTATAAGCAATATCAATTCTTGAAGGTAGGGGAAAATAATCGCGCCAGCGCCAAGCGATCGCTTTGATTTTACTAATTCCGTCGGACACGGTAAGTTTAATATGACCTTTCCCAATAATTTGTTGCTCAATTACTTGCACATTTGCCGTCCAAAATACCGGGGGAGGGTTTTCAATTCCGCAAGGATTGAGGGCTAACATTTGCTGATAAAGCGCTAAATCAATTTGGTCTAAAGAAAGCTGGGCATCAATATTTAACAAAGGCTTGAGGTGTTCGATTTGCAAGCATTGGTTGGCAAAAGCAATCAAACGCGATCGCACTTGGGATAAATTACTAGCAGGAAAAGAAAAGCCTCCCGCCGCTTTGTGTCCGCCAAACTTGCCTAATAAGTCTTTGCAAGCTTCTAAAGCAGCGAACACATGAAATTCAGGAATTCCCCGCGCCGAACCCCGGATTTGGTGTTCATTGCCAAGGCAATCTTTAGTTTCCGCCTCGTTAGTGCCAATAAACACAGGTACGCCGTAACGTTCTAGCAAGCGCGATGCCACAATGCCAATTACACCGTGATGCCAATTTGGTTGCACAATTGCTAAAACTCGGTCTTGATGCAGAGATGAAGCGTATAATTTCTCTACAAGCGCGATCGCCTCGGTTTCGATTTGTTCGCATAGTTGCTGGCGGGTTTGATTAATTTGTTCGCATTGCATCGCCCTTTCTAAAGCAATTTTGGGGTCATCGGTAGTCAGTAATTCAATTACTATTTGAGGATCGGCAAGGCGACCTACCGCATTAATTCTTGGTCCAAGGCGAAAACCAATATCATCGGGTTTTAGGGTTTGTTCTGGCTTAGATCCAAGTTTATTAGCTATTTCACTTTTTACCCCAGCTACTTGAATCAAAGCCTGGACTCCTGCTAGTTGAGAATGGGGTAGCTGCTGCAGGCCACGTTTTACCCAACGACGATTTACGCCAGTTAGGGGGGCAAGATCGGCAATTGTTCCCAAGGTAAATAGTTCTAGCAGAGGTTTAACTAAGCCTTTGATTTGTCCTAATTGTTGGGCTAAAGAGATCGCTAAAATATAGGCAACACCCACACCCGCTACACCGCGATAAGGCGAAGACTCGGTGATTAATTTGGGATTGAGAATGGCATTAGCTGGGGGAAGTTGTGGGGGAACATCGTGGTGATCGGTGACGATGACAATTAAGCCTAATTCTCTAGCACGGGAAATCGCATCGTACGCAGAGATGCCATTATCTACAGTAATAACTACTTCAAACCCAGTATTTTTAAATTCTTCAACAATGCGTTTATTGATGCCATAGCCTTCGTGCATCCGGCTGGGAATGGCGTAATCTACCTGTGCGCCCAACCACCGCAAACTTCTCAACAATAAAGCTGTGCTAGTCATTCCATCTGCGTCATAGTCGCCGCAAATAGCGATTTTTTGTCCGGTAGCGATCGCTTTTTCTAATAACTCTACGCTCAAAGCTAGATCCGGAAATTCCTCTAAAGGTGAAGGTAAGATTTGAGATTCAGGGTTGAGAAAGGCTTGGACTTGTTCTAAAGTTTCTACGCCACGATTAATCAGAATTTGGCTAATTATCGGCGATATTTGACTTTGTTGGGCGAGAGACTTTGCTTTTTCGGTGCTAGGGCAAATTTGCCACCGATGTAGTGGTAATCGAAAATTAGGGGGACGATCCGGCAACGGATGGTTGAGCATCGGGGTTGAGCGCAAGCAACTAGCGCCTATTGTACCCCGATGCTTAAGTATTTAGCGATCGCACTTGAAAACCAATTGATAAACTAGCAGGTGTTCGAGCAATCTTATTTGATCGCTCATACCCAGTAATAATCGTAGGTGGAAGCTGACTACAGAGCGATTGGGTAGGATTATTGGAGTCAGCAATCAACATTACCGCACTAAAGTTGTCATCTTTACTACTTAGTCGTTTGAACTCTGAGACCTTGAGATATTTCACTTGGTCGTAGGTCTTAAGTTTTTAGCCTCCATCCTACTTTTGCTATCTCTTTTACCCTTCTGCAAGAGGTCTAATATATAGAACTTATCCCACTAACTTCGGAAACCAAATATAGGAACAAGCTAAGAGAAGGAAAGCATCAAAGCATACTTTCAGGCGTTCCCATCGAACAACGAGTCTTCTATACTTGCGTTGAAACCAGGCGAAAGAGCGCTCCTGCTGATATCTGGGTACAATTTCCTTGATTGGTCTGCCCAAGGGCTTTTTGCCTT
>JAHHGY010000065.1 GCA_019359635.1 Chroococcus sp. CMT-3BRIN-NPC107
GCTCTTGGTCTTTAGACTTGATCTTCCATTGGTCTTTTTGGCGCCGACACCATCAAGCTCTTGCTCGTTACCATCACTACCGTAAACGTTCCCAAGCTCCTTAAAATTATCTACAACTGTAGTGCAGTTTTTTTAAGTAGCTTTTGTTGCTACGCCAATAATATGCGGGGTAACAATGGGAACTGGTGCTTGAAAATCTTGGTAATCAACCTTTGCAAAACCAGCATTTTTGATAGCCACTCCAGTTTCTCGATTGGGATTGCAACCATCGCCGATTATATTCCAAACTGGTTTAACTGTATTTTGTACCTGGCGCAACAAAGTATCTATTGGTGCAGCAACGTGTTCGATAAATAGAAAACGTCCTCCTGGTTTCAGCACTCTCAAAACTTCCTGTAACGTCTTATCTAAATTTGGTACAGAACACAAAACCAACGTACTAACAACAGTATCGATACTATTATCTTGCGCCTCTAGTTGTTCGGCGGAAATTGTTTGAATTTCGACGTTTAAACCTAATTTTTCGGCGTTTTTTTGCAAATACGAGTGCATAAATGGATTAGGTTCGACTCCAATCCAATTAATATCAGTTGGATAGTAAGCAGCGTTAGCGCCTGTACCAGCGCCAATTTCTAATATAGTGCCGTGCAAGTCTGTAAATAAAGCTTGTTTGCGATCGCGTATCTTTTTTTCATACTCTACTGTTCCATTTGCCATTAACCAAGCAAATACTCGTTTGTACCAGCCGCCTGTAGAGACGTTGCACTGCAACGTCTCTACGCCATTTTGGGTTTCTGAAGAATTTTTGTTAATCATATAAATTTACCCACATTACTACCCCCCGCGCGTCGCCCAATCTTGAGCAGTTTACAGCTACAAAAATTGGGATTGAAGCAAATTCTCTTTGATATCAAGCATGAAGATTTGCTTGTTCTTGCAACCAAGGATCTACAGGTTGTCCATCGCGGCGACTTAGTTGAATTTCTACTACCATTACCTCTTTTGACCCTGGTGGCGCAGGTTTTTGGAGAAATTTAATATTGTAATCTGCTGGATTGTGATTGCGCTCAGTAAGCCAATCTTGCACCTTTGTAGTTGCAAATAATGATTGCCCTTGCTCGAACATTCGGGTAATCTGCATTTGAAGCGTGTAAGGATTTAATCTACCCATAATTTCCTCTCAAGTTAGTTGGGATCGATGCCTAATTCTCGGAGTTTGGCGGCTAATTGTTGCGAGCGCACTTTTTCTTGTTCTAACTGTTGTTGCGACTGTTCTAACTGCTGCTGCGATCGTTCCAACTGTTGTTGCGCTTGTTCTTTAGCGAGTTTTTCTTGTTCTCTAAATGTTGCCAACTCTACATAAGTAGCAAATTTTTCGCCATCGGGTCTGTACAGTTGCAATTCTGTACCCAACATATTGAATTTAATCCCCAATCTAGGGCTAACCCAATCTATCATTTGGTCGATTACGTCTAATCGTCCTTCACGGCGCAGCCAACCGCTTAAATCCCCCTTATCGGGGTCGTATAGATAATATTCTTCCACCCCATAGCGATCGTAAAATACTAGCTTTTTATCTAATCCGGTTTGCGTGTTTCCAGGCGAACGAACCTCGAATACCACCTGTGGTGCAATATTTCCTTCTTTCCATTGCTGATACGAACCGCGATCGCCTTTTGGTCTACCTATAATTACCATAGCGTCTGGTGCGGCGCGGGTAACGTTATCGCCTTCTACGGGATACCACAGCAAATCCCCAGCGACAAATACATTCGCATCGTCTTTAAACAGCCATTCCAAACCTTCTTTAATCGTAACTATCCAGCGAAATTGCTTGGTATTATCTGACATTGGTTCGCCGTCGCAATCTGGATAAACTATCTCAGTTTGATTGGTAGATTGAGCTTGGGTAATCATTGTTTTTGCTCCAAAATATGAGCTTAACGAGATTAATGTCTAGGGTGGATAATTTCCACCCAAATTACTAGCTTAAAGCCGATCGCAATTGAGTACGAGCGTATTCTAGTGCTTCTGGCAATTTACTTGCATCCCTTCCTCCAGCTTGGGCTAAGTTTGGTCTTCCGCCACCGCCACCGCCACAAATTTTAGCAATTTCGCCCATAAACTTACCTGCTTGCAAGCCTTTTTTATTTACATCAAGACTAAAAGCCGCAACTAAGCTAACTTTGTCAGTTTCGGGAACCGAACCTAAGACTACTGCACCTTTGCCGATTTTTTGTAGCAACCTTTCCGCCGCAATTTTGAGCGAATCTGGCTCGACTTCGCCAATTTGGGCAACTATAATTTTGTAGTCGCCAATGCTTTGTGCTTCAGTTAGCAAAGTTTCAGATTTATGTAGGGTAAGTTCGGCTTTTAGCGATTCTAGTTGCTTTTGAGCGGTTCTTAATTCTGTTTGTAAAACTGTAACCCGTTCGGGCAATTCTTCCGGTTTTACCTTAAAGAAGCCGCTCAATTCTCTAACTACTTTATCGCGCACGTTTAAGTAATCCAACACCGCCGCCCCAGCGACAGCTTCAATTCTCCTCACTCCCGACGAGATCCCAGTTTCGGAAACTATTTTAAATACTCCTATTTCTGCTGTATTTCGCACATGAGTACCGCCGCATAATTCCATCGATACCCCAGGAAAATCAATTACTCGCACCACATCGCCGTACTTTTCCCCAAACATAGCGATCGCACCTTTAGCTTTTGCTTCGGCTATGGGCATTATTTCTATATCTGCATGATGGGCTTCGGCTATCCAAGTATTTACTTGTGCTTCTATTTGCTGTAATTCGTCTGGTGTAATTGGACGCGGACAATTGAAGTCAAAACGCAGTCTATCAAAAGCTACCAAAGAACCCGCTTGCGAAATAGAAGGATCGACAATCTTTTTTAAAGCTGCTTGCAATAAGTGAGTAGCAGTATGATTTGCTTGGGCGCGCAGACGACAAGCGCGATCGATCTGGGCGGTTAAAGGATCGCCTACGTGCAACGTACCGCGTTCGATACGTCCGTAATGAATATAGATACCCGATTGCTGTTTAACGTCGTTAATAGCAACAACTATAGTATCACCAGACAAGTAACCGCGATCGCCTATTTGTCCACCGGATTCGGCATAAAATGGCGTTTGATCTAATAATACTTGTACGTCACTTCCGGCTTCGGCGGATTCTACTTGCTGTCCGTTAACAATTAGTGTCATAACTTGAGCAGGAGTTGAAGGCTGAGTATAGCCAAGAAACTGAGTAGCATTAATTCCCGATGCTAGTTGATTGAGAGAATTTGCCGTTAAATCAATTGTTTCATGCGCTCCCTTAGAAGTACCGATTTGAATTTCCATCTCTTCCTCAAAGCCTTCTACATCAACTTTTGTCCCGTGTTCGGCGGCAATTTCTTGAGTAAGCTCTAAAGGAAATCCGTGAGTATCGTAGAGAATAAAGGCATCTTTACCAGAAATTTCTGTGGGCGACTTGGCTAATATATCGGCTAATAATTTTTCGCCCTTAGTCAAAGTTTTAAGAAAATTAGCTTCTTCTCGTTGCAGTTCATTTTTAATTGCGGTGGCTTTGGTGCGGACATTTGGGTAAGCGTCTTCAGAAAGTGCGATCGCACTTTCGGCTACTTGAGTCGTAAATTCTCCTTGTATCCCCATTAATCGCCCGTGACGTACTACCCGGCGAATCAAGCGGCGTAAGATATAACCACGTCCAACATTGGATGCTGCGATTCCATCAGCAATCATATGAACTACAGCGCGGATATGGTCGCCAATTACTTTAAGAGATATTTTAGTTTGTTCGTCACTTTGGGCGTAATCAATCCCTGCAATTTGGGCTGCAGTTTTAACAATGGGCGCAATTAAGTCAGTTTCGTAGTTATTTGGGACTTGTTGGAGGATTTGCGCCATCCTTTCTAACCCCATCCCTGTATCAATATTTTTGTTTTGCAACGGGGTCAAATTGCCCTCTACATCCCGGTTATACTGCATAAATACTAGGTTGTAAAACTCAATAAACCGAGAATCGTCTTCTAAATCAATATTTTCATCGCCGCGTTCGGGGTGAAAGTCGTAGTATATCTCCGAACAAGGACCGCAAGGGCCTGTAGGACCAA
This sequence comes from Chroococcus sp. CMT-3BRIN-NPC107, assembly GCA_019359635.1. Taxonomy (GTDB): domain Bacteria; phylum Cyanobacteriota; class Cyanobacteriia; order Cyanobacteriales; family Chroococcidiopsidaceae; genus Aliterella. Next base: position 4,123 of record JAHHGY010000065.1, read on the forward strand.
GCGCCCAAAAGTTATCATTTTCGCCCATGCGCTTGATTCGTGCTTCCACAACGCCGATTTTATCGCGCCAAATAGCATAAGCTTTATCGTCATCTTCAAATACACTGACAACTAAGTTCTCTGGTTTTAGTCCAAATACTTGCGTTGATAATTCCCATCCCCAAGCGATCGCTTGTTCCTTAAAATAGTCTCCAAAGCTAAAGTTACCCAGCATCTCAAAAAAGGTATGATGCCTGGCGGTGCGTCCAACATTTTCAATATCATTGGTACGAATGCACTTTTGGGAAGTAGTCGCCCGTTTATATTCCGACTGCCTTTGTCCTAAAAATATCGGTTTAAATGGTAACATCCCCGCGATCGTTAGCAGCACTGTGGGATCTTCTGGTACGAGGGAAGCGCTAGGTAAAATTTGGTGTTGTTTTTGGGCGTAAAAATCTAGAAATTTTGTCCGAATTTCATTACCGCTAAGATACTGAAGATGAGAAGCCATAGTTATTTAATTAGAATTGAGCGATATACAGATATTTTACGGTATTCGCATTTTGCTAGATTCTCTGATTATCCAACTGTAGGGTAATGAGAATTTGCACCACTAAGCTTTAGAATTAGAGCCTGAAATATACCTTACGTTTTAATATGGCACTCCAACTCAAAGTTCCTAATATCATGTGCGCTGGCTGTGGCGAAACAATTACTGATTCTATCCATACTATGGAACCCGATGCCAAAATTGATGTCGATGTTGAAGCTAAAACTGTTACCGTAGAATCTGCCGCCTCGGAAGAAACTATTAAGCAAGCTATTGTTGCCGCAGGCTTTACTGTAGAAGGCTATCAACAGGGATAACTTTTTTCCATAAAATAAGAGACGTGTTTATAAACGTCTCTTGATAAATTATCTGAGCTGACTTTATTTTTTCGGAGAAATCAGCATCATCATGTTGCGTCCTTCTTTTTTGGGTGCTTGCTGCACTTCTCCAAAAGTTTGTAAGTCTGTCGCCATACGTTTTAGCAAGGTTTCGGCTAAGTCGCTGTGTTGAATTTCTCGACCGCGAAACATGACTGTTGCTTTTACCTTGTCGCCGTCTTTGAGGAAACGCTCGGCTTGGTTTATCCGCACTTTGTAATCATGTTCCTCAATTTTATAGCGCATCTTTACTTCTTTAACGTCGGCGGTGTGTTGCTTTTTCCTCGCCTCTCGCGCTTTCTTTTCTTGCTCAAACTTGTATTTGCCGTGATCCATAATTCGGCAAACTGGCGGTTCGGCTTTATCACTTAGTAAAACTAAATCTAATCCTCGTTCTTCAGCAATTGTTAGCGCCTCTTGAGGAGTAATAATACCTAGCTGCGACCCGTCACTGTCGATTACTCGAATTTGCGGGAAGCGGATTCTTTCGTTTATTTGGGGTAAATCGCGTGTTCTTCTTTTTTCTATCACTGGTGTTAAGATTTAATAGCAACTGTTTGTTAATAACCTAGCTTTACTTCAAGCGCGGAAAAAATTAACCATTGGCAGTATACTTCCCTCAAACTTTACAGTCTAAAAAAAGTTGCACCCTGCTTTTTAGTTAATCTATAGCAAACAGATGAGCTTCTTTGTACTTGCAATTTACCATAGCATTTTTTAGAGTAAAATTGCTAACGCATAAAGTAGGTACTTTGTAAAGTTTTTCTTAATTTTCGGAATTTAACCACTCTGTTTGCTGGTACAGACAAGCAATAGCATCCTCCGTTGGGACTTGTTCAAAGCGATCGTAGAAGTTACTCACGCTAAAAAAAGGTTCTGGTGTATTTAGAATAACTAAGAAATCGCCCCAAGTTTGTAGCCAAGGCAGCAAGTTAGAAGGAGCCACAGGCGCACACAGCCAAATTGCTGCGGGTTTGTGGATTTTCAACGATTGGGCGGCTACAGCCATAGTTAGCCCCGTAGCAATGCCATCATCAACAATAATTGCGATCGCACCAGTTAAATTAACATCAGGACAAGCGGGGCTAAATTGCTTGTTTTGGGCTTTAGCAGTAGCCAAAGCCGTATTTAGTACAGCTTGTTTGTGTTGGAGTTTTCTAGGTATTCGGCTTTCTTCCCATAAAATATCTCCAAAGGCAGTTACAGCACCAATAGCGAGTTCGGGATTTTGGGGATGGGTAATTTTTTTAGCAACGATCGCGCTCATTGGGCATTTTAGCAGTCGAGCGACAGGTAAAGCTACAGGTAATCCGCCTCTGGGCAAACCATACACAACTTGGGGCGGCAAAATTGTATCTGCCGACAGTTGGGTAATAGTAGTATAAATCGTACTAGCTAATTGAATTCCCGCATCAATGCGATCGCAAAAAAGTCGAGGTGGCATAAATTACATAACAGACTTACTTCGATCTTGACTGATTTTTGGGAAAAGTTAACAAAAAAATTGTTACTTTTGACCTTTAATTTGGGGAATGTGAAGGGCAAAATCAGTTTAAAATTAAGCAAATTAGAGTAGGATGCGATCGCGCTACGCAAGTAAATAATTTCCATGAATAGCGAAGAACAACTCAGCCTCTTTGACACCGTAGCAGCGCCAGAAGATACAGCATTTCAATCGGATTTGATTCCGACGGATGCTAAAATTCCTATTCCTCCCGGTACTTATGCCAGCATGACGGAATTGGCGCAGCACTGCAACCATTGTTATCGCTGTCCTTTGGGTGCAACTCGCAATCATGCGGTAATAGGAAAAGGTGACTTAAAAGCCCCAATTATGATTGTCGGCGAAGCACCAGGGCAAAATGAAGACGAAACGGGATTGCCTTTTGTGGGTAAAGCGGGGCAATTGTTAGATAAAATTCTAGCTTCGGTGGGCTTAAATGCTAAAGAAGATGCCTATGTATGCAATATTATCAAATGCCGTCCGCCTAGCAATCGCGTACCGACTACCGAGGAAATAGCTGCTTGTAAGCCTTATATATTGGAGCAGATTCGGTTAGTAAATCCAAAAGTTATTCTACTAACAGGAGCGACGGCGGTAAAAGGATTAACCGGAAACAAAACTGGAATTACTAAGCTTCGCGGTACTTGGATTGAGTGGGAAGGGCGGTTGTGTATGCCAATTTTGCACCCAGCTTATTTATTAAGAAATGCCTCCCGCGAACAAGGTAGTCCAAAATGGCTAATGTGGCAAGATATTCAAGTAGTTAAGGCAAAAATAGACGAACTTCGCGGTACAAGTGGCTAAATTAGACAAAACTTCAGCGCAGTTTATCCGGTAAAAAATATGTTATCTATTGCCGAGAAACTCGACAATTTGCAGCGACACATTACCGATTCCGAGCAGATACTGATTATTAACGATATTAGCTGGCAGATGTACGAAAGTCTGTTAGCTGATTTAGTAGATAATTCCGCTTTGAGAATTGCTTACCTAGAGGGAATTTTAGAAATAATGTCCCCCAGCCGTCGCCACGAATTTATTAAAACAAATATAGGCAGACTTGTAGAAGTTTACCTTGAGGAGACACGCACCCGTTTTTATGGCTTGGGTTCGACAACTTTTCGTCAAGAAACAGTAGCACGAGGAATTGAGCCTGATGAATGTTATTGCATCAATTGCGAGAAGCCAATCCCAGATATTGCCATCGAAGTAGTTGTTACCGTGGCGGTATTAATTCCCTAGAAGTTTATAGAGGTTTACAAGTCGTGGAAGTTTGGTTTTGGGAAAATAATTGTTTTTCTTTATATTATTTAGATAGCGGAAACTATCAAGCCATAGAGAGAAGTAGATTTTTGCCGCAATTAGACTTAAGTTTGTTGGCTGATTATGCAATCTCTCCCGAACCACCAATGGACGCAGTTATCGAGTTTCGGCAAAAGATGCGGGAGCAAATACAAAAACAATAGGAGACTTGGAGCCAAGTCTCCTAGCTACTTTTTACTTAGTAGGGCGTAAGTTGAGCAATTCTTGAGGAGAAGCTAACATATCGATCGCTACAAAGAAAATTTTGTCTTCAGGATTGATTAAAAAGCGCCAAGAAATATTCATGCCTACGTTGACACCAAACCAAGGAGTTTGAACTACACCCGTGACTTTAACTTGCTTAGAGCCATCGGGAGTTCTTTCGCTGATACCTTGTTGAGGCATCATATTGAGTCCTTGAGCTTCTGCACGCATATAATTAGCGATCGCCTCTCGTCCCACAATAGGTTTTTGGAAAGGTGGCTGCAATGCACCATCGGGGGTAAATAATTCAACGGCGCTCTTAAAGTCGTCAGAGTTCATAGCTGTAACGTAGCTCAATACCGCAGGCTCGTTAATGCCAGCAATGGTAATCTTAGTAGGAGCAGGTGCTTCGCGCTCAAACATAGGCTCGACAGCTTGAGGCTCGCTCTTAGAAGCAACGGCTGTATCAAAGCCCATATCTACTACAGTATTGCGAAGTACAGTAATTTGCTGACCTGCATCAAGCTTTTTAATCGCATCAAGAACGATTTGCACGCCGGGAGACATTTGATAGCCTGTGGGTACGGGAGTGACTAACCCTTGCTTCATTAATTCCCCTAGTTCGTACCAAAAAGCTAATTTAGTATTGACGCTAAAAAATCCATAAGTACGGCTAAGAGGCGTATCGGCGCGTGTAGTTAATTCGCGCATTATCTGCATTTGATCTTCGTTAGACATTTGCTGAATGTCTTTTAGCATCCGCTCGGCAAATTGCAGACGAGCGGCTCCAGGAGCGGCGGGAGTGATGGTTTTGCCCATTTCAGTATAGGCATACCACAGCAATGCTAGGCGATCGTCTACGCTTAGTTGGTCGAATAGAGCGATGATAGCTGGAATCTGACTGGGAACTTGAGTGCTAGAAAATATATTTTGCGCGGACTCAATGGTATAGGTCATTGTCAAAACTCCAGAATTATTAATTGCGTTGAAAATTTACAAATTGGCTTCAACCCATGTCAAATTTAGGCTTCCTAGCTTAGAAAACCTATGATGACTTTACAGCAAAGGTACGCGTTAAACCTAGAAGCGCGATCGCTTGGCTATGTAAATGAATGTAACGTACTTAATAACTTTTGTAAAGCTTTTTGTTATTTTTTGTCCAAGTTATAAAAGATGAGGTAAGCTAATATGGCAAATAGAAGATTTATATACCTAAAGTGCGGCTAGAGATAGGATATGTACAGCCACATGATAAATTTTTGGGATATACCCGCACTCAAACCTAGCTACTAATTAGCTCAAATCTTTCTAAAGCTAGCAATACTGTAAAGCTTGCAGTTATAAATACTTACTTAAATTTTTCACTATCTTTTCCAAATTTATTTGGTGGTATAGAGCCGCCAATACCTTGCAAGATACCGCGTCCGACTAATCCTATAGCTCTGCCAACTACTTGCGTAAGCACGTAAACAACACCGCTACCTAAAAATGCTACGGCGGATCTTAATCGCGGAGAAATGGCATCTCTAAATTCTAAAGCTAGTGTCACTATTAAAGGAATACCTGTAAGCTGTTTTAATTCTTGGTTTCGAGGTGCGTAAATTGCCAAAGTGGCAATTCCTCTACTAGCAAATATAAATAAATCATAACGACTTTCAAACATCAATTTAGGTTCGATAATAGATTTTTTAAGGCGATATTTCCAAGATAAGCTATTTCTAAATTTCTCTATTTCACGAGTAGAAATTAAATTTGAATCGTAAAAGCTTTGTTTAATTACTTCTATATTTCCCAACTTATCTAATAAGGGTTGAATTACGGCATTAGCTAATTCAACTATTAGGTTTTGTAGGAGTATTTCTGCTCTTGCCATTGCTTCGGGAGTAGAGGCAGAATAAGGAACATTATCAATAACTAAAGGCGTAGCAAATAGTAAATAAGAAAACAGACTTCGCACCATTGGTATTTTAGCCAACATTTCGCTTTGTACAATTGCCGCATCTTGCAATAAATAATTAGCAATTTCTAGAGTTTTTCCTTCTAACTGAATTGTTGAATACTTACCAAAAAAGTCTATTGTTACCGCTTGCCATAAATCTAATACAATTACCTCGCGCATCTTTGGCAACTGCTCTAATTGTACTTGAGCCGTATTTATTTGCATAATAATTTCTTCGATTTTTGTTAAAACTATGTTCAACAATTCTCGTTTTCTTTCTATCTTAAGAATATCAATTTCTAATGGTATATTGGTTAAATTCTCTAAGTTAAGTTGTAGTTTAGCTCTTGTTAATGCAAATATATCAGGTTGCGGCGATTGAACTAATCTATTATTTGCTACTACAAGGGAGTTTTCTTTAAGTTGTGAATTTTTGCTTTTTATAAGCTTAGGATAAGTGCCATCATTAACAATAGTTGCTTTTGGCTTTAGTAGCCGATTAACCAACCAACGAGAGGCTATTAATTCTCTCCTATGTCCGGCAAAAATGGCTTTTTCTAATACCGTTAACCCCGGAACTTGTAACTGTGTTGTTACGTCTTTTAAAGTCCTATCAATTTGTTGCAACCCAGACAGACGGAGATTTTCTTTAAATTTACTCAATAAGTTAAAACTTGGCTCTGTTGACCAAAAAAACTGTCTATTTGCGACTTGTTTAATAATAGCTACTAACTCAGAAACAGCTATATCTTTAAAACAATAACCTTCTATACCTATAGCTTTAGCCACCGACAATTGTGCATAGTTTAAGGGTGTGCTAACTAGCAATATAGGTAAGTTGGGATATAAAAGTTTTATTTGTTTGCCTAGTTGTATTGATATACAATTGGTTTGAATGACAGACGTATTTAAAGCTAAAATTACTAAGTCTAACGAAGGGCGATCGCGCATTTCTAATATTTGTATTGCAACCGTTTCGCTGTCGGCTTCAGCGACTACTTCTATATCAGTAACTTCTTCTAGTAATACGCGCAGTCCAGTACGATAGATTAAGTCTGCATCGATTAACATTAGTCTGAGGCTAGAATCGCTCATACTGCTAGTAACCGCGTCTTATCAAGAAAAATTGGAGCAAAAACTTATAACTATTAATGTTCAACTTTTTCACTCCAACTCCCAACTTTTAGTTATCGGTTTTTTGTCTGTAGCCGTAAAAGTTTATATTATAATCAGTGATTTTCACGCCCATTTGTTGTTCAATTTGCGCTAACAACTCTACGGGTAACTTGACATCAACATCTAATATTTGGTTAGTATCCAAACAGTTTACGTGACTGTGAGAATCGCTGATATTTCCATACAATCTACCATCAGAGCGCTCAATACACTCAATAATATTTTGACTGGAAAGCGCCTCTAGGTTTTGGTAAACTGACGTATGACCGATCTCTTTACCTTGCTGATTTAGGCGATCGTAGATTTCTCTTGCTGATAGGTGTTCTTTTGCTTGCCAAAGTAGCTCTAAAATAAAGCGACGTTGGCGGCTCAAACGCATACCCAAATTTTGACACCGATTTACAGCATCTTCAAGGGAGCGAATTGGTTTTGTTGCTGCCGCCTCTTTTTGCATAATTATAATTTATCAACCATTTTGGTAATTAAAACAGGGGTTTACAGGCACGTATTATACAAACTTGTGTACTGAATCGGTCTGTAGGCTAATTTACGGCCTTGTTAATTTGTTAAAGTAAACTCATTACAACTTTATCCTAACCTATCGCTAGACACAGTGATAGATTCGTTATCATGGCGCATAAAGTCACCTATTTAACTTGTCTATGTCTTTATCTAAAACGTCTTTAATTGGTTTGAAAGCTGACGAATTTCGTCACCCCCTAGACTTAGAAGCAACCAAGGCTATCAAACAAATCCCTGGTGTAGATTTAATGGTACGAAACCTTTTAGGACCCTTAGCCGAGCAGTTTTTTTATGTAGAAAATATTGCTTCTAGCGTGTTAGTAGGCAAGCACCAACTACCCCAATATCACCAGTTGCTGCTAGAAGCTTGTGCAATCTTGGATTTGGAGCCACCGCAGCTATATGTACGCCAACACCCAATTCCTAACGCCTATACCTTCGCTATGCGCGGGAAACAGCCTTTTGTAGTGCTGCATACGTCCTTAATTGATTTGCTTACCCCAGAGGAAATTCAGGCAGTAATTGCTCACGAACTAGGTCATCTCAAATGCGATCACAGCGTTTATTTGACACCAATAAATTTACTCATCCTCGCCGCCAGTCAAATACCTACTTGGGGGGAAGTTTTAGCACAAAGCATACAATCGCAATTATTACAATGGGTACGGTGTGCCGAATTTACGTGCGATCGCGCAGCGTTGCTTGCAACTCAAAACCCCAAAGTAGTCATGTCACTGTTGATGAAACTAGCAGGCGGTTCGCCAACCCTAGCTCCTCAGCTTAACCTTGAGGCATTTATCGACCAAGCTCATGCTTACAACGATATTAGCAACACCGAACTTGGAGAAATGCTAGTTTCAGCACGAACAGCCCAACTAAGCCACCCAGTACCCGTATTGCGCGCTAGAGAAATCGATCGATGGGCAGCAAGTCAAGAATATCAATCCTTGTTAAAAGAGCATACAATGGGTTATACTAGCAAAACTTCTGGTTCGGGCGGATGGCGGAATTGGTAGACGCACTGCACTCAAAATGCAGCGGGGAAACCCGTAGGAGTTCGAGTCTCCTCCTGCCCATTGAAACGTTTACTTGTTGGGAGACTAATGGTTATGAACCAGCGCTTAAAGCGGTGGGAATCGCCGAGGAAAGAGGGTAGAAACAAAAAAGGCAGAGGTGGGACAGCTAGAGCAAGGCAGTTGAAGAAGCAAACCCAGATGATGCGGCAAAAGCTCAAACAAGACAATAACAATAATAAAAAGCGGGGTGATAATTTTATCTTCCCGCTTTTTATTTAGAACCTGGACTAAGTTTAAATATCTTGTTCGCTCAACTCGCGCGTCATGTAATCAAACGGCTCATCAACAAAACTTGTATCGGCTACACCCGCCGCCGCAACCTCTGCTTTAACGATATCCTTCATAATTTGGATACCTTGAACTGTGGGCCCAATCGGTACTCCTAAAGAATTATAAGTTTCGCGCAATCCTTGCAATACTCGCTCGTCTAGCACATTCATATTGCCGGCAACTAAAGCATAAGTAGCATAACGCAAATAATAATCCATATCGCGCAAACAAGCAGCGTAGCGTCTTGTGGTGTAAGCATTGCCACCAGGACGAATTAACTCTGGCAAATCTTCAAACAACTTAGAACCCGCACGCTTGACAAGAGCCGCCGCATTAGTATTAATAGCTGCGGCGGCTTGGATTCTAGAGGTTCCTGTTTCAAAGTAGGTTTTGAGACTATCAATGGCATTGCGGTCAAAATAACGACCAGCCACATCATAAGTGCCAATTAAGCTTGTAATAGCATCCCGCATAAAATTCTCCAACTTTTTTATCTGATATTTAATATTTTTAACAGGGGGCGACCGCACTATCTGTAAATTTGTGTAACGCCAAGGAAAAACTCGCCCTTCTAGAACAATTTTAAGCCAAAAGAGCGATCGCGCGTCACCTGTTCATCAACAAATCAGCAGCTTTGAATTGAGCAAAACAGTATTTTGTGTAGTAAGCTACAAAACTGCCCCAAGTCAGTCTTTAGGATGATTCAGAGGTGGCATAGTTAGTTCTCACCTGCAACAGCAGTTAGAGAAAATATCATTATAAATTTGAGTGCGTCGGCTAAACAAGGAGTTATCAATGGCTGAAACCCCCCAAGAAGTCTTGAAAATGATTCAAGACCATAATATCGAACTAATCGATCTAAAATTTGTTGATATGCTGGGTATCTGGCAGCACTGCACCTTCCACCGCAGCCTCATCGATGAAGATTCTTTTACCGATGGCGTTGCTTTCGATGGCTCTAGTATTCGGGGTTGGAAAGCAATCAACAATTCAGACATGGCAATGCGACCCGACCCAACCACAGCTTGGCTCGATCCATTTATGGAAGTGCCAACATTAAGTATGGTTTGTACGATTGTAGAACCTCGTACCGGGGAACTATACGATCGCGATCCCCGCTCTATTGCTCAAAAAGCTATGGATTACTTAATTGCTAGTGGTATTGGCGATACAGTTTTTTGCGGTCCAGAGCCAGAGTTTTTTATCTTTGATGATGCTCGTTTCGATCAAACCGGACATGAAGGCTATTACTACATAGACTCGGTAGAAGGTGGCTGGAATGCGGGTAGAAAAGAACCCGGCGGCAACTTGGGTTACAAAATCGCCAATAAAGGCGGATACTTCCCCGTTGCACCTACCGATACGTTGCAAGACATTCGCTCGGAAATGCTGCTCACAATGGGCAAGTGCGGCGTACCAATTGAAAAACATCACCATGAAGTAGCTTCCGGCGGACAGTGCGAACTCGGTATTCGGTTTGCGCCCTTAGTAAATGCGGCGGACTATGTAATGACTTATAAGTACATTGTCAAAAACGTTGCTAGAAAATATGGCAAAACGGCGACCTTCATGCCTAAACCTATGTTTGGCGACAACGGTACGGGAATGCACACCCATATGTCTATTTGGAAAGATGGACAACCGTTGTTTGGCGGCGACAAGTACGCCAAATTAAGTCAATTGGCGTTGTACTTTATTGGTGGATTGATTAAGCACGCGCCTTCAATTCTTGCTTTTACTAACCCCAGCATCAATTCCTATAAGCGATTAGTGCCGGGTTACGAAGCGCCAGTAAACTTAGCTTATTCTCAAGGTAATCGTTCGGCTTCGATTCGAATTCCGTTGTCGGGGGATAATCCCAAGGCAAAACGCCTAGAGTTTCGCTGTCCCGATCCTAGCTGTAACCCTTACTTGGCGTTTTCAGCGATGCTGTGTGCGGGTCTAAATGGGATTAAAAATCAAATCGAGCCCGGCGAGCCTTTGGATGTAGATATTTACGAACTTAGCCCCGAAGAATTAAGTAAGATACCTTCTACTCCTGGATCTTTAGAAGCAGCTTTAGAAAGCTTGGAGCATAATCACGATTTCTTAACCGAAAGTGGCGTTTTCTCGGAAGACTTTATTCAAAATTGGATTACCTACAAATTGGATAAAGAAATCAACCCGATGCGCTTGCGTCCGCACCCTTACGAGTTTTCGTTGTACTACGATTGCTAAAAAGTAAGTAGACCGTAGGGGCGTAAAGCTTTGCGTCCCTACGCAGCTTTTGCTAATTCTTCTTTAAGCATTTTTTGGTAGACCTGGGGCAAACGTCCGGTAAGAGAATTATCTTCTATGCCGTAACCGAGACTTGTCCAAGTTCCTGAAAGTATCTTTCTGACTTGATTTAACTTCCCTTGTTGGAGTAGCTTTGAAAGGTCTTCACCCCAAAATTGGCGATCGCTTAACCAAGCATAAACTACCGCGTCTTGAAACTCTGGCTCGAAGCTGTAGGATGTCCAAAACATCATTCTTGGCGGCTGCGGATGGTATAACTTAGCCTTTTCGTACCAAGTAGTATTAATCATCTGATAGCGCCCCGCCGCCGTCGAACAATTACCCCGATTGGGACCAGAAACAATCGTAATACATTGCTCTGGGTGGCGGCTTAAGTCGTCAATTTGTCCGCCACCATACAATATTGAATAAGGTTGAGGATTGTTTGCCTCACTAGCTGATATTGTCCGCATTAATGCTCGAATGTAAGGATCGCCCCCTTCCATTTCCAAAGGCGGTAAGTATCCGAAAGCGGGATCGAGGCGCGATCTTTTCTGCTGTTGAAAAGGCAAATTATGCAGTAACAACGCTAACAGAATTACAGCGATACTAACTGGAATAATTTTTTTTAGAGCAATTTCCCAAACTTGCTTACTAAAAATAGCTTTGGGGAGTAAAAGACGCGCCAATTTCCCTAACCTCACTTAACCTACACCGACAAATAGCTGCTCAAAACTCTGCTGTGGCGCTTCCTCCTTTGCCACAATTTCGACAATTTTGTTGCGAGAGGCTGGTTGTGATAGCGCTTCGGTGCAGACTTGCGCTACTTTAGTACGAGGAATGCTGCCATCAAACAGCGTATCTGCTGAAGACATGACGATCGCACTAGAATTGTCTTCATTCTTCAAACCCCCAGGACGCACGATTGTGTATACAAGTCCGCTTTTTTGAATATACTCCTCGGCTTGCTTCTTCCAGACTAAAATTAGCCAAAATAAATTTAGCGGATGAAATAGCTTAGATGTACATAAAGAAGATACAAACACAAAATGCTCAATTCCTTTATTTTTAGCCGCATCCACCAAATTTTTAGTTCCCTCAAAATCCACCTGATAGGGGCTAAGAGGGTTGAAACTTGGTTTAGCACCCGTCGCACACAGAATTACCGTACTATCACCGATAGCTTCTTTCAGAGTTTCTGGTTTCAAAACGTCGCCAACTACCAACTCGGCGGTAGTTGGTAAAATGGCTCTAGCTTGCTCTAAATCTCTTACCAACGCCCGGACGGGAATATTTCGCTCTACCAATTCCTTGACAATTCGCCGCCCAGTTTCCCCGGTTGCCCCTGCTACAAATGCTTTCATACTAAAGTTTTACCTACACTACAAAGAATTTTACTGAGAAACTAGCAAACCTTTATTTTCCCTATTGTAGATTTACTGAATAAAACCCTAAAGTTTATAGATTTGATAAAGAAGTTAGCTTTGGGTGAAATATTGACTTAAATAGTGGGAACCCTGAAGTTAGAACTAAAAAGCGATCGCACAATTTAAAAGTTTATGTTGTCACAAAACCACGAATTTCAATCTAGAGAATCTGCCACAGTTTGGGATGTAGGAGCAATGTCGTCACAACCAGACGCGGAGGTATTAGTGCCTACGTCAATGCGCTTTTCCGGTCAATTTGCTGACTGTATGGAAATGTATGCCCCAATTTCAACGGTGGCGGAGTATCTCAATACTCATCAGCAGTGGTTTTGTCGTTGCGCTCAACCTATGAAGGTAGAAACCATTTCTGTGAATGGTTATGCTTTGGTAATTGGTCGCTTTGGCGCTTTTGGTTACGATGTAGAGCCAAAGGTGGGCCTGGAGCTTTTACCCCCAGAAAATGGCGTGTATCGCATCAAAACCATCACTATTCCCAATTATGTTGCTCCGGGCTACGATGTTGATTTTAAGGCGGTAATGGAGCTAGTAGAAGGCCCTGTCGATAGTCAGGGAAAGGTATTTACAAAAGTAGAGTGGACGCTAGACTTAAACGTTGATGTCCAGTTTCCTAAGTTTATTTATCGTTTACCCAAATCTGTAGTTAAAAATACAGGCGATCGCTTACTTAATCAAATTGTTCACCAAGTATCTCATCGTTTAACCGCCAAGGTACAAGCAGATTTTTATAAATCTTTAGGGCTACCCAAGCCTCCTAAATCAAAATGTCATAAGTAGGCTTGGATCTTTAAGCTAACTTTTACAGCTTGCTAAGAATATTTTGAATAATTTGAACTCCGCTCACTGCTTGCCAAGCAAATAAGGCTAAAAGAGCAGAATTTAATACTATATGCGTATATCTTGCCCAATCTTGTCCTTTTTGCATATAAGGAGACAAACTAGCAGAAACTGCGATCGCACCAGTCATACCTAACCCAGCTAACAAATGGGGACCAAAAAATAGTTTTTGGTTGTTAATGTAAGTAGCGCCCATGCCGATTAGCGTCCCTACTACCATTAAGCCAAGCAGAATTGAACCAATTTGATAATGTCTATTATTGAATTTGCCTTTAATTAGCTCTTTTTTAAGATCGCCCTCTGCATACCGAGTCTGCCGGACTTTCACGCCTAGGTAGAGCGCGTAAAATGAAACTCCTAGCAAAGCAAACATCAAAAGCGGGTGAAAAATATTTAGCCAAGGTTTGATTTCTGTGGGAATTTCCAGACTCATAATGTCCTACTAATAATCTGCTTGATAAAACTTAGCATAACTGCTTTAAAAAACTTATTTCAAGCGTTTTTCGGTTCAAAGGATTTGAAGCTTTCTATCGATTCTAGTTAAATGATTTTATTTTCGTTACGCTCCCGATCGCCATACCCAAAATACTGATGTAATTTTTGGTGTAATTGGGTCTACTTTCTAAAGGCGATCGCCTACTTATTTCGTTCTCTAATCTCAAACCAATGCAAAATCTACCAGAAGTCTTAAAAAACGTTTTCACTAACAACAGCGAACCTGATGCTGTTTTTTCGGCGTTGCTACCAATACTAAGCGATGTATTGCAAAGCGATCGCTGTTTTCTCTACCTGCGAAATCCTTTTATTAGTGCAGGCAAAACCCCTTATTGTTGGGTGCGTCGCCCGGATGTTTTTAATGTTGCTACTTTTACCGTCGAAGTAGAACCAGAATCTTTACCGCAAGAAGATCCGCTATTTGCTGCCGCCCTTCGTACCGATCCAACAATTTTTGTGGAAGATGTGGAAACCGCCGATCCAAAGGTCGTTAACTTAGCTTTCGAGCAAAAGTCTTTTGGACATAGGGCTTTAATTCACGCTCACCTGTGTCACGACGGTATGTTGTGGGGAGTTTTACAACCTTGTATCTTTGGACAGCCAAGAGTATGGTCAGAATTTGACCGCGCTATTATTGCCCAGGTAGAAAAGATAGTTACACCCCTTGCGGTTGCCTACGTAAAACAAGAAATTCCTAATTAATCGCTAGTCGCGGCTAGATAGGCTTAAAGAGCGCGGACAATTGTTCGCTTTATTTCTGTAAACTTTGGCTTTAACTGAATTTCTGCCTCTAGATGTTCGGAAATTTCTGTCAAACTTTTATCTATAGAACCCATTTGGGATCTATTTAACCAGTCGCCAATCTTTGAAGCATCAGTCGAACAAAACAAAGATTAACCTTGGTGGTGGCGTGAGCGAGAGTTCTTTCAAAATTCTTGACCAAACTTTTACATCTCTCCATCCAAGAATTGGTTCTTTCTATAACCCATCTGGCTTGAACAGGGACAAAGCCTGTTCTTCCTGCCTTTTGCTTTTGCTCAATGGACGGTTTGGGCGATAACTTAAACCTAATCTTATTCATGATCTGAGGATAAACTTTTGGCTCTTTATGGATTCCAGGGAGCTATGAAAGGAGACAACCGAGAAGAGATGAAAGGAGTGCTTTACCACGCTTACGGGTATTGTGAACGAACTCAAAGAACCCCAAATACAAGGGTAATCTCT
>JAHHGY010000066.1 GCA_019359635.1 Chroococcus sp. CMT-3BRIN-NPC107
GCTCAATTACAACAGAAGTTAACCCAGGTGCTAGAAACAATTACACCAGAAACGATTGCTTCTCTCACTTCTTATGATTTCATTCTTGAAGCTTTGTTTGGCGCAGCTTTATAAAGAATTGGTATTATGGATGTTTCTTAGGAAAGAAGCAAAAAATAAATTGAGTCTTGTAAATTTAGGATCGGCGCTCGGCGCTGGTAATAATTACTAAAACTTTCTTTCCGCACAAGACAAAGGGAAATCGATGGCAAGTTGTATAGAGTTTAATTTATTTGCGCCGCGCAATCAGCAAGCGGCTTTGATTGGCTCTTTTTCTAACTGGGAAGATGTACCAATGGAAAAAGGCGAAGATGGCTATTTTCGCACTAAGGTAGATTTGGCTGATGGAGTTTATCAATACAAATTTCGCATCCAAACAAAAAGTCCGCAGTTTGAAGCCGATAGCTGGATAGAAGTTATCGATCCTTATGCTACAGATGTGGATGAAGAAAAAAAGTATGCTGTAGTGCGCGTCAAAGGTGGCGATCGCATTATTGATACTTACACTTGGCAATATGACGATGTACCATTGCCAGAAAATCACGAGTTAGTTATCTACGAATTGCACATAGCAGATTTTACAGGAGGTGACGTAAAGTGCGATCGCCAGGGAAAATATATAGATGCAATTTCTAAGCTAGATTATCTGCGCGACTTGGGGATAAATGCGGTGGAATTGATGCCCGTTAACGAGTATCCCGGCGATTATAGTTGGGGTTATAAAGTGCGCCACTTCTTTGCAACCGAGTCAAGCTACGGAACTACCGAGGAATTAAAGCAATTTATTGACGAATGCCATGCTAGAGGTATTCGGGTAATTATGGATGGTATTTATAACCATACTGATGAAGAATGTCCTTTAATGCTCATAGACCGGAATTATTGGTACTACGAGCATATGCACTACCCAGAAGATCCGGCAAATCACTGGGGGCCAGAATTTAATTACAACAACTACGACGAAAAGTTAGATGTTAAACCAGCTTGGAAATACGTTGGTGATGTCGTGCGGTTTTGGGTACAGGAATATCATATTGATGGGATTCGCTTTGATGCGGTACGCCAATTAGCCAATAATGAATTTTTAGATTGGGTAGCTCGTCAATCGAAGAAAAATACCGCAAATAAGTCGTTTTACAACATTGCCGAAAATATCCCCGATACCAGTGCCATTACAACACCCGAAGGACCTTTAGATGCCTGCTGGCATGAGAGTTTTCGCTACTTTATCATGCCCCATATTTGCGGCGAAAACTTTAACTTAGGCGAACTCAAGCAAGTTTTAGATCCCAAACAACAAGGTTATGCAACGGCGACAAATGTAGTCAATTATCTAGCAACTCACGATCGCCAGCGTACCATGCGCGAACTAGGCGATCGCGGTGTTTTTGACGAGGCAGCCTTTACCAGAGCAAAGTTAGGCGCGGTACTGCTCATGACGGCGGTAGGCATACCGATGTTATGGATGGGTGAGGAGTTTGGCGAACACAAGCGCAAAAGTGAAACCGTCACTCAACCGAAAAAAATTGCTTGGCCGTTGTTAGAACGAGAAGAAAATAAAGATTTATTTGCTTACTACCAGCAATTAATCGCTTTACGCAAGAAATGTACTGCCCTGCAAAGCGATAATATTGAATTTTTCCACGAAAACCCAGAATCGAGAGTTTTTGCCTACAAACGCTGGCATGATTCGGGTAGTCAAGTAGTTGTGGTTATTAATTTAAGAAGTCGCGCTTTTGACAGCTACATAGTTCCTAATTTTCCTACGGGTGAAGTATGGCGCGAGTGGCTAGGCTCGTCGGGAGTCAAAATTAGTAATGAAGGCTTACAAATAAACTTGCCTGAATATACAGCAAAAATATTTGTTAGCAACTGATTAACTTGGCACAGTTAAAGCTACACCGTTATCTTTAGCACTCAACTGGAGTAAAAAAGGCACAGCTTTTTTTACCCAGTTTTGAATTGAGCTATAGTCGGCGGCGGCTTCACCAAAGCAAATTTTCAGCATATCTGTATGAATGATGCCAGGATTGAGGGGAACGGCTGCCATTTTTGACGGCAATTCTTGAGCCAAAGAGCGAGTAAGCCCTTCAATTGCCCACTTAGAGGCGCAGTAGGGTGCAACTTGAGGAGACGTAGAGCGACCCCAACCAGAGCTAAAATTTACAATGACACCGTTATTTTTTGCTACCATTGCTGGAACAAAATGGCGAATAACATTGGTTACTCCTTTAATATTGACATCAATAACGCGATCGCACTCCTCGGCGCTAATTTCCCATAGCGGTGCTAATTGATTAATTAAACCAGCATTGTTAATCAATAAATCCGGTGGCGCGTATTGACTGAGTATTTGGTTTGCGCAATTTTTTACTTCCCGGTCATTGCTGACATCTACGGCTGTAAACTGATGGGGAGAGCAAAATTTTTGTGACAATTTTTCTCCAACAGGCGATCGCGCACAGCCGATCGCAGTATGCTTTTGTTGAATAAACTGCTCGACCATCGCCAGACCCAAACCCCGACTTACACCTGTAATTACAATTATCTTTGACATAAACTCCAATTATTTAGTGGTTTGTCGGCTAACTACCTAGTGTAAAAGGTAAATTTGATTAACCAAGATCGCCGCTAAGTAGTTTTGATAACAAAATGCTTTGGCTCCCATTTAGGGCGATCGCTGGCAATCTAAACTCAACTAATTTTCAGTATTATTACTTAGTTATATAAAGTTCTTATTTTTACATCTTTCCGAAGGTATATTTTTTTTGTCCTAAGAGCGCTCAATTGTCAAGATATAAATCCTATTGTTAAGTAATTAGTAATTCTTGTATCAACTTGTGTTGTTCTTTGGTTAGTTTAGGGTTCGGTTGAGTATATTCTTAAAAGATAAAGAAATAATTAAGAAGAGGTTTCTATGACTCCAGCAATTTTACGTCAGCTGTGGTCTGTAGTCGAAGCTACACAGGCTCATACTTTACTGAAACTCGATGATGCCAGCCTTGTACAGTGGTTAATTAAGCAAACTACTACCAAGACATCTTTAGACGGCAGCCAGACGGATGTACTTAGCGATTATATTAGATCGCGTTTAAGCTTAATTCGAGACTTAGCCCAAGATCGTTAGTTAAGAGCCAAGCAATAAAGCCAATTAGATTATTGTCTCTAACGGTAGGGTTCAACGCTTAGGCAAGGGTGCTAACGGCGGAAAACTTTCCATAGAGCGAGTTGCAGTTGTAGCTAAAGCTTGAGCAACAAAATTATAGCCGAGATAAGCAGGAACAACTACAGCAATTAAAAGTGCGATCGCACTCAGCCACCTGCCAGGTTGCCAGGAAGCACCATAAGAGCAGCGATAGGGATCGTAATTTAGAAAATCGGATTTAATAATTTCTCTTAAAGCAATAGGTCGCTTGAAACGCACGCGGCGATCGTCTAGTTTTTCTAGCAAAATCCAACCAGCTTCTGCTTCTTCTCTACATAAAAGTTGAAAAACTGCCGGATCGTAAAATAAATTGCGCTTGGCACGGACAATTTTAAATTCCCATCCAACTAGACGCGGATCGATAAGTTCTGATTCTTTGCCAAAGCCATTATGATGATGTTCGGACGTGTCATTATTTTCATAAGATTCGTAAGGCGTTAACATTTCTTCTTCCTCAACATTTTGTTCTAGAGTCATAGAGTTAGTGGCTAAAGGCTGCTGATAATTACGACACTTCTAAATGCTGCACTACTGATAAACAGGCTACAAAATAAAATTTATCAAGTAAATTAACTAAATATACGGAATTATTTGCTTTATAGGTAGATAACCTTCCATCAAGCAGTCCGAGCCGACACTGCGCCAATGGTAGCGCTCTAGGTCTAAAGCTTGGGTCATGTTGGTTAAATTTAATTCGCCTACTGGGGAAAAAGCATGACTGCCACCAATAAGTTTTGGAGCAATAAAAGCCAACACTTTTTGAACTGCACCATCAGAAATGGCACTGGCAGCTAAAGTTCCGCCACATTCCCACAATACCGACACGATCCCCAAAGAATACAAATACTTCATTGCCTCGGTTGGTGTCAAAGGGTTTAATTCTACTACTTTGACTCCTTTAGCTAAGAGCAGTTGTTGAAAATCTCTATTTACCCCTACTTCTGTGAGTACCAAAGTTGGCGCGACTTCCAATTCTTGCCACAAGTAAGCATTTTCAGGTAAGTCAAGAGTGCGACTCATAACTACCCGCAAAGGATTGGGAGCATCAGCAAGCCTGCTTGTGAGTTTAGGATTATCTAACCTTAAAGTATTGCCGCCAATAATTACCGCATCGCAAGCCGCCCGCAACTTATGTACTTCATTACGAGCAATTTCCCCGGTAATCCAGGCACTATGACCGTTACTTGTGGCAATTTTGCCATCTAGAGTCATGGCGTACTTCAAAATGCCAAAGGGCTGCTGGTAGAGAATGCGATGAATAAAAGCTTCATTTAACTGACGGCAATCAGCTTCTTCTACTCCTACCACCACTTCCATGCCTGCCGCGCGCAATCGGGCAATGCCACCCCCAGATACGCGGGGGTCGGGATCTACCATGCCAACTACAACTTTAGCTACCTGGGCGGCGACTACAGCCTCGCTACAAGGGGGAGTTCGCCCGTAATGATTGCAAGGCTCTAGATTAACGTAAAGTGTTGCACCCTTGGCGCGGTTTGCGGCAGCTTGGAGGGCAAAAACTTCGGCATGAGGTTGACCTGCCCCCGGATGGAAGCCTTCACCAATAATTTCGCCATCAACCACCACCACCGAGCCTACGAGCGGATTGGGGGCAGTGCGTCCTAGGGCGTTACGAGCTAGAGACAAACACCGTTGGATCATCTCCTTATCAAAGGCAGTAACTACCGTTGTCGGCGGCAAATTGTCTGAGTCATCTGATTGAACGTTCACGTAATAGATTATTTTTAATGCTGGGCAATATTATACGGGTAGGGCTGAAAAATGTAAGTAAAAACTAAATCGATTTATTTAGATTGAGTAACGGAGCCATGATGCCACCAACGATTGAGTGGATAATATACCACCGGGGCCCAAAGACTGCTAACGATCGCACTAGCTAAAGCATTCTGCTGACGATCGCTCCATTGGTGGGCTAAACTTTGCAAAAACTCCTCTACGGTTAGAGCAATATTTTGGCACGGATGGGGCAAAGCAAATTGCAATGCCATAATTGTTTCTGCAAGTATAGTCATGGCAAAAACAATTAAAGCAATCGAAATAAAATCTTCCTGCAAGTAGCGTTGTTTGTGCAAACGCGCCGTCAAAATGCCGACAATTACTAAGCTCCAAGTATGAGTAGGAACGGGGTTTGTCATGCCATCTAGCAGCCAACCAGAAGTTATGCCTGCAAGTAAACCTGCTATTAGCGATCGCTTAACGCTCCAACATACTACCCAAATTAGCAGCCAGTTGGGAGCAATGCCTAATAACTCCACTCCTGGCAAACGCAGGGGTAACAGTAATAAACATAGCCCTAGAGAACCAACTATTACTAGCCAATTTAACAAATAGACTGCGTGCAAGCTTGGGCGCAAAACTTCCTCCTCAAAGCTAATTACTTATTTTTCTGCCGCTCCGCATTAGTATAAACAAAAACCCACTCTAAATAATTTAGGGGTGAAGTCAGAGCGATCGCAGCTTCCGGGGCAGGGCTTTTAGTTAAGTCAATTTTTTCTACTCTGCCCACAGGTATACCCGCCGGAAATATTTGACTGTAGGGAGAAGTTGCCACAAAATCGCCAGGGCGAACATCGGGGACTTTATCAAAAAATTGCATCACCGCCCGCGTAGAAGACTGCCCTTTAAGCAAGCCTGTATAACGACTGCGGCTAACGGTTACTCCTACTTGACTTGTAATATCGCTAACTAACAAAACGCGGCTAGTGTTTGGCGTGACTCCAATTACTCTACCAACCAAACCGCCGGGAGCCGTGACGACAAAATTTACCTCAATTCCCTCATTGCTACCGCGCCCCAAAGTTATTTGTTGCCACCAAAGATCGGCGCTGCGTCCGATTACGGGAGCGACAATCATAGGACGATTTTTTTGTGCGGCTCGATAGTCTAGTAAATCTTTTAACTGTTGATTTTGGCGCTCTTGTTCTACCAATCGCCCAAGTAATTCGACTATTCGAGCATTATTTAACCTTTCTACTTGAGTAGGATCTTGAAAGGGACGACTAATAATACTCGTCAATTCGCTAATTACCGAGCCTTGAGTTTGGCGAATTAACCAAGCACAACCTAGCGCCAAGCAAGTACCGATTAATTGCCATCTATTTTTATCCCACCACCGCCGCATTGCATACATAGCTACTACTGATGTTGAGAACGCCCGCTAAATACTCGTTCCATTTGATTAAAGTTTTCTAATACTTTGCCCGTACCTAAAACTACACAGTTTAGAGGTTCTTCGGCAATGTGAGTAATGATTCCGGTTTCATGACTAATTAATGTATTTATGCCGCGCAGTAAAGCTCCACCTCCTGCCAGCATAATACCGCGATCAACAATATCGGCTGCGAGTTCGGGGGGCGTTCGTTCTAAAGTGCGCTTGACTGCTTCAATAATTACTAACAGTGGGTCGGACATACTTTCGCGGATTTCTGGTCCCTTGATTGTGACTGTTCGTGGCAATCCAGAAAGTAAATGCAATCCTCTTACTTCCATTACTGCCTCGTCATCATCGCGGGTGGGATAAGCCGAACCAATACGAATTTTGACTTCTTCGGCTGTGCGTTCGCCAATTACCATATTATGAATCTTTTTCATGTACTGAATAATTGCATCATTTAGCTCATCTCCAGCCACTCGCACCGATTCACTTTCTACCGTACCTTGATAACTAAGCACGGCAATTTCTGTCGTACCGCCGCCGATATCTACAATCATGTTGCCAATAGGTTCGGTTACGGGTAATCCTGCCCCAATGGCTGCCGCCAGTGGCTCGTCAACGACATGAACTTCTCTAGCTCCCGCCCGCAGTGCCGCATTCATTAGTGCCTGTTGTTCTACCCCAGTAACGCCGCTAGGAATGCCAACTACAATTCGCGGGTTTACCGTTCTGCCACCGTTGGCGGTCTGAATAAAGTGCTTGAGCATTAATTCGGCGGTATCAAAGTCAGCAATTACGCCATTTCTGAGCGGACGGCTAACAATAACGCTGCCGGGAGTTCTACCCAGCATTTTTTTAGCGTCTTCTCCTACTGCTAGTGTTCGTTTATCTTTGGAGTCGATAGCGATTACTGAAGGCTCTTGCAAGACAATACCTTTACCAGATACAAAAACGAGGGTATTGGCAGTACCGAGATCGATACCCATATCCCTAGAGAAGGAAGACTGATTAAAAAAACCAAAAAGACCCACGCGCCTCACTACCCCAAAGTTTAATAAGTTCACTTTAGAACTTTTTGATTCTAATAGAAAGCCGAACCACTTTAATAGTAGTTCGGTATTTTCAGGAGGTAAGGAAGCGTTTATTAATTGTTATCCGTAACTAGCTCCTTGACTAATTTGGCAAACAGCCAAGCCATAGCGCGACTCGCGATCCGACTGCGAATAAGTCTGATAGGACGGGACTGCTCTTTTTCCTTATCAAATATTGAACCGAGCGCCGTGCCAAGAGAGTTTTTGACGCGGCTTTTTTTTGGTTCGATGCGAGTAAAAACCCACTGCCACAGCGCCATCCTAATTAAGCTAGAGCCAGCCTTTTTACTGGTCTTCTTATCACCGCTATCTTCCCGCGTTGGCGCTACCCCTAGCGCCTTTTGGAAGCGCCGCCTTGACAGGTGGCGTTTTGTTGGCTTGCCAGATTCTCGCCCAATACGCACTTTGACTTCGGGCAAACCATTAGCACCAAAATAGTTTTCGAGCGGGTAGATTTGGGAGAGAATTAGCGCTTCTATCCGCTCCCCAAAACCGAAACGGGCGAAGACTTTGCGGTATTTTAAAAAGCGCACGTCCTTCATTAAAGCCCGCATCTGGAGTTCTAAAGCTCGTTCCCTTCTTTGCAGTTCGCAGATAGCTTTAGCACTGTGGATTACTTCTGGCTCTAGCCCAAGACCAGAGCTATTGATGAGCTTTTTATCATACCTGGCGCTTTTACGCTCAGAGGCCAGCCAGCCCCAAAATAGCGGCGCATCTAGACTCGTCATCGCAGCTTCTGGGAACTGCCATGCCAGGTCTTGACGAATCCGATTGATGATTGGCGACTGTACCCGGTTGAGGTGTTGGAGGCGCAAAACAATCTCTCGGATTTGAGAGATGATCGGATCGCGTATCCTGACAAAACGCCGATCGCTATTTTGGTGTTCCATATAGTAGCAAGCCAGCGCCAAAGCGTCGGCGGAGTCATCCTTATCCGGTAAGTCCAAGTTGCACGCTTACCGCGTCAACTGTTTATGTCCGACTAAAGCGATTTCTACTCCAGCTTCGGCTAGTTTAGTTACCCAAAACTTGGAGTAATTAACCCCTGTTGGCTCTAAAACAGCAACATCGGGAGAGAGCGCTAAGAGTGCTTTTATACCACTGCTATCAGTGAAAAAGCTGGGAAACTTGTAATCATAATATAATTGTCTTGGTTCTGTCGGTGCAGCATCAAGCACACAAGCAACTACAGAGTTCTTGCATACGTCGAGTCCCACAACTCGCATTGTGTGTATTCTCCTATTTGTTCGGTGAGCGCCTTTTTACCTATCTATGCAAGCCTGCGAATCACCCATAGGCACGTAGCCTAATTCACTTTTAAGGGCGGGTTCTAGGCACGAATGCCCAGGCATAGTAGGGACGTAACAATCGACCACCACTTTGAGCCTATGAACTTAGAAAGGCAAGGCGTTTTTTGGCGAAATAATTCCTCCAAAAAGATGCCGCACGAAAGCCTACTTCACTGTTGAGGCCTCATAGTGGTGGAATGATTGCTAGTACGTCTTGGTTTGGACCCAAGCCGCGACACCCAACTATTAATAGACGGGTGTTTCACTAGGGGGTCAGCCTAGCTCGTCAGGCGGCCAATAATCTTCATCATCGCTTTGGTAGTAGGGTGGCCGTTCGCCCCACTCTGGCAGCCAAAAATCATCCTCGTCTAAAAAATCGCGCCCAGCTAGTTGCTCTTGTCTTCCGGGCATCGACACCATAAATAATTGCGGAGCTATACGCTGCAATGCCTCGATGGTGTTGCGCTCTACCTGTTGCCAGACGTGGCAATTATTGATGTAAACCGTACCACAGTAAGAAAATTGCAGGCGGCATTGATGATAGTGCCATTGGGAAGTATCCCCCCAATCTTGAGGTCTTGAAAAACCCAAAATTGGCATTTCTACAAAAGAGCCATCAGTGTCAATTTCGTAAAGGGTGTAAATATTGTGAACTTCAATCGTGTTCATGATGGTTTTTGGCGCGGTTGTTTTTATCAACCTCGACAACTTTTATCCAAGTGGCTAGTAGATAGGCAGCTTTTTCACCCCGATAGATAGTGCGGCTGCCATCAGACCAGGTGACTGCTACAAGCAACGGATCTTTTTCATATTGGAACGAGCGGATATGGTCTAAATTAATCCACTCGTCCTCGGACAAAAAACCTATTTGCATCAATAGTTAAAAGCCGTTTTTAATAAGGAACGAGGGTATCTAGGCGCTGTTGCAAGCGTTCGTCGATTTTTTCCCGCAAACGCGATCGCGCTTTTTCCCAAAAGTCACTGGGGAACCGCGCCACTTCTACATGAGGGAGCGAGTCGGCGGTGATAATTTTAGAGGCGTAAGGGGACGGTTCGGGAACAACGGAGTTGTACCACTCCTCTTTTAGGCACTTGAGCAGCCACCCGGTAGCGCTCTTGATTTCTTTGCCTTTAGCAATGGTTGCTTTGTAGTAGTCCAATGCTTTGGCTACTTGCTCAAGGCTGAAAGGCGCAATCGATTGAGTCATTGAATCGCTTACTGCGATCGCACTTTTTTCGATAAGCTTAACTTTCTCCTCTGTGGACAAATCCGCATCAATAACGGGGGGCAGCGTTTCGGGCGCGGGCATAGAAACAAGCAACAGTTTTTTAACTTGCTCGTTAATAAAAATGTCCTTCAGAACGAAGCCGTCGCTCGTCACCAATTCCCAAGCGGTGCTAAGGCGTTTAAGCCTGCGCCTAAGTTCGCCCTGTTCGAGTATCCAGCCACCCTTGACGCGAGATAATCCCATCCCAACATCCCCTAGAAACTTGAAGACTCGGTTTACCCTGGGACGAACGACCGGGGTGATATCCTTGGCACGATTGATAATTGTCTTTTTTTCGCTCAGTTCGGCTTTTAATTTTTCGTTCTCCTCTTGAAGTTGGCGGTACTTTTCAAGCAAGATCGAAGCTTCAGTGGGTTTTTGTTTCATTGCTCCTCCCATTGGTACAACTGTTTCTTACTTCTTTTACTGCGCTCCTGCGATCGCTACGGCTTACGGCGGCTAGTAATTGACATGAGAAACTGAGACGAAAGGACAGACATCAGACTTAATTCTCGTGGCTGAGGCATTAATCAAATGCCTGTCCTTTCTTGTCGTCTATCACTAGACATTATGTCTGGTTAGCTGGGCAGATGCCCAGCTTTCTAGTCAAACTGTCTAGATACTTTATCATGGTAAAAAAGAGAAAGTCTAGAGAAGAACAGGAGGGTGAATCGCCCTTGAAGAAGCTTAGAAGTGAATTAGATATGTCCCAAGAGGAGTTCGGACGAATCATTGGGACATCAGCAAGAACTGTTAGTCGCTGGGAAGCTGGGGATAGTGTGCCAACGTTCACGATTCCCCAAATGAAAGCACTAGATCGTTTACTTCGTTCAATAGGTAAATCAATTCAGGAAATACCTGAGAACGCTAATACACCAGGTAGCCAATCCCAACTTGAATAAAACCAAAAGCCGCTCAAACTTATTACAGTCTGAGCGGCTTCGGTGAAATATGAATAAGTAGTCGTTTCAACCCCATCATGGCAAAAAAACGTACCCTCAGCGACCTAATCCGAGCCGAAGTCCAACAGCAATCGCTCTTTGATGTGGAAATATATAGCGGCGACTATTCCCCCGATTGGGCGACAGATGTTGGTTCGTGCGTCCCCGAAATTAAACCAACGCACGAACCAACGCACGAACCAAAATACACTTCTTGGATTCAAACTTACTGGGTATCTAGGCGCGGAACAAAACACCAATACTATAGATTCTGCTACTTAAAAACTCCTGGGGAAATTGGTTCGTGCGTCCGGGTACACTTGCCCGGTGGCAACACAAAGAGCGATCGCGCCTTAGCCATGAAAGCATTAGTTGAGGAAGCGATCGCACTGGGTACATCTCCCACGCAAATCATCGCCCTCATCGCTGAACGGAAGTAACGCGATCGTTTAGCGGTTCGGCATCGCGTATCGCCTTAAAAGTTACGAGCTTTTCGTAGACATTATTGCCCCGTTCGTCCTTGCCAGTACAACGACTAAACCAAATAGCTGCTTTAAAGTTGTTAGTGGGACTGCGACGCAAGTATGTATGATGCTTCCAAGAAACCGCCGTCGCCCCAGAGCTATCGGAGGCAATCACCACCGCGCCGATAGATGCCCAATTAAAAGAGGCAAAATCCTTAATCGCAAACTGATAGTTAGGAGCCGCTCCTGTGGGAATCATTTGTTCAAGAGCTAAAGCCATGCGCGATAGCAATTCAATAATTTGCTGCTGCAAAGCTAAGTAGGCTTGAAAGTCTTGGGGAGTCATGAGGAGAAAAGTGCGATCGCTTTCTTTAGTCTATGCGAATCGATGGGGGCGTGAACTCAAAGGCTTCTGCCCAAGCGCGCTCGGAAAGAAATTCTAGCGCCGCCGCGAACTGAGCCATATCTTTAAATTGTCCGCTAACGAGTCTTGCAACAAACAAGCCCATTTGATAAGCCAAAGGTGTAGAAATTTTCATAGTAGTGCTAGTGCCTTAGTAATACGATTGGGGTCAGCCTCGATATAACGGATTAATGCTTTGGGGTCTTTGTGTCCAGTGAGTAATTGAATCGTGTGCAGGTCAACCCCAGCTTCCCAAAGGCGGGTAATAAAAGTCCGCCGCGTCGAGTGAGTGCTAAACCCTTTATGAGCGAGGTTCGCCGCCTCCACCGCACCGCGAAATAATAAGTCCGCCGCTCGAAGCGTGATGTGAGTACCGGGGCAAATCCGGCTCTCGAATAACCAGCCATTACTCGCACTAGGTCGGTAAGCGCTCAATATCTCGCCTAATGCTGGATGCACGGGACAGGAGCGAGTATGACGCTTGCCCTTGGTATCGGCTTTACGAATCCCGGCGGGGAAAGTGATTTCAGCCAAAGGATTACGATCCGCATCGAAGATATCTTCTATTTTCAGTTGGACGATCGCCCCCCAACGCTCCCCCGTAAATCTGGCGATGTCGAGGAGTAACTTATATTTTTTACTTCTTAGCTGGGCGCGAATTTTTACATACTCACTTTCAGAAATTATTGCCGCTTGACCGTGACGATTATTTTTCACTTACTAACTTCTTCTTTTATTTAATAAATAAATAACTTCTGCTTTTATCTAATTAATAGATAAAAGCAGAACAAACCCCAAATCAACTATTAGTTGAAAGCAGGTCAACTATAGCTCAGTAGTAGGGTGTAGCGTCATCAGTAATCTTCCGCAATTCCATAGAAGTAGAAGTTTACGGTAAATTTATAAACCCATAAACTAGAGCAAATAACGTAAATTAATCGCACTTTCCTATGACGGCTCTAAATATTTCTACCGACATTCCTACAAGCATCAACACATTAGAAAAACTAGCCGCCTGGGTGGGTCTTGCCTTAGAACGTTGCAATCCAGGAAAAAAGATTCTTGAAAGCCCCGAAACCGAACCCCAAAGAGTAGCTCAAGCTGTACTTATTCGCGCCGACGATGCCAGTCATCGGATGGTTATCCGGGTATCGATACCCGTCAACAGTGGCTACGCCGAAAATTCAACAGTTAAGTTTTGGCAAAATGCCCTGGAAATTGACACCACCGCCTTGCCCACAGCTTACAAGGCAAATTAAATGCCCGCACTTTTGGGCTTTGTTGCACCGCCAGCGCCGCCCCCCGCCTTAGCCCCACCAAAACCCGCAAACAGTCCGCGAATTACCAAAGGACCCGTAACGCAAGCAAAACCAATCACTGGCGGGAGTTATCCCTCCTTGCGTCCAGTTTCTCCACCGCCACCGCCACCGCCACCACCCGCCGCCGCCGTTGCCGCGGGAGGAGCCGCCGGAGGATTGGGTCTAGGCGCGGTAGCTGCGGCCGTGGTAGGAGCGATCGCGTTGGTGCTATTTTTTGATTCCCCAGTGGCGGCTCCTACTCTGATGCACCCCCCCGAACCACCTCAATTTTTGGAGCCGCCGAACATTCCATTTAAAGGCGGGCAAGTTCCACAAGCTTTGTATCGAGTAACTTTTGAATGGGGATGCGATTCAATTTTTGCCTCACTCCCCCCCCGCCGCACGATAGAGGTTAGAAATTTTTATGGGCAACTCGTAGGGCTAAGATTAGAGCAAGTTGGCAATAATGCCAATTTTCATTTTACTAGCCACGGTAGTGCGTTTAGAGGTTATAGAACCGCGCCAATTGAAGAATTGATTGGAAATGAAGGTAGCGGGAAAAATTTTTATTACCGGGTTCTTAAAGTCGAGCGCCTCGATCAGCCTGTAGATGATGGGGGGGATCTGCCGCCCTTGACTCCGCTCCTAATCTCTGCGCCCGGTAACTCCCTAGGTGCGCCTAGGGCCGCGCCGCCCAGTTCCGCCCCCGCCCCCGCGCCCACTGCTCCCTCCCCGTTTGGTTCTCCTAGCCGTTCTCCCGGTAGTTTTCCTGGTAGCTCTCCTAGTGGCTCGCCTAGCCCATCTCCCATCCCAAATCCTGGGCCCACACCCCAGCCGCAGAAATATCCAGGCCCCGCCCCAAATCCCAATCCCTACCCCTCACCTAATGGCGATCCCGCGCCAAGTCCGGGACCAGGGGTAGGAGCGCCTAGCCCAAGTCCCACTCCAGCACCCGCACCAGGGCCAGGCTCTTACCGCTCGCCCCCAGCGCCCGACCCTACCGATTATCCGGATACGGGATTTCAGCCCAATATCTTTACACCCAATCCCCTGACCCCAGGTCCCGGATTAACGCCCAATCCCCTTACTCCTAATCCTTTAGCGCCATCGCCTTTTACTCCTAATCCAGATACAGGCAATCCCGAACCAAAGGCCCCGCCATTAATCAGTCCGCCTAGAACTCCCACGCCCCAACCAACGCCAAACGACGATCTATTTAAGCAATTTCAAGATTTAATTGGCCCAGTGACGATCGCCCTGACTGGTATCACAGGTCTCGTACAACCGGAAAGATTGCGAGATGCTGCAACTGTCGGATCTTGTCGGTCTTTCGCCCCCGGTGGGTGTAATGCCTCAATCGGCAATAATGCCCAAAATGCTGCGTCTAGCAGTGCTGCTAATAACGCGCTGTTAGCTCAAATTCTGGCATTCCTGCAAGCATTGCAAGCTTTATTTATGGTCCCTATCCTTGCCGGGGTAAATCTCATCAATACCAAGCTCGGCCCTGTGATGGCTGGGGTGAATGGTATTGGTGGTTTCCTTGCTAGAACCGCCGAAGCAGCAAAGCTCGATAAAGTCCTAAACGCCATGAACACGGTCTTGCTGCTGCATAACGCCGCGATGCTCTCGCGCAATCTTGGCTCTACTCTTGGCGATTTGACTAGCCAAGTTTTAACTACCATCGGCATCAAAGATTCTGAAGGAGCAGGTATTGATGTCAACGAGATTCTAGGCAAGCAAGCTAATAGTTTCATGGCATCACTACTGGGAGCAGAAGTCTGGGCGGGAACTAAAACCAGTTGGAACAAGGCTTCCTCGATTATTTCCAGCGCCACCAATTTGATGTACACCATGCGTTCGATTTTTGATTCCACCCGCGAGATCCTCGAATGGACCGCAGAAAATACGGGCAAAATCGGCAACGCCCTTAAGCGCTTTCGCATTGTGGGAGAAAACGCCTACAAATGGCTACCAGAGCGGGTAACAGTTCAAAACTCCTTTACGCGCAAGCTCGACCGATTCCGTGAAGGAGTAGACGACCTAGACGACGCGGCAAGTAGCTTATCGGGGGTACTAGGCGAAGTCCAAAGCATCCAACAAGAGTACGCAGACCTGCAAGAACAAAAGCAAAAGTTTGAGAAAAATATCTCCGAATTAACGCCTAAACCACGGGACGAAAATAAGCCCGTTTCTGACGCGGTCACTGCTGCTAAAACTGTCAGTGCTGCACCCCCAGGAATTGAGAATGTATTTAGAGGCGAGGGGGAAAAAATAGATGACTGAACCCGATAATTTTACGCCGACCGAGCAGTTTCAAGATGTGAATAAACGCATCTGGAACAAGTTAGTTAAAGAGTATTTTCGCGACATTAATAAATTAGAATCTGACTTGGATTTAACCACCCCAAGACAAGCACTATTAAAGGCTTGTTTGCACAAGGAAGATGACTCGTTGCTATTAACAGTTGGGCGAATGCAACTGTTTTTGCACGGCACAACTTACACCCGCGACCAGTTCCCTGTTGTCGCTGGTAGCCTGCTTGATGACGTTGATACAACTGTCACTTACAGACCGAAAATTACTTTATTTTTTAGTGAAGATTCTGAAGATGCGGAAGCAGGATATAAGCCTGTTGAAATGGAAGCAAGCTACCGATTAATTAGCGAAACAAGTGCAACAGTTACTGAGGCAGAATTGCGGTCTATTGGTAATAAAATCAAGACTAATTTCGGGGCTGGAAGTGGCAAGATTTTTAAAAAAGGCCGCAAGTTAATTTATTACTTAGACCGTGCTAAAGGTTATAACTTTTTACTTCGTTCTCGTGATTTAGCTGAAGGCAAAGAGTTAATCCGGGAAATATTAACGATGAATGGCGACACCTTAGATACCAATACTGTTCGGTTAAGGTTTGTAATTGCCAATGTTCTGGACAAAACCACGAGAATAGTAGCCTTTCAGCATCTGACAAGTCTCAGTTTTTAGTTATCCGAACCGTATTGCCTTAGATACGAGTTTTCTAAAAATATCAGAAACCGATGACGAGGCGGACGCATACCCCTACAACCCAGGTACTCAAGTAATCCTTGGCAAGCGCAAGACAAAACCCCGCCGTAGACCGTTAGTTAACGTCAGGTTTCGTTATGCCTATGCCACCGTACATGGTTACAACAAGCCCATTTACCTCTATAGCAGGTCGAGCTTTATTCCCGATGCGCTAGTCCAGATGTAAAGCGAGAAACCTAGGTTCTCGCGACCTCTATTGCTATTTTTCCTATGCCAAATTTGACAAATCAACCTCAATGATTCACTTCGATACAAGCAGAATATGGCTAAACGATTCGGCGACCTAGAAAAACAAGCTTTAGCACTCCTGGCGGCTGGCAGCAATCCAGCAAATTCTCCAGATACAGCTTTAGCCAACTATTGGCAATGGAAAATTAACCCCAGCGCGTCTTCTCACAACTTGCCCGCAGACTCGGAGCGACCCAGAGGTAGAGAAACTTCAAACGTTTATCTCAAGCCTTTTAGCGTCACTTTAGCCGCGACAATTTTTGCTAAAGTCACGATTTCCGAGCGCAGTAATACCGCAGCAGGCGCTCCAGTTAAAGCCGCTTGCGAAATCTTAGCCGATCCGTTAACGCCAGTAACTAATATTGGACTTGCTCTTAAAGGTTTTGTACCAGCAAGAGTATACTGGCGGACTGGTCGAGCAGAAGAGTCTACCGAGCGGATTAGCCGAATTACAAAGCGAACCTATAAAAGCTACTACGGGGCTAGTGATGATGGTTTTAGCGTTCCTTTTGGAGCTAAAGGCGCGGATTCTTTAGCGACACGACAAAGCGAAATAACAACGGTGGTTAAAGCTTTAGCCGGAGTTGGACCCAAAGGCTTAATTACTTTCTCCCCTGAGAAGTACCGAGGTTAATCCCATGACTGTGCGAGAATCGATGCTTTTATGGCTGCCGTCTTCAAGGCTTGATGAGCAACCATTATTAATAGAGGAAGTCACAGCAGCTAACGGCGCGATTCTTGACTTCTGCAATGGCGAGTTGTCCTTTGCCGATACCTTGGAAGCGATCGAATACTACGGCGCTTCTGTAGACCAGTATCGAGAGGGACTAGCGGAAGACTTGCGGCGGTTGGGGGGATGAGCCAGCCTGTTTTAAACCTCCAGTCTCAAGGCAGTTGGGTACAGGTCTACAATGAAACCCGCGCCCCCGATGTTGTGGTAGACAACAGTTTTACCCCAATTCCAGCTTTTGAACTTGGTTTTTTGTTTGAGTCTCATATCTTAGCCGTGCGCTGTTTAAGCGATTCTGCTAAACCAAAGTGGCGCTTTGCAGGGATACTCAACCAAAAGTTTCAACTTGGCACGGGTGGCGCGGCTTCCCCCTTGCCCATCGTCAATGCCAGCAGCCGGACGGTGAGACTAAATCGTAGCGCCCTAGTCCAGTTCCAGCACTTGACGAGTAACTATCAATTGGTATTTGAACCTGCCCATTGGCTGAAAGACATTCAGCTAACTGTCTGGGAGTACCGAGGACCTGTTTCGGACACGACAGAAGAAAAGATCGATCTAGTGCTAGATGCCACCGACCGTATAGAAGAATTGCTAGTCTCCCCTTAAATATTTAGGACTATTCACCATGCTTGGTATTGATGTTGCGGCGGCGGGTTTTATTCTGGCGGCGCTGACTTTCGGCGTTCATTCGGTGCAGGCAGTGACAAAAGAGGCGCACAATAACGGGCTTAAAAGCGCTCGGCTGGAGGCGGAACTTGGACTATTAAAGAGCGATTTAATGTCGAGTTTGAATTTGCTTACTTACCGCCTAACTCAGGTCGAGGAGCCTATCCATGATTTTAAAAAGACGAATTAAATGAAGCGCTTAACCGAATTTGGCTTATTCCTTTGCTGCCTGATTTTGGTCTGCGGCAGCCTGGTCTTATCCCTTGATAACCCAAATAATGCGATCGCATTTCTTGACTTAGCCAAGATTACCCTCAGTGGGCTAATCGGCTACAGCGTTCACCCTATGGTTAATCCTCATGAATAATTTAGCTACTCGTGTCGTCGAATATATGCGGTCTAAAAGATACTTGCTGTTCAATGGACCGCAGCACGTCAACATCATTTACATCGAAGGGTTGAACGCCAACGGGACACTAAATAGCGACGCGCCCAACTGCTTTAATGATCGCCGTTTGGTATTGCAAACCCGCGACGGCATCCCTCAAATCATTGGCAATTGGGAAGCTACCACCGAACCCGGTAGTCACTACACTTATTCGCCGATGAACCCGTTAGGGGCGGCGCGAATTAAGTTCGGACAATATACCTCGTGGGCTGTTGGACTTCACGGACGCGATCGCCATGAAGCATTAGTCCAAGTGGCTAATGTGTCGGTACATCGCGACTTTAATAAGGATTTTCTTCGTACGGGCGACCGCATTACGACTGGTTTATATGGCATCAACCAGCACTGGGGCTATGACCTGGGCATTAACAATATATCAACAGCTTCGGCTGGTTGTCTTGTTGGTAGAAGCCGTGGCGGTCACAGAGAATTTATGAACTTTGTTAAGTCTGACGTTCGCTACAAAAAAGATCCGTCTTTCATCTTCACCACTACCATCATTCCTGGTGACGATTTAGCGAAATTATTTCCTGGGGATTCACTGTAGAGGATTTTATAGTTTTTCCCAATAAAAAGCCGAGGATTTTTGTGGGCTGAGGAGCGAGAGACGTAAAAGCTTAACTAAGTGGCGATATGCAGCAATTCTCATTATGGAATTTAACTAGAGTTAGGCGGGACTTGCAACTCTAGTCCCTCAATCATGAAGGTGAGCAAATGATCCCAACTCTCGAAAATCAAGTAACGAGTCAAGGC
>JAHHGY010000067.1 GCA_019359635.1 Chroococcus sp. CMT-3BRIN-NPC107
CTCAATTACAACAGAAGTTAACCCAGGTGCTAGAAACAATTACACCAGAAACGATTGCTTCTCTCACTTCTTATGATTTCATTCTTGAAGCTTTGTTTGGCGCAGCTTTATAAAGAATTGGTATAAGGGTTGAAATTGCGAAAAAACAAAATATTGCACATTTTGCGACAGCATTAGTGCAGGATAGTTTGACAATTTCGCAAGAAAACTTGAAATCTGATGGTTGGGGGCTAGAGTCGTCTCAAACCTTAGACTTATTAGCGAAACTGCAAAATGCTGGTACGCCGTTAGGAGAGTATGTAAACGGTAGATTTTATCGCGGTATCTTGACAGGGTTTAATGAAGCATTTGTTGTAGATAAAGCTACCCACAATAGATTGATTGATGAAGATGCTTCTTCTGCTAAAGTGTTAAAACCTTTTTTGCGTGGTAAAGATGTTAAGCGATGGTGTATTGATTTTACCGATCAATATCTTATCAAAATTGAATCTTCTGAAAATAAAAAATATCCTTGGTCTGATCAACCAGAAAAAGAGGCAGAGAAAATTTTTGCTGAAACCTATCCTGCAATTTATCAATATTTTGTTCAAT
The DNA here is from genome assembly GCA_019359635.1 of Chroococcus sp. CMT-3BRIN-NPC107. Classification (GTDB taxonomy): domain Bacteria; phylum Cyanobacteriota; class Cyanobacteriia; order Cyanobacteriales; family Chroococcidiopsidaceae; genus Aliterella. The sequence continues at coordinate 592 of JAHHGY010000067.1, forward strand.
TTAGAGAAGCCTTAATCAAGCGATGCGACCAAGGTAAGTTTTTTTGGGAGTTGCGCTCTTGTATTTACTGGCAAGAATTTGAGCAGCCTAAGATTATTTATCCTGATATTTATGAACATCAAAGTTTTGCAATTGAGCGATTAGGTTTTTATGCAGGAAATACTTGTTACTTTATTCCAACTGACGAAATGTGGCTTTGTGGGCTTTTAAACTCTCAAATAGTTGAGTGGTTCTACTCGATGATTTCTAACTCTATTCGAGGTGGTTATTTGAGAGCATTTAGCGACTATATGAAGCAAATTCCTATTGCTACGCAAACAGAGCAAAAAGCGATAGAAATTCTTGTACAGAAATGCCTTAATGACAAAGGGAAGGAAGTTAAGCGCATTGAAACCGAAATAGATAGACTGGTTTATCAACTTTACGGATTGACAGAAGAAGAAATTAAAATTGTTGAAGGAGAGACGAATTAAGTGCGATCGCAGGATTTGCGAAAAAGGTGTACAGCATCGCAGCGTTACGTTAGATGCAGCCTATTATAGAGATAATCTATTTAAAAAACGGCTTAGACGATCACTTGGATAGGTCAACAATTTAAAGATTTATGGTATCTCTTCTTTGCTACTCAATTTTCGTTTAAGTATTTCTTCCATTTCTCTAAAATCGTCTTCCGTTTTAGGAAAAGGATATTTAAGGCTGTGTGGATTCCCCTTATTGATTAAAGCCTCGATTGCTTCATCATCTTCTCGGTTGGCTAAAATATAATGCCTTAGTTCTTGACGGGTCATTTTGCTAAAGTTAGGCTTCATCGCTATTAAATCTCCTAAGCTTTTAGTTACGCCAGCAAGGATAAACACTATTTTGGTCTTTTGGTTGTACTTGAATACATAAATAGGCTGATAACCATTAGAGAGCATTTGACACCCTCTGACACAAGCAAGAGCCTATTCGTTCGTAGGCATACACTGTTGTTTTTATGATAGCGAGTACAACCATACAGTGAAAGTAATATCCTACTAAAAAGCCTCCTTAAACTAGCCGCCGATTTGCGACATAGTACGGCTATAAGCGCCTGTAGTACCCGAAACTCTGGCTTTATAGTTAATTTCGGGTTTAAGCCCAATTAACTCGCTCACAAGACTCCGCAATTTTTCTAACTCAACACCACTTCTTAAAGCTGTTTTTAAGTCTATTTGGTTGCTTTCATTCAGCAAACACGGACGCAGCCAACCATCGGCGGATAGACGCATCCGGTTACAGCGATCGCAAAAACACTCTGACATCTGACTAATAAACCCCAATGTTCCCTTAGCGTCAGGAATTTTAAATACATCGGCGGGCCCGTTACCGCTTACAAAAGCTGTTGTTAAACCATACTTGTTGCTAATGCGGGTTCGTAATTGTTCTGAAGATACCCAACCTTGCTCGTTAAATAGCCGATCGTTGCCAATGGGCATAAATTCAATAAACCGGACGTGCCATTGCTTGTCAATAGTTAATGCTGCAAGTTCCAACACTTCGCTATCATTTACACCCGGAATTACTACTACATTAAGTTTTAAAGGATTAAACCCTACTCTATAAGCAGTTTGAATTCCATTCCATACTTTTTCCCATTGCGATCGCCCGCGATTGCCAATAATAGTATCGAAAGTTTCAGCCTTCAAAGAGTCTAAACTAATATTAACTCGACGCAACCCCGCATCGTGCAATTGCTGCGCCATTCCAGCTAAGAGAAAACCGTTGGTAGTCATAGAAAGGTCTTGAGTTTCGGGAAGGGAGGCTATTTTACCTACCAAATCTACAACGCCGGGACGCAATAAGGGTTCGCCCCCTGTTAACCGAAAACGATTAAAACCAACAGGAATAAACACTTCTTTGATGAGAATTAATAATTCCTCGTCTGTTAATATCTGCTGAAGCTGAATGTGATTTAGCTCTACTCCTTCTGGCATACAGTATTGACAGCGAAAATTACAACGGTCAATTAAACTAATGCGGAGATAATCAACAGTATTCATGGAGTTTTTACCACGCGATCGCGCGTTGATCTTCCTTACTATTTTGGTGTATTTGCTACAGTTATGTTTTGTGCAGGCGATCGCCCTTTAAAATTCAACCAATTCCTCACAAGCTGCGTTACCCTTTGGCTGCGCGGTTCGGTGACATATATTAAGGGCAATAAGGCAAATAATCTTACCCCCGCCGACAGCGCAAATAAACCAGGTAAACCGCCAATAACAGAGTTTTCACTGAAAAAGCCGCCGATAGTGGTTCCCAAAGCCCCACAAACCCCTGCTACCGCCGCCGCCACCGCAAAATAACCAGAAGGATGCTCTTGAGATGCGACTTCCATTTGAATATTGCTGCTGCACAATTCAATAGCTGCCCAAGTACCGCCTGTAAATAAATGAATTAGTGGTAGCCATACCCATAAGGACATATTGTCCGCCCCTGTCAAGAGCCAAAACAACGGCGTTATACCAGCTAAAACTCCGACTAATAACAGCAATGGACGATTGCCAATTCGATCGGCGATTTTACCCCACCAAATCAGCATGACTAAATTAGCTCCTGCCGTCAAACTACCGTAGAGCGTCGCCCAATATAAATCTAAATGCAAATTGTCTAACAAATAAAGATTAAAAAATGGCGAACTGAGGTTAACCGCAAACGTCCACAAGCCAAAATAAAACAAAAATATCAAAAAATTAGGCGAAAAATTACCTAAAAGTGAAAAACTTGATTGTTCCGGTTCAACTTTTTTAGCTGTTAGCTGTGGATTAATATCGGTCATAAAAAACTGACATCCCAGACTAATTATGCCTGTAACTACCGCCAGAAACAAAACTACTGCGTAGCCTTCAATAGTGCCGTTGGGCCAAGCTGATACCGCAAAGCCGAGTATAGGTACGCCTACAAGATTAGTTAAACTCGCCGCACTATTGCGAAACCCAAAATAACGCCCCCGCAGGCGATGGGGAACGAGTACCGCCATCCAACTTAGCCAAGCCGAACCCCCCAAAGACTCAAGTATGTGGCTAACTAGCACCATTCCCAGCGTCCAACTGACTAGCTGATGGAGATTGCCGCCAGACCAATTAATCCACCCAATTGCTACAACTAAAATTAACCATAATAACCGAGCGATCCCAAAAATCCACAGACAATAATAATGACGGCTATTAGTGCGATCGCCTATATAAGCACCTATTGGCTGCAATAAATTTAGTAACATCGGAATTGATGACAGCATACCAATTTCTACCGGGCTTGCGCCTACTTGCAGCAAAAAATTGGTTAAGAGTACGCCGCCTGTAACACTTATAAAAATAGCGGCAAATACACCGTCAATAGTAGAAGCTTGTAAGCTTGTACGAATTGCTTTTTTGCTATGCAGAATTTGGTTTTGGCGATCGGGTGAAAGTACCGATGATGGGGTTATAGGGTTTTCTGGCAAATCTGAAACTGGTTGAGTAATGGTTTCCACCAAAGCTAAATCCAATGAGTGTTGAGGTTGAACAAAGAGTCAGTATCGACCCAAATTTAGGCAAATCAGTTTTGCTTATATAATTTTGGAGGATAGGCTAAAAATGCTGCCCTAAACAACAGTCAGCAGAAAGAGAATCCTAAAAAATCGATCTATTTCCCACTGGTGGCAATGTGTCCCTGATGTCTCGCTCTGGTTATACTTTACCTGTTTTTGCCTGCGCCTCGGCGATCGCCGCAGTGCAATGGCTACTTAATCGTACTTGCAGCCAAAAAGTAGAAGTCGATTTAATTATCCCCCCTCAAACCGTAGAAATTGCAATCGACCAAGTAGCCGGATTGCTGCCAAACATGGCTCTAGCAATTACTCGCAGCGATCCGGGCGATAACTTAGATTTAACTTGCGATACACCTATTTGGGTCTTAGTTGAATGGCTAGAATCATCATCCCAACAAATTACAATTGTTGGTGGTGAAGGTTTGGGCCGCAAGTCAAATGGCGATCCGGCAGTTTATAGTTACGCCCAACAATTACTCCAAGTTAATTTACTCCGCCTTTTGAAACCAAGCGAACATATTAAGTTAACAATTATTTTTCCTGAAGGTAGAGCCTTAGCCGAGCGGACTTCTAACGCAGCTTTTGGCGTAGTAGAAGGGCTGTCTCTGCTCGGTACAACGGGAATTTCTCAGCCTCTCAGCGCTCCTGGACAATTAGATGCGTGTTTAGAACAAGTGCGATTAAAAGCAAAATCTACCGATTTATTAGTGTTTTGTATTGGTGAAAATGGGTGGGATTTAGCCCAAAAATTCGGCATTAATCCCCAACAATTAGTTAAAACTGCCAACTGGTTAGGATCGCTATTAGTAGAAGCAGCCAGTCAAGAAGTTAAGGGTATTTTATTGTTTGGTTATCACGGTAAACTCATAAAACTTGCTGGGGGAATCTTTCATACCCACCATCATTTGGCGGATGGACGCTTAGAAATTTTGACGGCTCATGCTGCCCAATTAGGTCTACCAACTTCTGTATTACAAACTATTTTTAATAATTCCACTACCGAATCTGCCCTCCAATACCTCCGGGACTTAGACGCAAAAACTGGTAGTAGTTGGGTAGAGCAACTTTATAATGCGATCGCTCTGGCAATCGACCTCCGCTCTAATGAATATATATTCAAGCTGACAAGTCACCGTGTTAATGTTGGCTGCGTTCTTTTCGATCGCGATCGCACGATAATCACCAAAAGCCAAAGGGCTAAGACGCTGCTCTCCCAGTTGTGTTAATTTAATAAGAATAATTGAAATACTAAAAAATAAGTTTTTGTCTACGGGTTAGCGATCGTAAACTTGCTTTACCCAAAAATTTATCTATTTCTAACATCCACTACTTGCAATTAATAGGAAAAAATAAAGTGGTACAGACAGAAACTTTGCCGCAAAACCAAGAATTAACGCAATTGAATCGCCAAATGATTGCAATTCTAGACTTTGGCTCGCAGTATTCAGAACTAATCGCCCGCAGAATTAGAGAAACTCAAGTATATTCTGAAGTTTTATCCTATCGCACTACTGCCGAACAGTTGCGCCAACTAAACCCCAAAGGAATTATTTTATCGGGGGGTCCAAGCTCTGTTTATACTCCTAACGCTCCAGAGTGCGATCCCCAAATTTGGCACTTAGGAATTCCGGTACTAGGGGTATGCTACGGAATGCAGCTAATGGTCAAGCAACTAGGGGGAGACGTACAACCCGCTGATCGCAAAGAGTATGGCAAAGCATCGTTACTAATCGACGATCCTACCGATTTATTAACCAATGTCGAAGAAGGGACAACGATGTGGATGAGTCACGGCGACTCCTGCGCGCAGTTGCCTGTAGGGTTTGAAGTGCTAGCTCATACCGAAAATACACCTTGCGCGGCGATCGCAAACTACGACCAAAAACTCTACGGCGTACAATTTCATCCCGAAGTAGTACATTCCGTAGGCGGTTTAGCTTTAATTCGCAATTTTGTTTACCACATCTGCGAATGCGAACCCACCTGGACAACCGCCGCCTTTGTCGAAGAAGCAATTAGAGAAATTCGCGCTCAGGTGGGGGAAAAGCGGGTGCTATTGGCTCTATCTGGGGGTGTAGATTCGTCAACTTTGGCATTTTTACTGCATCAGGCAATTGGCGATCGCTTAACCTGCGTTTTTATCGATCAAGGTTTTATGCGAAAGTTAGAGCCAGAGCGATTAGTTAAGCTATTTCAAGAACAGTTTCATATTCCAGTCGAGTATGTAAACGCGCGCGATCGCTTTTTAGCCCTAGTAGCTGGTGTTACCGACCCTGAAGAAAAGCGCCGTTTAATTGGACACGAATTTATCCAAGTATTTGAAGAAGCCTCTAAAAACCTCGGCCCCTTTGATTACTTAGCCCAAGGGACGCTTTACCCTGATGTCATTGAATCTGCCGATACCAATGTTGACCCCAAAACTGGCGAACGAGTAGCGGTGAAAATTAAGAGCCATCACAATGTTGGTGGTTTACCAAAAGACTTACGTTTTAAGCTTGTCGAACCCTTGCGGAAGCTATTTAAAGATGAAGTCCGCAAAGTTGGGCGACAAATAGGTTTACCCGAAGAAATTGTCTTGCGGCAGCCTTTTCCGGGTCCTGGTTTAGCAATTCGGATTTTGGGAGAAATTACTTCTGAGCGCTTAGAAATATTGCGAGAAGCCGATCTAATTGTCCGTCAAGAAATCAATCGTCGAGGAATTTATCACGACTTTTGGCAAGCTTTTGCCGTCTTGCTACCTGTGCGCAGCGTAGGAGTAATGGGAGATCAGCGCACCTACGCTTACCCGATAGTTTTGCGTTTAGTGGCAAGCGAAGATGGAATGACCGCCGATTGGGCGCGGGTTCCTTACGATGTATTAGAAGCAATATCTAACCGGATTGTCAACGAAGTTGCCGGGGTCAATCGGGTAGTTTACGATATAACTTCCAAGCCCCCAGGAACTATAGAGTGGGAGTAAGATTACTACGTTTTAGCAATATTTTTCAACAGCAAAGAAGCGATATCTTGGACAGGTAACACGTGTTGTACAACTCCAAGAGCGATCGCTTCGGAGGGCATTCCAAACACTACACAAGTTTTTTCATCTTGAGCAATGGTGATTCCCCCAGCAGCAGAAATAGCTTGCATTCCCAAAGCCCCATCTTTACCCATTCCGGTTAACAAAATGCTCATAGTTGCCTTGCCATAAAACCTAGCAACCGATTTAAAAGTAACTGTTACTGAAGGACAATGACCATCTACAGGTAAAGAAGAGCCGTAAATAAATTTGCCTTGAGAATTTAACTCTAAATGATTCTGATCCGGGGCAAAATATACCGTTCCACGTTCGGGAATTTCACCAACCTGGGCAATTTTTACTTTTACCTTACACTCCGAATCTAACCAGTCTACTAAACCTTGCAAAAATCCTTGGCTAATATGCTGAATACAAACTACCGGAACAGGTAAGTTGGATGGTAGTTGAGCAATAATTTTGTGCAGTGCTTGAGGTCCGCCAGTAGAAGCGCCAATAGTAATTATTTTGATTGCTCCAGTAATATTGGCGGAAAAAGCAAAATTATTAGCTGAATTAGGGGTATTAATAGCAGGAGTTTGTCTCTTAGTAAAAACTGTTACCCCGGAGAGAATTTTAATTTTATTAATCAACTCTCGTTTTACTTGCTCGTAATCCGAAGCTAACCCTGTGTTTGGCTTGGGAAAAACATCTACGGCTCCTGCTTGCAAAAGTTCAAAAATAGTATTAGTGTCTTCTTTTTGAACAGAAGTGCTAACTACCAAAATTGGACGGGGATGATTTTCCATTACTTGTTTAGTAAGTTCTAAACCATCCATTTCTTTCATGTGTAAATCGGTGCAAATTACCTTGGGTTGCAATCTAGGAATTAAATCTAATGCTTCCTTCCCATTGCTGGCTTTGCCGACCACTTTAATATCTGACGAAGATGCGAGTAACCTATTCAGGATTTCTAAAGCAACGGGGGAATCTTCTACTAATAAAACAGAAATTGGGTCTGGCATTTAGATTAATCTTTTTAAAGTATCTAGAAGTAATTGTTGCTCAAAATTGCCTTTAGTCAAGTAGGCATTCGCGCCAGCATCAGCGCCTCTTTTTTTATCTTCATCCGAAGCAAGAGTAGTTACTAAAATAATCGGCAGTTCGGTATATTGTTTTTGCTGCCGAATTTTTGCTGTTAGCGCCAAGCCGTCAATATTAGGCATTTGAACATCGGAAACCACCGCATCAAAATCTTTAGACTTTAGTTTATTAAAACCATCTAATCCATCAACGGCGGCGGTTACATCGTAGCCTGCACCTTTTAAAATGCGTTTAACTTGAGTCCGAATTGTAATTGAGTCTTCTACTAGCAAAATTGCGGGTTTTTTGACTTCTTGAAGAAATTGCTGCGAAACCGTAGTTGTTCCAGTTCTTTTTTGTACAGACTTAAGCAAATCTTGGGGGTTAAGAATCATACAGACTTCCCCCGTACCTAAAATAGTTGCTCCAGAAACGTTACGAACCCGCTTAAGTAACTTACTTTGCGGCTTTAAAACCACATTTTGTTGGTCAAGTAAAGCATCTACTAATAGTCCCAAACGCTCCGTACCAATTTGCAGCACAATACAAGGAAGCATTTTTGCAGTAGCATCGGCGGCTTTGGGAGAGATGGGAACAGTTAGCGGCAATTGCAACAAGTCTGATAGCCAAACCACTGATACAGGTTGATTATCTAACACAATTGTTTGACAGCCACCCGTCGCAAAAATTTCATTGCGAGCCACAAGTAGGGTAGTTTGTACCGCTTCTACCCCAATTGCATAAGAAACGCTATTTACTTCCACAATCAAAACATGAGCGGTCGTGAGGGTGGTGTTAAGCTGCAATTTGAAGCTGCATCCCAAGCCTTGAATCGATTCCACTGCGATCGCGCCTTTAAATTGTTCGACTTTAGCACGTACCACATCTAACCCAATACCTCGACCCGAAAGCTCGGTAACTTCTGTCCGAGTTGAAAATCCGGGTGCAAAAATCAACGATTGAATTTGATTAGGTGACATTTTTGCCAGTTCTTCAGAAGAACAAACTCCCCGTCGCAAAGCTGTACGTTTGATGCCTTCATTATCCAATCCGCGCCCATCATCAACTATTTCAATGCCAATACTGGTAGAAGTTTGATAACCTCGCAGGCGAATTGTTGCGGTAGGAGGCTTTCCTAATTTCTCCCTTTCAAGGGGTGTTTCAATTCCATGATCGATAGAATTACGAATCATATGCATCAATGGATCTTTCATTTCCTCTAAGATGCGCTTGTCGGCGGTAGTGTCGCCCCCTTCAATTACTAAATTTATTTGTTTAGATTGTTGACTCGCTAAATCCCGCACCATGCGAGGAAAAAGATTAAAAACTGTAGATAAAGGTAAAAGCCGTAACGTGCGAATACCTGATTCTAATTCATTGGCAACAAGTTCTAGTCGGGCGGTATCTTCATAAGCTTGGTTTTTTAAGCGGTTAATCAAAACTCCCAAACGATTTAAGCGTTGTTCTACCCGATGGTGAAAATGTCCCTGTTCGTTAGAGCCATTTTTTGCCATTTTATCTAGCGCCAAACGATGGACAAAAGTATCGCGGCTCCATTCATCATAAAGGGTGACTATTTCCTCAATTTCTGTAAGGTGGTAAGCAATGCGTTGTTTTGTAACTGCTAGTTCTCCCGCTTGGGTCATCAAGTTATCGAGCTTTTGAGGTTCGACGCGGATTGTCTCAATTTGATAGCTACTTACTTCCGGTGTTTGTGCGACTTGCAAAGGGTCTTGAATTGAAATCTCTGGGCCCCGTAGTTCGCTAGAAGACACGGGAAATAGATCGTCAGTTTTTAGCTGTTCGGTAGTATCAGCAAACAGATCGACCTCGTCATTATTAGCTGCAAAAAGCGCCTCTTCAGCTTCTACAGAAGTATTAGTATTTGCTCCCATTAATTGAGCCAAAACATAAAAAACATTGACCCCCGAAGCTACCCCAGTAACGGCTTCACGGGCTATTTTACCCATCGCATCTAATCCTTGATACAATGACTCGCACAACGCTGGGGTCAGAACTTGCTCTTGTTTTTTGACCGCAACAAAAATTTCTTCAATTTGGTGAACTAGGGTTTCAATATCATCTACGCCCAACATCCGCGCATCGCCTTTGAGGGTGTGGGCTTCTCGCAATACTTCTTCAAGGGTTGCTCGATCTTGGGAATTTTTCTCTAGCTGCATCAACCCATTTTCGAGGTTGTGCAAATGTTCTTCACTAGAAGCTTTAAATAGATTTCGCAGTTCAACGTCTTCAATCATCATGGCGTTGGGGGGTGGGGTAAATTTTTGATTATTAAATGGTTTAGACCACAGCTTTGAGTTGTTGCGCCGCTTCTTTAAGTTGCTGGGCGCTAGATTTAACTTGAGTTATGCCACTAGCGCTTTCTTTAGCTCCTAAATTAATCGAGTTCATCGCCGTTACTACTTGCTGGACGGCGATCGCTTGTTGTTTGGCGCTGAGAGAAATTTGCTGGCTATTTAAAAATACGTTGTTAACCGAATCTGCTACGCCTGTAAAGGTTACGGCAGTTTTTTCGGCTAATTCCAATCCTTGATCGACTTTCTTTGTGCCTTCATCTGTCACCATCACGGTTTTATTAATCGCTGATTGAATATCGCCAACTAAAGTGTTGATTTTTTCAGAAGATTTTTTACTTTGATCGGCAAGCTTGCGAATTTCAGTAGCTACAACTCCAAAACCCTTACCGTTTTCTCCTGCACGAGCAGCTTCTACCGCCGCATTGAGGGCTAACATATTGGTTTGATTAGCTAAATCGCCTACAAGTGACGAAACCGAGCCAATTTGACCTGTTTGTTCGCTAAGGCGAATAATTGCTAAGGCAATTTCATTAACTTGGTCTTTGAGTATCGTCATACCCTTAAGAGTTTGCTGTACGGCTTGAGTTCCCCCTTCTGCGAGGTTTAAAGCCTGACTTGCTCCGGCGGCGGAAGCTTCAGCTTGTTCTGCCGATTGCCGAGAAGACGCGCCAAGTTCGTCCATTGTGGTTGTAGTTTGGTTAACCGAGGTGGCTTGCTGAGATACGGTACGCTCTTGTTGTTCGACGGTGGCGGCGATTTCTGTAGAGGAAGAAGCGATGGAGCTTGCAATTCCTTGAATTAATTTAGTAGCACGGTTGGCAAAAAGTACCGCAAGGCCACTAGCAATTAAAGCGGTTATTCCCGTACCCAAAATTAGGTTTAGCAGTAGTTGACCTTCTCCTCTATAAACGCTGTCTACATCTTCTGCTAGAATCACACCCCAGTTAAGATTTGGCATTCCCGAAATTTGCGGAACGGGAGCATAGGATATAAGTTGTCGTTTGTTGCCAATTCGATCGGTATTTTCAGCACTTGCTACCTTGTTGTCTCGCTGCAAAGTAGCAAAACTAGCAAAATCTTTTTTTGCGTCGCGACCTATTTGATTTTTTTCTTCGGCAGCAAAGAACTTGCCTTCAGCGTCAATTAGGTGGTATTCCGATGCTGCGGCTCGTTTATTACCTGTCAAAGTGGCAGTGCTAGCTTTAGCAATTGGGTCTAAGTTATCTACCGGAATCCGAGTTCTCACTACACCAGTTATTTTGTTGGTGTTGACGTTAACAATTGGTGCGGCGATAAAAACATAGTATTTGCCGTTTAACTTCGACTTTCTGGGCGGCGCAATTACAGATTTTTTAGTGGCGAGTGCTGCTTTGAAATAATCTCGCTCTCCCAATCCACTAATTACTTCTCCAGTAGTTTGCAAAATAGTCTTTCCTGTAACATCGGCAACAGCAATGCTGTCATAAGCCCCATAAATTTTCATGTATTTATCCAGTACGGCTTGCTTTTGCTGGGGTGTAACTCCTGCGGTTTTTTCGGGGTTAGCAAGAATTGGCAAGTTAGCAAGTACCTGAATATCTCCATTGCGCTCAAACATAAACCGTGCTACTTTATCCGCCGTAGCAGTAGTCAAATTTTCTTGGGCGTGGGTAGCGTCTTGGCGGCTTTTTTGTATTGAAGAAACGTAATTAGTTGTACCGACTAAAAGCACCGGAATTGTACCTAATGCGATCGCAAAGGTAATTGCTTTAATCCGCAAGGGTAGATTATTTAAAGTTTTCAACATTATTGTTTTAGATTCCTCTTTAAGATGAATTAATTGTTGTTAGACCATTGCTTTGAGATTTTGAGCCGCATCTTTTAGTTGCTGCGTACCAACTTTTACTTGAGTAATGCCACTAGAAGTATCTTGAGCGGCTAAAGTTAAACTGCTCATGGCTTCTACTACTTGCTGAGTTGCGATCGCTTGTTGTTTGACATTGAGAGAAATTTGTTGGTTATTAAGAAAAATGTTGTTAACCGCGTCGGCTACACCCGTAAAAGATTTGGCGGTTTCTTGGGTTAATTGCATTCCTTGAGCAACAGTTTTTGTGCCTCGATCTGTTGCCATCACCGTAGAATTAATTGCCGATTGAATATCGCTAACGAGGGTATTAATTCTATCGGCAGATTTTTTGCTTTGATCGGCTAGTTTGCGAATTTCTCCAGCAACTACCGCAAATCCTTTACCTTTATCTCCTGCACGAGCAGCTTCTACGGCGGCATTGAGTGCCAACATATTTGTTTGATTAGCCAAGTCTCCTACTAAGCCGGAGACACTGCCAATTTGGTTTGTTTGTTGGCTGAGGTGGGTAATCTGTTCGGCAATCTCTCTAACTTTATCTTTAAGAGTAGACATCTCTTTGAGAGTTTGATGTACGGCTTTAGTTCCGCCTTCGGCAGTTAATAGCGCGTGATTTGCTCCGGCGGCGGAGGCTTCAGCTTGTTCTGCCGATTGTCTAGAGGAAGCACCCAGTTCATCCATCGTCGTACTCTATTTGTCTTATCGAAGCTGCTTGAGAGGCTACAGTACGTTCTTGTTCTTCTACCGCCGAAGCTATCTGGGTTGAGGAGGTAGCGATCGCACTTGTAGAATTAAGCAAGCTCCGCGCAATGTTGCGAGCGATCGCCAAAATCATCCCCAAAATCAGCAAATTTAACCCAAATATAAATAACTGAATTACTCTTAACCTTTGGACTTTTGTTTGAGAATAGGCTTCGGCAGCGTTTACAGCGTCGTTCGCCAACTCAAAATAATCTTCACTTTGGGTTAATAATTCGCTGCGAAAACTTGGCTGTTGTCTAAAAGTTGCGATCGCTTCCTTAAGCTTTTGCCAACTGCTTTGCACGGCGTTCATTTTTGCCAGAAATTCTGGATCGGTAGCGCGTGGTAATCCTAAAGTGCGATCGCCTTTAATTAATCCATTTACCAAGCCATCTAATTTATTAACTAACTTGTCGCTATTTCTGCCAGCCATTTCTAGCTTGACAAGCCTTTGAGTACCACCCCGAACTACACCTGCTTGATTGACTACTGTGCTATCGTTTGCAACTCCGTTCATATAAACAGAAAATAAATTGCTAAGAGCAATAACAAGTATTCCGGCAGCAGTAGCACGTAGTTGATTAGTAATTTTCATTTTTTCCCTCTTTTTGTTTTTAAATTTCTTCATTTACTACTAAACTTTTATTCGTTAGTAGCTTAGGCAAATCGAGAACCGTCAATATACTGCCAGAATAAACAACAGTTCCCCGAAAATATTCTTCATTAGTAAAATTTCCAGCTATCGGCAAACAATTGACGGCGGATGGATGCAAATACATCACATCAAAAACTTCATCCACAGGGAAACCTGCAACTTCATCCTCAACACTAACTACAATTGCTTTTCCACCATCAATTTTCTTTGCTAAGGGCATATTTAAAATGCTGCGAATATCAATCAATGTTAAAATTTCTCCCCGTAAATTCATATTGCCAACTACATGAGATGGACAGCATGGTATAGGAGTAATATTGCGAACATTAGTAAACTCTTGGACTAATTTTAGATCGAGTCCAAAGTATTCATTGTTTAAACCAACCACAGCTAGAGAGATTAATTCTTGAGAATCAATATTGTTAGCTGACTGTCTTAAATTGTTTGCTCTTTCTGCAAAAATAACTTTTTCTTGAGGAGTAGCTTGGGGACAGCAAATAGTATAAAAATTGTTAATTAAGCTAGTTGTATTTAAATCTTGCTCGTTGTTTTCTTCTCTTAATAATGCTTCTATTCCTTGAGAATCTCGCAGCAAGCTACTATAGTTAATTAAAATAATTGTGTCATTGCTAAAGTTAGCAATTCCCTCTACAAACCTAGAATTAACATCTTTAATTCGCCCATAATCTATCTCTTTTTCTATTAATGACTCATCAATGTTTTTAACTTCATATACATTACTCACAATGATGCCTATTTGCAATCCATCGTAATCTAAAACTATTACACTATCATTCAAGCTACATTGTGGTGACAGATTTCCTAAGCGCAAACCCAGGTGCATAATTGGCACTATTTTACCACGCAAATTCAACACGCCTACGATGTCTTTTGGAGCTTCAACGACAGAGACAAGTTCGGGAAGATGAAGAATTTCTTGCACTAACAATGAATCTATTCCATAGTGCAAATCATGTAAGCTGAAAATGAGATAAGGTTTGTTTTTCATGGTTTTTTGCAAAATTGGTAGATTGTGTAACAAGGACTTAAAAGTGCTGACAGTTGTAAATTCAAATTAAATACTTACAGAATTAAATTCATTATTGTTGCCAATATGTTTTGCAACTAGCTGGCATAATTGTTCTGAGTTAAAAGGTTTAGTTACGTAGTCAGTAGACCCGGCGAACTTACCTTTAACCTTGTCAAAAAAGCCATCTTTTGCTGTCACCATAATTATTGGCAATTCACGGAACTTTGCAATACTACGTACAGTACGACAAACTTCTAATCCATCAATTTCTGGCATAGTGACATCAAGTAATAGCAGTTTCACATCAGTTCGATGTAACAACATCAACGCATCTTTAGCATTGCTGGCTATTAATACCTGATACTGTTCTGATAGCGCCCGTTTGATTGCAACTTGCATAATCGGACTGTCATCTACAGCTAAGATAATTGGTAACTCTTTTTTAGATACAGGTACGTTGTTATCGCCAATTAACACCCAACCCGCTTGCACCCAAGGTAAATAAGATTGAGCGACTTGTAACACATCTTTATTCAAACCTTCTGCAATATCAATTAAACTACGCTCTCCATCTACCCACTGTTCTAAATGCTTGCGAACTGTGGGATTAGTAATTTTATGAGCAGTGTTAGGAGAAAAATAAGGAACGGCTTCTATTGAACGTATGGTAGAAGCAAAAGTAGCTATCTGTTGTTGACGGCGATTAACATCTGCTATCAACTTAGCCAAATTTAAGCCGTGACAATCTTCTCCATGACAAAGATCGAACTCAAGAATATTATCAATTCGATACTGTCCGGGATGAGGCAAAATTTGCTCTAAAATTAAAACTACCTGCGCGTGTACGAAAGCTTCTACTTGTTCCCACGTAAACAGCCGCATTTTGATCAGTAAATCTAAAATTGCCCGAATAGAAGTTTTATTTGTTACTCTTTGAGTAGCTAAAGCGATCGCACTTTCCGACCATTCCCGATTCAATTTTTGTCCTAGGCTTTTAGCAAACTCATTGTTTGTAGGTAAAATTTTATCACCATAAACAATTTGACCTTTATGCAAAACTAAGACGCAGGATCGCTTTTTTTTCTGAGAGCTTATATCAGCATCAAAATACAAAATGCCGCTAGTCTGCTCGTTTTGGAGTTGTTCTAAAGTAGTGGCTAATTGCTGCTCCTGATAGAAAGATGAAACCATAATTTTCCGTGAAGTATTTAATATAAATGTTTTTCATAATCTAAGTGCTGATTTATTAATATATTGACTTGCCTGTGTAAGTCTATCTGTGAAGCTACTGAAATTTTTATTTAATTTAACTTTCATCAGTATTAACACCTGAAAAGTAGTGTTTGATTCTGCTAAACTATATTTATCTAAATAAATAAAAAGTAGTTTAACCCTTGTTGATATCAACCAAAGGATTTTAATTAATGGAGCAATATTTGTCGATTTAGGGATGATTTTGAAGTAGATTGCCTATCTGTACCGTTAATTCACTGACAGTATATTTACTTGGCTCTAGTACAAAGTTAGCTGGTAGTTGGTTGAGCAAATCCCAAGCAGTAGTTCTCATTTTTTTTGCTTTAATCATGTCGCTTTCCCGTTGATAAATATCTCCAAGTTCTAAATAGGCGTTAATAGAGCTAGGAGCGAGATAAATAATTTTTCTCAACAGCTTTTTAGCTAAAGTTATATCTCCTTTTTCTTCAGCAATATCAGCTAATAAATAGTAAGGAGAAGTCGAAAGAGCATCTATTTTTATTGCTTGTTCGCAGTAAGAAGTAGCTTTTTCAACTTTACCTAAATTCGCCCAAGCTTGAGCAATAAGATAACAAGCCTCAAAATTAACTGGATTTTGTTTAATAACCTCCTCGGCTACTTGAATTGCGGCGGTATATTGTTCTTGAAAAAATAAGATTTTGGCTTGCTCTGTAGTTGCTGGTGCCTTAGATTTTTTTTCAACTTGAGCCACTTCTAGTTTTGAGTTTATAAGTTTTATTGTTTGATGCTTAAATACGTTGGTTTCTCGATTTGTACAGAGTGTGGTAGGCAATCTTTGATCGGGCGTTGTATATTGTTCTAGGGGAATGTTGTCTCTTTGATACACTAAAGATTCGGAAAAAACTTTTGTTTGCAATTTACCCAAATTTTGCCCGTGTAATTCGGCGTGTCCGGTTATTAAATAGCCTGTGGAATTAAGAGTGTAATAAAACTTCTTTAATACCAGTGAAATTGAATCAGGATCAAAATAAATAAAGACATTACGACAAATAATAATGTCCATGCTATGAAGATCGAAAAGATGTTGGGGAAAGCTATCTTTAATTAAATTGCCCGAACAAAACTTCACCATAGAAGAAATCGTTTCTTTAACTTCCCAACTCTGCTGACGTGGTTTAAAGTAACGTTGAATAATTTGTGGTTCAACCATACGAAAAGACCAAGGATCGTAAATTCTTTGTTTGGCTTTAGCAATAGATTCTAAATTGAGATCCGTGCCTAAAATTAAAATATTCCAATTGTGTAAATCAGGAATTAATTCTTTAATAAGAATAGCGATAGAATAAACTTCCTCTCCTGTAGAACAACCCGCACTCCAAATTCTCAGAGATGGTTTTGAAGAGTTTTGTAGGGACGATCGCTTGTTTTGTGCAATTATTTCTGGTAAGAGGCGATTTTTGAGTAAAGCTATTTGTCCTTTATCCCGAAAAAAGTAACTTTCTCCAGTAGTTAATAAGAGAGTAAGGGCTTTCCATTCGCGATCGCCTGGAGTTTCATTAGTTGAGCCGTTGTGGGCATTTATATCTAATAGTTGATAGTATTGCTCTGGTGTAGCAAGGTTAAGCGCTTGCATCCGGGTATTTACTTTATTGGTTAGAGCTTGTTTATCCTGCTCGCGGATATGTAAGCCTGTATGTCTACCAATCAATTGAATTAAATTTTGCAATAGTACACTATTCATAGAACACATCGTGCTATAAAACCTTGCTGATAGTATTCCCAAGTAACTAAGCAAACTAACAGTGATTGAACCAAAAGATTAAACTTTTAGCGATCGCTCGTATTTTAAATAGCGAAGGAGGACTAAACAGCAAATTCTAGCTGACAGTCGTCTAGTAGCTCAAAAACCCTTAAAAAAGTAGATTTTCAAGATCCTGTTGTGACTTAGCATGGAATGTTGGCAGCAAAATTAATTATTTAATTAGTCTGCTATGGTCAGAAGCGATCGCACTAACACTAATTACCAACCTTATGAGTCTAAATCGACGCAAGCTAATATTTTTACTAGGAGCAACCGGGGGAGCTTTTGCTTTAAATTCGTGGCGCTCGTCAGGGTTGATGGATGTAGCACTAGCTCAAAGCACTCCCTCTAGTAACACGGTTTCTCTACCACCTTTGCCTTACGATTACAACGCTTTAGAGCCGCACATCGACGCTCAAACCATGCGGTTTCATCACGATAACCACCATGCAACTTATGTGAAAAACTTAAATGCTGCTTTTGAGAAGTATCCCAATCTTAAATCCCAAAGTGTCGCACAGTTGTTAACCAATCTGAACAGCGTACCAGAGGCTATTCGCACCACTGTACGCAACAATGGCGGCGGACATATAAACCATACTATGTTTTGGCGAATCATGAAGCCTAACGGTGGCGGAGAGCCAACGGGGGCAATTGGTAAAGCGATCGCCGCAGACTTTAAAGATTTTGCTACCTTCAAAAAACAGTTTAACGATGCAGGTACTAAACGCTTTGGTAGCGGCTGGGTATGGCTGGTACGCGGTAACGATGGCAAACTAAAAATTACTACTACACCCAACCAAGATAGCCCGCTAATGGATGGAAATTACCCAATTATGGGTAACGATGTTTGGGAACACGCTTATTATCTCAAATATCAATACCGTCGCGCCGATTATTTGAATGCTTGGTGGAATGTGATTAATTGGGATGAAATTAATAATCGTTTAGCCCAAGCAACTAAAGCTTAGTTGTATATTAGACCTCTTCAAAAATAAGAAAATTTGGCAGGTTAATCTGCATCCAGCCTTCATCGGCTGGATTTTAGACATACTGAACCCGTAATCGTACTAGTCCACAGACACAACCAATAACCAACTCATA
>JAHHGY010000068.1 GCA_019359635.1 Chroococcus sp. CMT-3BRIN-NPC107
CTATTCTCCGCAATGTTGCCATCAATATCGCCCGAATGTCTGGCTATGATTCTCGAACCATTGCCCAACGATTTCTTGCTCATGATATCGATAAATTATTTCTCCTTCTAGAATGAATTATCCCTGGTGCAGTTTCCAGTGCAGCTAATTCGGCTAACTTCTTTTCTAATTCTTGTTCTTCAGGGGTTTGGGTAAGAGCGATCGCATTTTCCACTTTCGGCGACGTAATCTTAAAGTTAACAACTTTAGGATTCCCCAAAAAACCCCAATAATCTCTATTATCTGCTCAGTGCGATCGCACTTTAAGCATAATCAACAAATTGCTTGTTAATAAAAGGAGAAGTCATTGCCGCTAGAAGTCCACCATAATCTAGGCTAAACTTCACTTCACTTCCAACTTTTAGATCGTAGTTATTACTATCGAGAACAACATGATCGCTGCTAGATCCTAGTATTTCCAAGTCGTCACTAGGTTTCAATCCAGAGACTAAAATGTCTTGCCTGCCCAAAGCAACAATAACTCTCCGGCGAATGCCTCGATCTAAGAAGCTGGGTACGCTGCCAAAAGCATTTTGACAGCTTTCGCCAAAAGGTAAAGATGGCTTGTCTTTAGACTCAATTACTTCCGCAATTAACTTAAAAGCGTTGGCTTGCAAACCTGGAATGAGTTTGCGGTTGACGGTTTCACAACCTAAAAGAATCGATTCACCTAAACGCAGGTTGTTAATTCTACCGACTTTTTCTGAAGCTTCATACCATTGGTAGTTTGCTGAATTTCCGCCCGAAATTATTTCCAAATCAATCGAAAACTCTTTTTCAATTTCATCAGCTAACTGAGATAATTCGTGCATTTTGTTGTTATCTGGCTTGATACCCCCAAAACACGCCAAATTGCAGCCAATACCAACAATTTTGATATGAGATAAAGCAAGAGTTTTTTTGATGAATTGAGAAAGATCGCACTTTAGTACGCCTTCTCGCAGATCGCCTAACTCTACCATCACAATTATTTGATGGATTTTGTTGTGTAGGCTTGCATAGTGAGAAAGTGCTTTAATAGTCTCAAGTTCCGTATTAAGACTAATATCCACATTCTCAATTACAGATTCTGCCTGACTCAAAGCAGTGCGGAGAAGCACAAACTGAGCCGATACCCCCGCATTTTTCATTCTTTGGATGTTTTCAATGCGAGAGTCGGCAATAAACTTTACTCCGCCTTCAATCATTGCCTGAGCGATCGCCGGATCTCCTAATACGGCTTTGGAAACTCCCATTAATGAAATTCCCTGTCGTCCGTAAAGTTCTGATAGTACCTGAGCGTTATGCCTTATTTGAGATAAGCTAATCTCTATTCTTGGCATTAATGCTTTCATTTGTGGATGTTTAGCTCATTGCCAATAAAGGAATAGGTTGTAAATCTTTTTTGATTTTTTGGTTTAGTTTGGGAAAGCGATCGCATAATGCTTGAACGAGTTTTTGGCATCCGTAGTTCAAGACATCAGTTGTTGGCAATTGCAAACGGTTTTCATAGTCTTTGATAGTTTTCCTAACTGCTTCGTCTGTTAAGTCTTCGTGACTTAATGCGATCGCAATCACCTGAGATTGGGAGATAGCTTCAATCAATTGAATTTCACTCTCAACTGTCGGCATAGTTAAATGTGGAAAATCACACCGAAACTTTCTCGCTGGAGGGTGTTGGAGAATAACGCCATCGGGCATACTTGCTTTTAAAATACCTATAGAACTCATGAAAGCAGGATGACTAACCGCACTTTGTCCCTCAACTAAAATAACATCAAGATTTTCGCCCTCGAAAGCCTGAACAACGGCATTTTCTACTTCACCAATCGCAAATTGGGAAACCAGAGCATCCATTGCTGCGCCATATTTTGCACCCTGCATTAAGCTGGTTTGCCCTGTCGCCACCATTACCGATTTTATTCCTAGGCCATTTAAAGCTTTGTTCAATTCCACTGCGGTAGTCATTTTTCCGCAAGCGCAATCCGTACCTAACACGGCAATTACAGGAATATCTACTTTAGATATTTGACCTGTAAAAACGTGTAAATCTTTTAATTGCGGGGGTTTTCTGATGTCTTTAATTTGGATACCGCACTTAACCGCCATATCTACAAAGTCTCGATCGTCTGAGAAGAATTGATGCAGACCGTTAATAATATCCATGCCTTTTGACATGGCCTCTAAAATTAGTAGCTTTTCATCAGAGGATATACAAGCATCTAAGGGAGCTTTACCATAAATGTAACAATTGGGAACTTCTGCAAGTTTATTCAAAGCTTGAGCAAAGTTAGCAAAAATGGGAATATTATTTTTTTTATCTCCTAATTCTTCTCCGGCATCCTTGCCAGCTAAGGAACTATCAATAATCCCCACAATAGTATAAGTTTCCGAGTGTCGAACCAAACCTGCGGCGGTTTTTCCGTCAACTAAGCCGAATTGATTTTCGCAGTAAACTAAAGCAGTTTCTTTGACGAGCGCCATGAAATTAATTTCCTTCAAGTTATTTCCGAATCATAGGAATGTATAAAGTTGCCAAACCTCTAGAAAATAAAGTTTTATTTATGTACGAGTTATTCGTATAAACTCTATCAAGTATGAAGTTTGTGAGTTATTTGCAACTATTAAAAATCTCGATTCGGTAAAAATATATAATCTAAGTAAATCTTCATAAAGCCTAAGTAAAGTTGATTTTGAGGCGTAAATCTCAGGCTCTAATTGAGTTTTGATCTAAACTTAGCTTAAATTAATTGTAGCACACGCTACTGTTTCGCTTTAAGTTGCCTAAAAAGTCTTCAAATTGTATGGAAAATTAACTATAGGATGTAACAAAGTAGATAAAATTATTTGATAGATAACCTAGTTAAATCTTTTAAGCATCAGTCTAAGGAAGCAAAGATTAACTTCAGCAGTAAAATGGCGATCGCGCTGCGGAGTGTAATCCTATATTTATAAAAAAAGCTTTGTGTAGTAATTATCTGCACCAAAGCTTTTTAAACACGATCTTACCCACTAGCTAGAGTTTAAACCCTAGCTAAAATATCAACTACTCTTTGTCTAGACGCAAGACTGCCATAAATGCCTCTTGCGGTACATCTACAGTACCTACCGATTTCATCCGCTTTTTGCCTTTTGCTTGTTTTTGTAAGAGCTTCTTCTTGCGACTAATATCGCCGCCGTAACACTTGGCTAATACATCTTTCCGTAAAGCCGGGATTTGTTCGCTGGCAATAACTTTACTCCCAATTGCTGCTTGAATTGGTACTTTAAATTGATGGCGCGGGATTAATTCTTTTAGCTTTTCTGCCATCGCCCGTCCCATATTGTAAGCTTTGTCTCGGTGGACAATCATCGCTAAAGAATCTACAGGATCGTTGTTAATTAAAAGATCCAAGCGGACTAGATGATTTTCCCGATAGCCAATCAAGTGATATTCCATACTGGCATAACCGCGAGTGCGTGACTTCATTTGATCGAAAAAGTCAGTGACAACTTCCGCCAAAGGCAATTCATAAGTTAAGGTTGTCCGCCCTTGGGTAAGATACTTCATATCTTTGAAGATTCCCCGCCGATTTTGACACAACTCCATTAAAGTACCAACGAAGTTTTCTGGGGTAATCATGTCTACTTGGACGTAAGGCTCCTCAATTTTTTCTCGCGCATTTGGCTCTGGTAAGGTACTAGGGTTATCAATGTGCAATATCTCACCCTTAATCGTAGTCACCCGATAAACTACCGAGGGAGCCGTTGTAATCAAGTCTAAGTTGTATTCCCGCTCTAGCCGCTCTTGGACAATTTCCATGTGCAGCAATCCTAAAAATCCGCAGCGAAAGCCAAACCCCATCGCGCTAGAGGTTTCTGGCTCGTAATGTAAAGCTGCATCGTTTAATTTCAGCTTTTCTAAAGATTCTCGCAAATCTTCAAAGCGATCGGCATCAATGGGGAACAAGCCACAAAAAACCATTGGATTTGCTTCTGTGTAACCCGGTAATGCCTCTTTAGCTCGATTTCCCGCTAAAGTAATGGTGTCACCAACGCGCGCATCTGCTACGGCTCTAATCGAGGCGGCTAAATATCCCACTTCCCCGGCGTGGAGTTCATCTATTTGCTTTTGGGTGGGCGACAATACTCCCAGTTCGTCGATTTCGTACTCCTTACCCGATGCCATTAAGTGAATGCGATCGCCTTTTTTTACCGTACCATCCATCACTCGAAAGTAAACAATCACTCCCCGGTAACTATCGTAATAACTATCGAAAATCAAAGCTCGTAGTGGCTTGTCTACGGTATCTTGAGGAGGTGGGACTCGTGCAACGATATTTTCTAAAATTTCATCAATTCCTATCCCTTCTTTCGCCGATGCCAAAATTGCCCCGCTACAATCAAGCCCAATAATTTCCTCTATTTCTCCTGCTACCCGCTCTGGCTCTGCTCCGGGTAAATCAATCTTATTTAAAACTGGGATAATTTCTAAGTTATGCTCTAAAGCTAAATAAACATTCGCTAGGGTTTGCGCTTCCACCCCTTGAGACGCATCTACTACTAATAACGCCCCTTCACAAGCCGCTAAACTCCGCGATACTTCGTAAGAAAAATCTACGTGTCCGGGAGTATCAATTAAATTTAAAACGTAAGTTAGCCCATCTTTAGCTTGGTAGTTCATCCGCGCCGCTTGCAGCTTAATAGTAATGCCGCGCTCTCGTTCGAGATCCATATTGTCCAAAAACTGCTCTTTCATTTGCCTTTGCTCTACTGTGCCAGTAGTTTGCAGCAAGCGATCGGCAAGGGTCGACTTTCCGTGATCGATATGAGCTATAATAGAAAAATTGCGTATTTGCGCTACGGGAACATCAGTCATATTTTTTAATCTAGCGGCAACAAAGTTAAGAATTGAACATACTTAACGCATTTTAATCCCTTCTGCCCTAATAGCGATGAGTAAGCCGTAGTAGAAGAGTATCAGCTTTCCCTAACTATTGACTTTGATTAAATCAGATTGCGATCGCCTTTGGCGCGCAATCTTTAGATAATTTTCATAGATTGAGCCGCCGTTGGATGTAAAAATATTCTCTAAAATTGCTATGGTAAAGGTTGGCAATATCGTTGCGGCAACTTCTCGTGAGATTAGCCACGACGACTAAAGTAATTAATTTAGTATAGAAAAGTTAAGTTATAGGCAAAAAGCCATTTACCATACATGAATGACAATAATTTTGATTCAAACTCTTTTGATGACAAAGTAGAAATTTCTATTCAACTAGATTCAAATCTTCTAGACCAATTGCAACACCTAACTAAAGAACCAAGTAAGGTTATAGAAGTGGCAATTCGTCAATGGCTGCGGGGCGAAACCCAAAGAGATGACGAACTAACTCGAACCATTGGACGCACGCCCGTACCACCTCGCGGTGAATGGAACGATTGACACTCAAAAATAGTTATTTGTATAGCTACAAAACTAATGTTTTCAGTTTAGTAAGTTTTGTGCCAAACTCGAAGCAAGAGTCGATTAAATATTAGTTGCTTGTCTATAAAAAAGCCCAACAAATGAGCGTGTATGCTAGTTCTGAACCGCCTACAGTGTTAAACAACCTAGAATCTAGTGCTAAAGATAGCTGCGGGCTACAAGTTCTGGGTTCAGATTTAACTTTTACACAGGAAGTGACAGGAAAATACTTGTCTTTTTATTGGCAACAAGCGGAAAACTATGGCTTGAGTGCCGACCAAGTAATTGGAAAATCCCTAAACGAAACTTTTGCTCCGGTAGACATAGCTGCATATTTACAACGGGTACAGCGAATTATCGCCAGCATGACCCCCGAACGCTGCCGATGCTTATTTAAACATCAGCAAAAACTATGGAGCTTTGAATTGGTCATAAGCCCAATACCTAGTGCTAATAAAGCAACAGTAATTTTAGTTATGGGACGGCAGCTAGAAGCACAATCTACAAGTATAACAATTAATTCTCATCCTGTTAGTTATGCACCAAATACAATTGCTCCGGTCGAATCAAAAAAACTTCTGATTCATATTGCCCGAAATATTCGCCGAACTTTAGACTTAAATACAATTTGGCAGCAAACTGTTGATAGCTTAGGGGAAGCTTTGGGTGTAAGTCACTGCATTGTTTGTGCCTATACAGAAAAGTCTCAATTAGTTAAAGTAGTAGCAGAATGCAGGCAAATAGCCGTGCGTTCGATGGTGGGAAACGAAATACTAATTGCTGATGATGCGGGATTTAGTCAGGCATTAGAAACTCTAGAACCTGTAATAGTAGACCAAATTGATAATCCTTCTTTTCAGCAATCACTTCTAGTTGTTGCGACTTATTATCAAGGTAAACCAAACGGGCTAATCAGTTTAAGGCAGTGCATTCGTTTACCATTGCCATCACAAAACAGTAGCTATCAAAAAACTTCCCCTCCCCGTCAGTGGACGACCGATGAAGTCGAACTAGTGCGCGAAATAGCAGAACAAGTAGGAACTGCGATCGCTCATGCTACTTTATATAAAGAATTAGAAGAAGCAAGGCTACAAGCAGAAGAAGCTTCCCGACTCAAAAGCGAGTTTTTGGCTAATACTTCGCACGAAATTCGTACCCCCTTAAATGGAATGTTGGGCTTTTTGAAGCTTATTCTAGAAGGGATGGCGGATGACCCCCAAGAACAAGAAGAATTTATTAAAGAAGCTTACGGTTCAGCTATTCATTTACTACACATTTTGAACGATATTCTAGATATTGCCAAAATTGAAGCGGGCAAAATGGAGCTAGAGCTTGGGCGAGTGAAGCTAGATGAGTTGTTAAGTCATGTAGAAAATTTTACTAAACCTCAAGCAGAGCAAAAAAACCTCAGCTTTTTAATTCAAAAACCCGATACAGCAGATGAAATTATTGTTTACGGCAACTACAAGCGCCTATTACAAGTAATGCTAAATTTAGTCAGTAATGCCCTCAAATTTACTGATGAGGGTGGAATTACTATTAGTGCTGATGTCGTTCGCAAAAAAATTATATTTCAAAACCAAGCCCTTCCAGGTATCGTTAAAATTCGCGTTGTAGATACGGGCATTGGTGTATCTTTAGATAAGCAAGAAAAGCTATTTCAAACTTTTAGTCAAGTAGATGGTTCGCTAACACGCCCTTATGGTGGTACGGGTTTAGGACTAACAATATCTCAAAAGCTTGTAGAAGCTATGGGGGGCGAAGTATATTTCTTTAGCATGGGTGAAGGGTTAGGTTCTACAGTCATGTTTACAGTACCCTTATATCAAGAACCAGTGATGTCATCTGCACCAGTGGATAATTCTTATGAGCAATAATTGATATTTTTGGTTGAGCTAAAAGTTTTTTAACTAAATACAGTTTAATTTGTCAATTACATCAAATAATAGTAGTATTTGTAACAATTCGCTCTATACTCTTAATTGCCTCTAAATATCAATCGAGAGTAAGGCATTGCTACCAATTTTATTTGAGTATGAAAATTAATCTTTACAATTACAGCTTATTTATTACTTTCATTTTATTATTTTCCGGCTGCAATCAATCACAAAACCAAACAACTACTTCCTCCTCAAATTCTATTCCTATTGGAATTGCCGTAGCGCAAACTAGCAATGTCGCTTTACTCGGTCAAGAACAAGTAGCAGGTGTAAAAATTGCCGAAAAATACTTCAATAGTAAAGGCGGAATTAATGGTACGCCGATTAAAGTAATACTTCAAGATACAGCAGGAGATGAAGCTGGAACTATTAATGCTTTTCAAACCTTAATTACCAAAGATAAAGTTGTTGGTATAGTTGGTCCCACTTTATCACAACAAGCTTTTAGTGCTGACCCCATAGCTGAAAGAGCAAAAGTTCCAGTTTTAGGTCCGTCTAATACTGCTAAAGGTATTCCCCAAATTGGTGAATATATTGCGCGGGTTTCTGCTCCAGTTTCTATCGTAGCTCCTAACTCCGTTACTACTGCTTTAAAAATTAATCCTCAAATTAAAAAAGTTGCGGTATTGTATGCACAAAATGATGCGTTTAGCAAGTCGGAAACAGAGATTTTTCAGCAAACTATCAAGGAAAGAAAGCTAGATTTAGTCACCGTTCAAAAGTTTCAAACTACAGATACAGATTTTCAAACTCAAGCAACAAATACTATTAAGTTGAAACCCGATTTGGTAGTTATTTCAGGCTTAGCGGCGGATGGCGGAAACATAATTAAGCAATTAAGAGAACTTGGTTATCAAGGTTTAATTATTGGCGGCAATGGTCTAAATACTTCTAACATATTTGCTGTTTGTAAAGCACTTTGTGACGGTGTATTAATTGCTCAGGCTTATAGTCCTGAACATCCAGGAGATATTAATAATGCTTTTCGCAAGGCTTACATAGAAGAATATAAAAAAGAACCACCTCAATTTAGCGCTCAAGCTTTTACGGCGGTTCAAGTGTATGTAGATGCTCTAAATACTATGGACAAAAAAATAAAAATTAGCAGTTTACCACTTAACCAACTGCGAATAGAATTAAATAAACAGTTATTAAAAGAAAAATATCAAACACCTTTAGGAGAGATAGGTTTTACCCAAGAAGGTGAAATTATCCAAAAAGAGTTTTATGTAGCTCAAATTGCTATGAATCCTGATGGAAATAGCGGAAAATTTGCCTTTATAAAATAGTTGTAGTTATGGACATAACTGTATTTTTGCAGTCATTTCTAAATGGGTTATCTATAGGTAGCGCTTATGCTATTTTTGCTTTGGGATATACTTTAATATTCTCTATTTTGGGAATTATTAATTTTGCTCATGGGGCAATATTCACTCTAGGCGCTTACTTTACTTATGCTTTAATGGGCAATGCTTTCGGCTTTAGCGGCTTGCTGGCGAACGCAGTTCTGCCCCTACAATTACCTTTTGCTTTTGCATTAATTATCAGCAGCCTATTGGCTGGATTAGTGGGAGTAGCAATAGAACATTTAACCTTTCGTCCTCTGAGAAAAGAAGGCTCAGACCCTCTGCTAACGGTAGTTTCTAGCTTGGGTGTGGCGGTGGTAATTGTTAACTTGATTCAGTATTTAGTAGGTGCAGAAAGCTACACTTTTCCAGCCAATACCTACGGCAACTTACCGCCAGCAATTAATTTTGGTACAGTTATAAATCCAATTCCAATTCGTACCGTTCAGGTAGTAATTTTTGGTGTATCTGTAGTAGTGGTACTTCTGCTTACCTACTTTATTAATAAAACAAAATATGGAAAAGCAATGCAGGCGATCGCCGAAGACGCAACTACAGCTAGTTTGTTAGGTATTAACAGCGAATTTTTCATCGCGATCGCTTTTTTTACCAGCAGCTTTTTAGCAGGACTTGCGGGTACGTTAGTGGCTTCTAGCGTGAGTATTTCTGGTCCCTTTTTTGGGATTAACTTTGGCTTAAAAGGTTTAGCTGTGATTGTGCTGGGTGGATTGGGGAGTATTCCTGGTGCGGTACTTGGGGGATTGCTAATCGGCTTAATTGAAGCCTTTGTTCCCGCCGATTACTCAGCTTACAAAGATGCCGTTGCTTTTGCAATATTATTTATTATGCTTGCAAGTCGCCCCCAAGGATTGCTAGGACGGCGTTCGATTCAAAAAGTTTGATCGGTAGCACTCCAGCGCCTAGTAAGAAATTATGACTCTAATTTTAACCAATGATGACGGTATAGATGCTCCAGGAATTCGAGCGTTACTTAAAGCTGTAGCAGAACAAAAACTAATCGTTGCCGCTCCTAGAAACCATTTATCGGGCTGCGGACACCAAGTAACAACAACTACAGCGATAAACGTTCAGCAACGCTCAAAATGCGAATACGCGATCGCCGGAACTCCTGCCGATTGTACGCGCATTGCCTTAGCTCACCTATGTCAAGATCCAACCTTTGTGCTTTCTGGCATTAACTCTGGGGGCAACATGGGAGCAGATGTTTATATCTCTGGAACAGTGGCGGCGGTGCGCGAAGCCGCTTTTCACGGGGTTCCTGGGATTGCTATATCGCACTATCGGCAAGGCAAAAGAAAGGTAGATTGGGATACTGCTGCTAGATGGACTAAAAAAGTTTTAGCAGACTTGATGAATCGCTCCCTAGAAGTTGGCACTTACTGGAATGTAAACTTACCGCACTTAGAACCGGGCGACCCCGACCCAGACGTAGTATTTTGTCAGCTATCTACTCAACCACTACCAGTAAATTACCGCGTGGAAGGCAATGATTATTATTATGTGGGGGAATATGCCCAGCGCGATCGCCTAATTGGAACCGATGTCGATGTTTGCTTTACAGGAAAAATTGCCGTGACGCAGCTAAAATTGTAACTTAGGGGCAGATAGCGCGATCGCGCCTGGTGCTAGAGCGAGTAGACTTGAAAAAGTCTTTGATATAATTCATGAGCGATTATCCCTCCTCCAAAGTCGATTCAAGTAAGCTTTTAGAGCCACACTTGCGGGCAGCACCACCATTAAGAATGGTAGAAACAGCGTTTTTAGCAAGTGCTGCCAGTTTGATTTATTTTATTAATTATTATTTTCCTGTGGGGCCATTACTGCAAATATTTTTCCCCGTACCCGTTGCTCTACTTTATCTGCGTTGGGGCAATCGAGCGGCATGGATGGGAGCATTGGTTTCAGGATTGCTACTTTCGGTACTAATGGGCCCTTCTCGCAGTATTATTTTTGTTGTGCCTTATGGCTTGATGGGCGTGCTGCTGGGTGCAACTTGGAAACGCCGCGCCCCTTGGCTTGTTTCTATCGGTTTAGCAACATTATTAGGCGCTTTTGGGACATTTTTTCGGTTGTGGTTATTGCTGGTTTTATCGGGAGAAGACGTTTGGGTATATTCCATTACTCAAGTAACTAATTTACTAGAATGGGCATTTCTTAAAGTCGGATTGCTAACCCAACCAAGTGTAACTTTGGTAGAAGCTGTAGCGATCGCCGTTGTATTTCTCAACAATGTTATTTACTTATTTGCCGTTCATTTAGCTGCTTGGTTTTTGCTCGATCGTTTGGGCAATCCTATCTCTCGTCCTCCTCGTTGGGTACAAGTATTGATGGATTATGAAGAATAACCCATATTTTGCTTACTTATGATTGGCGTTTACACTCAATTAGAGCAAGGGACGCAGTGGCTGCAACGCTACAAAGGTAGTAACCCTATATTTGCTTGTGTTTTGGGCTTTACCGATACGGGTTTAATTCCTGGGATCTCGGCGGCGGGGGCAACTCCTAGCGATCGCCAATATACTTGTTTAGCAGACGCGGAATTTTTGTACAATGGCGTGCGATCGCATCCTAAATATCCTTTACCTCCTCTCCATGCTGGCGCATCCCCGGTACTAATTTCTCGCGCGGTGGTGGCAGCATTGTCTATACCAATTTATTTATTTAATGCCGGATTACCCCAACTTCCGGCTGTCCCGACGATAGATTTAGGTGGTAGTGCGGCTAAGTGTTTGTCTCAAGGGGGCGCTTTAGAATTAAAAACCGTGCAGCATTTACTAAAGCAAGGTTTAATGTGGGGTGAAAAGCTGGCAGCAAGTAACCAAAAGGGCTATGTAATTGTTGGTGAATGTGTTGTAGGCGGAACTACTACCGCCTTGGCTGTTCTGACAGGCTTAGGAATTGCAGCTACAGGGAAAGTTAATAGCAGTCACCCAGTTTGCAATCACGATCAAAAATGGGAAATAGTACAAGCAGGGCTAACAAAAGCAAAATTACGATTAGGTAAAAATGCTTTAAACGATCCCCTCCAAGTAGTAGCTGCGGTAGGCGATCCCATGCAAATTGTGGTTGCTGGGATGGCAATTTCTGCCAGCCGCCACTGCGGGGTCTTACTCGCTGGGGGAACGCAAATGCTGGCAGTTTATGCTTTGATTAGAGCTATTGTCAAGGCTTATAATCTAGATTGGCAACCGACGCAAGTTGTTGTTGGTACTACTCGTTGGGTGGCAGAAGATCCGACGGCAGACACGGTAAAGTTAGCCACTGAAGTCGCTAATGTGCCGCTAATTGCTACCCAATTAAGTTTTGCGGCCTCAACTTACAAACAACTGCAAGCTTACGAACGCGGGTTTGTAAAGGAGGGTATGGGAGCGGGAGGTACTTGTATTGCTGCTACTTTAGTTCAAAATTGGCAGCAAATAGAACTGCTCCAAGCGGTTGAAAGCATAGTAGGAAAGTATTTAGCTAATTGAACAAGAATGTTTTTCAGTGTTGCTAAATTGGTAGCAGGCTCTCAAAGAGCTTGAGATAGGACAAAGGTGATACAAGAAAAATTAATTCTGTCTTTTTCGCCAGCCGTTGCTTGAAAATCATTGTACTTTCAGCAACGCCTATTTTTTTAATGGATTCTTTGAGCGAGTAATTGTTCTTCCAAAGCAGCAATCCGGTTGTAGGCGGCAGTCAACTGGGCTGTCAGCCTGCGGATTTGAATTTCTGGTGTTAATTCTTTTTCCCCAGACTTGGGTGAGCTTTTAGAACTATTATCAGTCAGAACATCTTTATGTTCCATTGTTGGCTTATAACTGCTGTAACCTAAACTAGGATAGCGACCAGTATTTTTTGTTGTTAAAGGGTTGTCATTTCCATCTTGCATTGGTGTTAAACGGCATCCTGACAGAGCATCAGCAACTTGACCATTTAGTTGGTCTACAACTTGATACAAGGCATCTACTTTCTGACTTAAAGTGGTAACTTGCTTTTGTAATGGCTCCATTTAATACCCTCACGAATTATCAATTCTCTTTTCTGATGCTAAACAAGGATTTGAGAAAGTATAGTTTGCTTAAGAAGCATTTAACTATCGCAAACTTTGCTTGAATATCGATACATTAATATTTACTTCTAAATAAAAGTAAACATTAGTGAAGACTAGCAACTATAACTTCTACGTATTTTAGTAATATTAACTCCTATTTATAATCAAAAACAAGCTTTAATGCTGACTTTTGAGTTGGATATTTGCCTTAACCCGCTTTTCACACTTTTACGTAAGTTTTAAAAGTTTGAGTAGAGTTGTGTTGGGACACTTCATAAACTTTGTTCTGCATGATTTAAAACTCGTACTTGCAGCAATATCGAGATTTTTAGCGATCGTAATTTATTGCCACTTTAAATAACTCTTAGCCTGCAAGCAGCAGATTAAGAGCTATTAAGTAATGGATTAAAGCGTACTAGAAGTTTTCGGTTTATGGATTAGTGTATAAAATTATGCTATCTGTGGCTCTATAGGTTTAGTCGTGTCTAAAGTTCGCACGTAAGATTGTTCTATGGATGTGAATGCCTCTGCATTGGCAATTTGGGACTCTAATAAATCTGCTGTAGCATCGGCAATATCTCCAGTACGTGCAGCAAGGCGATCGCGCAATACTTCAATCGGAGCAGTGCAGTGAATTATTTGCAATGGCAATTGTTGAAATTCTGCTAAATCGATGGCATTAGTTCTTAAAGCTACGCGATCGTATTTGGCATCTAAAATCACCGTAAAACCCTGATGAGCCAGCATACAGCCTAATTGCAACAAGCGATCGTAAGTTTTTTGGGTCATTTCTGGGGTATAAAGCTCATCTCCACCACGCTCCGATAAAGGAATATTACCCAAATGTTTGCGTACTGCATCTGAGCGCAGATGAATTGCATCCAATTTCCGAGCAAGTAGCTTTGCAGTCGTACTTTTACCCGATCCAGATAAGCCCGACATTAAAATCAATTTTCCTTGACGAGGCTTAGTATATTCCCAAGCTAATTTGTAATAACCACTAGCTGTTTTTGCTGCTTCTACTTTGGCGGCTTCTGGTATTCCCGGATCGTCAAGCAAAAAAGATGTGACTTTTGCTCTCACATAAGCTTGACGGCTCAAATATAAAGGTAATACTTGCAGCCCTTCCCAATCACCTGTTTGTTCTACATAGGTATTTAAAAAAGCATTGCCAAAATCTGGGCGCTGTCTCGCTTGTAAATCCATCACCGTAAACGCCACATCGTACATGACATCGACAAAACGAAACGGCTCGTTGAATTCAATACAATCAAATAACAATATTTTGTCATGCCATAGACAAATGTTTCTTAAGTGCAAATCTCCATGACACTCGCGAATTTTATTGTCTTCAATTCGGCTACTAAATAATTGACTTCGCCCGGTAAAAAAATTATCAGTATAGTGCTTTGTTTCAGCATACTGCGCCTGAGTTTGAACCTTACCAATATAATTTTTAGTTTGTTCGTAATTTTCATCAATAGCTTGACGCACCTGAGCCACTTCGCCAAACGAACGAATGCGATCGCTTGAATTAGATTGCTCGTGATATTTTGCCAATACCTGCCCCAATTCTTCCATATGCGATTGAGTCAACGTACCAATTTCAAACATCTCGCTCAATAAGGCTGATTGGGGAAATTGGCGCATTTTCAGCACGTATTCTACTGTTTCTCCAGTTCCACTTAAGCTAAACTTGTCCTCAGTTTGAGTTATGGGCAATACTTCTAAATAAAGCTCTGGGGCGCCCCGCTTATTCATTTCCAACTCTTGATGGCAGAAATGCTCTCGTTTTTCTAAGGTGGAATAATCCAAAAAGCCAAAATTTACAGGTTTTTTCAGCTTATAAGCATAATCCCCCGTCAAAAACACGTAAGAAACATGAGTTTGAATTAGCTCGATAGGTTCTTTGACTTCGTGAGGATAAAACCCCACTTGTAACATCTGCTCGATTGATGACATCACTTCTTTGTTAGGTAAAGGGTTAAACAAAAAACCAGGAGTTAGTAGGCTCCTGGTAGTAAATTACTCTAAATAAGATTGCTTAAGCTGAAGCCGAGCCTGACTCTGCTACTGCTTCTTCAATAATTGCCTCAGCTTCCGCGCTTACCTTAGACTGAACTACACTAACAACAGTCCGTCCTGGCTCTCCCAAAACGGTAACTCCTGGAGGTAAAACAAGCTGATTGACGTACAAAATATCTTTGAGATTCAGCCCAGAAATATCCACTTCAATAGCATCTGGAATACTATCAGGAGAGCATTTAACTTCAAGTTCTGTCAGTACCACATCTAAAACTCCGCCTTCGGTTTTTACCCCTGGAGCCTCGCCCACAAAATGAACGGGTACTTCTACTTCTACGCTCTCTTGAGCCGCTAGAGCAAAAAAGCTGACATGATAAGCCCATCGCTTGACGGGATGAATTTGGACTTCCCGCAGTAAAGTTTTACCGCGCCAAGCCAAATCAGGAATATTTAGATCGACTACGGTACTATTTACCCCAGCCTTTTTTAACAACTGCTCTAGGGTTTTAGCTTTCACCGTCAGCATAATTGACTCTGTGCCTTTATGCCCGTACAAAGAGGCTGGAATTAAACCTTCGCGGCGTAAAGCTCTAGGCTTGCTACCTTCGGTTCGTTTTTGACATTCAATTGTAATTTCCATGATCCACAAGTAACTAAAATAAACAATTTTTTGGGCTATCTAACTCAAGAAGCTACGGCAATACCGTTAACATCTAATAACGCTCGTTTGGGGCCATGAATTGGATCTTCAACAATAATTGTTCGATCGCGACTAGCTCCCAAAGAAACGATTGCAATTGGCACATCCATCAATTCGGCTAAGAATTTGAGATAGTCCAAAGCTTGACGGGGCAAGTCTTCTAGAGTGCGACAATCCTCCGTAGACTGTTTCCATCCTGGCAGAACTTTGTAGATGGGGCGACATTCGGCAAAGCGACGAGCATTGCGGGGAAAGTCTTTAAACTCTACTCCATCAATTTCGTAGGCAATACATACTTTAATTTCCTCTAGTTCGTCGAGGACATCTAGCTTTGTAATGGCGATACAATCCATGCCATTGATGCGGACGGCGTAACGACCAATAACCGCATCAAACCAACCACAACGGCGTTTGCGCCCCGTAGTAGTGCCAAATTCTGCCCCGCGATCGCATAGTTGTTCGCCGATTCCACCTACAAGTTCGGTGGGAAACGGCCCTTCACCGACGCGAGTTGTATAAGCTTTTGCTACACCAATTACGCGATCGATAGCGGTGGGTCCAACTCCCGTACCAATGCAAGCTCCCCCAGCTACGGGGTTTGAGGAGGTAACATAAGGATACGTGCCATGATCTAAATCTAACAGCGTTCCTTGTGCGCCTTCAAATAAAATATTGCGGCGGCGACGAGTTGCATCGTAAATTTTTAGGGAAGTATCGACGACGTAAGGGCGCAATACTTCTGCATACTGCAAATACTGCTCGATTACGGTTTCTGAATCTAAAGGTGGTAACTCGTAGAGCTTTTCTAAAATGACATTTTTGTATTCTACTGCCCACTTTAGCTGCTTGCGCAATCCCTTTTCATCCATCAAGTCTAAAACTCTAATCCCCGTGCGTTCTGATTTGTCGGCGTAAGTTGGACCAATTCCCCGTCCTGTTGTGCCAATTTTATGGTTTCCTCTCCTTTCTTCGGCAGCTATATCTATCAGCCGATGGTAAGGCATGGTAACGTGAGCGGTTTCTGAAATTTGCAGATTCTCGGTAGAAATATTTAGTTTTTTTAATTGCTCTAATTCGCCGATTAATACCTGGGGGTCAATTACCGTGCCACAACCAATAATACATTGGGTATCGGGGTACAAAATACCAGAGGGGATAAGATGCAATTTTAAGGTCTGCCCCTCAACTACAATTGTGTGTCCGGCATTTACACCCCCTTGGTAGCGTACAACAATATCTGCTGACTTACTGAGCAAATCGGTGATTTTGCCTTTTCCTTCATCGCCCCACTGGGCTCCAATTACTATGACGTTAGCCAAGGGTTTTTATTGAGTGTAAAGTTTTCACAAACTATTATTATCAGCACATAGCGTCCTGCTTGTCAAGCAAGATAATTTATTTAAGGAGCGATCGCTTTGAGAAAAAAAATTTGTGGGCGATCGCCAAGCTTTGTGGGACTAAATTACTAAGGTTTGCGTTTGATAGCAGCATCTCTATTTTCCATGATCGTCGGTGTTACTTAATTATTGACGCTCAAAGCCTAAGTATAGTAAGACTTACGCGCTGAACTCAGTGTCTAAAAAGAGCCAAATTAAAGCTTTCTTTTAAAGGGTTGGGGATGTTTTGGAAAAAATAATTGTTGTCTACGATCAATACGGTTAATAACCTAGTAAGCTATCCTAGATCGTCTGTAATTTGTCAAGAGGTTTTTGTTAATATTAATTATATTTAATATTAATGGTAGGCTGCTGGTTGTGACTTTATATGCTGAATTGCACCGTCACCTAGGCGGTTCGGTAGTACCTCGGATTTTGTGGCGTTATTTTCAACGCCATTCAACAGAGTTGGTAGAAAAGTTTGCTGATTATCCCGGTTTTGAAGAATTTTACACGCGATCGCGCAACACTCTAGAGGAGTATTTGGAACTTCATACTTTAGTAGAAAGCGTCCAAACGGTGCAGACCTTGCCTTATTTTATTTACCGCTTGATTCGCGGCGCGTATATATTTGAAAACTTGGCTTATTTAGAACTGCGTTATACCCCTTATTTGCGAACACCAGAGCATTTGAGCCAGGCAGAGCGGATTGAGAAAATGGCGGAAATTGTTGAGGTTGTAGGCATTGCCAGCCGCGTCCCAGAGTACCCGATTGTTACTAGCCAAATACTTTGCATGCACTCCAAGTTGCCTTACGAAGTAAACAAAGCGATCGCCGACCTGGCAATTAATCACAAAGATTATGTCTGCGGTATAGATGTAGCCGGGGGAGATAGTCTTTATAACGGAAGGTTAGAGGAATTTATTGGTTTGTACGAATACGCGCGCGATCGTGGCGTAAAAACCACCGGACACCTCTACGAAACTACCTCCGGCTGCTATCCCGAATTGTTGCCTTATTTGATGCGAATCGGGCATGGAATTCAAATTCCTTTGCACTTTCCAGAGTTATTAGTAGAAGTAGCTAGGCGCAAGCAGTGTTTAGAGGTTTGTCCGACTACTTACTTCAAAACTGGGACTTTAGCAGAAATGAAACAGTTAAAAGTAGTATTTGACCGTTGTTTTGAGGCGGGAGTAGATATTGCTATTTGTACCGACAATGCGGGATTGCATAACGTGCGATTACCCTTTGAGTACGAAAGCTTGCTAACTCACGACATTATTGACTTTGAACAACTCAAAGCTTGTCAAGATGCGGCTTTTCGTCATGCTTTTGCTTGGCCCCACAGCGATCGCCCCGCAAAAATGTTAACAGGTTTATTGCAAGCCTAAACTCGGTGATGGGGAGCCAAACTACAAGGATAATTGCGATCGCCTGTTTCTATTTGAATCGTGGCATGGTCGATATCAAATAAGTTGTGGAGTTCGCTGCATAGCTGCGTCAAAAACTCATCACTACGACACCCCATAGGCATAACTAAATGTACGGTGAGGGCAGTTTCAGTGGTACTCATTGCCCAAATATGCAGATCGTGTACCTCTGTTACGCCCTCCCTTTGCTCTAAATAACTGCGGACGGCAATCAGTTCAATTCCTGGCGGTACGCCATCAAGGGCAAGATTTACTGATTCAAATAGTAGCCGCCACGTACTAACCACAATTATGGCAACAATAATCAAGCTGACTACAGGGTCGAACCACAACTGACCAGTAGTCAAAATAGCGATGCCTGCCAAAACTACTCCTACAGATACTAAAGTATCGGCGGTCATGTGCAGGAAAGCGCCCCGGATATTTACAGCAATTCTTAAATGAGTAAGCCACAGTGAGCAAACCAAGCAAGAGCATCATCCGAAGAGATACAGTCATTAATAATTGCTGTTAAGGCGTGATCGAGGGCCTCATGAGTTCGAGCTTTGGCA
>JAHHGY010000069.1 GCA_019359635.1 Chroococcus sp. CMT-3BRIN-NPC107
TTATGGATGAAGCCATTTTTTACTATTCTCTCTGAGCCGCATTTTGGACAGCTTAACTTCCCCTCACTCATACAACTCTCTCTACATACTCTTTACACTTATCCTTACATATTTGGCACTACCAATTTTTTTACCTAGCTTTTGAACTGATGTATGTGTAGGGAACTTATACAACAGTAAATATGAAATCACAGCTTCATAAATTCCTGCATACTGAATGATTTGTAATTTTAAGTGGCCAAGCAACTCAAAAGAATTTTTATCAAGTGCTAGAGCTTCCTGTAATTTAGCTGCATATCTAGCAATGTAGAATTCCTGAGCTAGTCTCTCACGCAAACCTGGCTGGTCATCAATAAAATCGAAATGTTGAAGGTAAGATGAGTACGTTCCGATATCACGATGGTAGTATTCCGAAATAGTGTGAACGAGGGAAGATTCAAGTGGCATATCTCTAAATATTTAAGCAAGAGTTTTTAAGCTAATGCACCTGCAATACAAATTGTTATAACTTACGAGCCAAAAATATAGACTCTTGGCACGATAATGTATTAAAAGCCAAAATCTTGTATATTTCTGGCGGCTTCTTACTATGGCTGAACCAATCCAAGCAATTACGCTTCCACCACCTCAAGACCCTGTACAAGAGGGAGAATGGTTGCGAAACTCCTTAGAGGGGTGGCTAAATGAAGAATTTTTACCAGAACCAGTAAACGCGCAAATCGCCAGGCGAGCGGCGCAGATTTTTGTTCGGCAAAGAATGGAAGGGGAAAACGATTTGGGAAGTCTTGTCATTGCGATCGTTACCGAGATGCAAGCTTTTGACTTTTCTAAAAGCTTTTATGGAGAATTTGCGATCGCCAATGCGGTTAGCGATCTGCTTTTAGATAGTTTAGGCATCGATCGCTGTTGCGGACAATAAAACCCCTCCCCTGTGCAGAAAGGGGTTTTAAAACTACCAACTAGATTTTACTACCCCTGGTAATAAACCTTGGTGCGCCCATTCGCGGAAAACGTTGCGAGATAGTCCAAAATCGCTGTAAACACCTCTAGAGCGACCTGTAACCCAGCAACGGTTGCGGTGGCGAGTGCGCGAACTATCGCGCGGCAATTGCTGAATTTGTCTGTGGATAGTTAGCTTTTCCCGTTGGTTGGTAGCATTTTGGAACTGTTCTAGTAATGCTTGACGCTTCTCAGCGTACTTTTCTACGGTTCTAGTGCGCTTTTTTTCGCGCTCGATCATGTTCTTTTTAGCCATACAGCCTACAATTATGTTTTCGCTTCAAACCTATAATTGTACATCTTATCTAACTAGAGAAAATTTCTGTACCTAGACTAACGCACTAAAGTTAGCATTTAGTTAGGAATACAGGAAATTAATTGCATGGGTAGCGAAACAATCGTTCTTTTGTCTCATCGAGAATTAGAAAAAATGCGCCGCGCAGGACAACTAGCGGCAGAATTATTAGACTATTTAGAGCCAATGGTGAAGCCAGGAGTAAGCACTTTACAACTCAACGATGCTGCGGAAAAGTGGACGCAGGCACATAACGCCAAAAGCGCACCCCTTGGTTATCATGGCTTTCCTAAATCTATATGTACGAGCGTAAATGAGGTTATCTGTCACGGTATCCCCAATGCTAAACAAATCCTCGCCGATGGAGACATTATTAATATAGATGTAACCCCAATTTTAGATGGTTACTATGGCGATACTTCTAAAACCTTTTTTGTAGGTACGCCTTCACCGACAGCTAAAAAGCTCGTTGAAGTAACTAACGAATGTCTGCGGCGGGGAATTGCCGAAGTTAAGCCAGACGCGCGACTTGGAGATATTGGCGCAGCAATTCAAGAGTATGCTGAAGCTGAAGGTTTTTCGGTGGTGCGCGACTTTGTAGGACACGGAATTAGTAATATTTTTCATACTGCGCCGCAAGTTCCCCATTATGGCACCAGAGGAAAAGGAAAACGGTTAAGAGCGGGTATGGTGTTTACGATTGAGCCGATGATTAACGAAGGAACTTGGGAAGCAGAAGTACAAAGCGACAAATGGACGGCTCTTACACGCGATCGCCTCTTATCGGCGCAGTTTGAGCATACGGTAGCTGTAACCAATGATGGCGTAGAAATTCTCACTTTGCGTCCTGGGGAAACCTATTTGTAAAAATCTCAGCAATCTTACAGGGATTTTCAATGGTTATAACTATCATCGTTTTTAATGTTTTAATTGCATCAATCCTGCTGTATGTAGCTCGGCGAGTATGGCTATTGCGGCGGAAACTCCAACGGATAAATAACACCTTAATCGCTCTCAATCGCAGCACTCAATCCGCCTTAGCCGGGACACCAAATGCTATTTACAAAGGGCAAATGGGGATTTATCAGCTAAAACAAAGAAATGAGCCATTGCAAATCCAAATTCAACGGGTAAGACAAGTTTTGTCGCTTTTAAGTGTCGGACAACAAGCATGGCAGCGTTTTTCTTTTCCAAATACAGTTTTTCTAGGACGACCAACGCCAAGAAGATTTAGAAAATAGTGGGTGGAAACTGCGGCTCTACAGTATTCTAATGACTAAACGCGCGATCGCACATCACTAGAAAAAATCAGCCTAAAATGGGTGTAAGGAGGGAGCAAAATGTCTAACAACCGTTCGGGAGCATTTATTGGCGGCGTATTGCTAGGTGCGGCTGTAGGAACTATAACAGGGTTACTCATGGCTCCGCGTACAGGCAAGGAAACTCGGCAATTTTTAAAAAAATCCGCCGATGCGTTGCCAGAATTAGCTGAAGATTTATCAACGAGCGTCCAAATTCAAGCCGATCGTCTTTCTGAATCTGCTTTGCGTAATTGGGATGGCACTTTAGAGCGTTTGCGCGAAGCAATTTCTGCGGGAGTAGAAGCCAGCCAAAAAGAAAGCCAAATGTTAAACCGTAACGAAGTTACTCCCGAACCACCTATTCTAGATCGCCTGTAATTATCTAAAACACTGTGATTGACCCGATATTTTGGCTTGGCTTGTCCATTTTATTAGTTGCTGTCAGTCTTACGGCGGTTTTGGTGACGGCAATTCCGGCCTTACAAGAAGTCGCACGAGCGGCTCGTAGTGCGGAAAAACTCTTTGATACTTTAAGGCGCGATTTGCCCCCAACTCTAGAAGCAATTAGGCTTACAGGGCTAGAAATTAGCGAATTAACCGATGATGTTAGCGATGGGGTTAAAAGTGCAAGTCAAGTAGTTAAACAAGTAGATCGCAGTATTGACGGGGCAAAAAAGCAAGCGCAAAAAGTTGAAGTGAGTACAAGGAGCGTATTTGCTGGTGTAACGACTGCTTGGAAAACCTTTAATCGCCGCCCTAGTCGTCTTTCACCTAATTCAAGAGAATTATTAACAAGTGGAAGTCGCTTTGATTATGTTCAAGAAGATGAATTAGGGGATACAGAAATAACTGATAACGTGCGCCAAACCAGCCCAATACTGAACGATTCCGAAGAGGAGTAGTTGCCGATAATCTGTACTTTTGCTTGTAACTTGAAGGAAAATCGCTCTCATGCTGCTAGACGATCCATCGGGTAAAACCAAACTAAAATCTACCTACAACGGTGTTTTTGCGCTGATTATTATTAATTTAGTCATTTTTATCGCCGACCATTTACTCAGACTCGGCTTTATTCGCAATTTATACTTAAATTTTTCCTCTCCGTCCTGGTATCAATTTTTTACAGCAATGTTTTGTCATGCTAACTGGGCGCACCTTTCAGGAAATCTATTTTTTCTCTACATCTTTGGCAAATTAGTCGAAGAAGAAGAAGGAGTTATTGGCGTTGTCAGTTCTTATTTAATCTGCGGCTTGGGTGCAAGCGTCATGAGTTTTCTGTTTCATGGCAGCAGTGCAGGCTACTCTTTGGGAGCATCAGGGGCAGTTTTTGGCTTGTTTGTAGTTAGCGTTTTAATCAAACTAAGCTGGCATTGGCGCAGAGTTATAGAAGTTCTCATTCTCGGACAATTTGTAATCGAACGGATATTATTTGAATTTCGCCAAACGGGGATTTCCGATGGTGTGGATCGTGTAGCCCATATTGGCGGCGCGTTGATGGGTGTAGCCTTGATTATGGTGTTGATGCGCTTTAAACCCGTGAAAAAACTGCACTAACTGCCTTGCTTGTGAATCTTTGCCAAGGACACCTATATTAGAGTAAAGTAAACAAATGTAAAGAAATATTAGTTTTAGCGTCTTTTTAACTCTAAAAACTACTTGTTCAAATTAAAAATACTTGTAGAATTGCTCATGCAGCGTCTTTCTTGGCAACGAATTTTCGTATATTTTTGTGCAATATTTTTAGCAGGATCTGTATGGATAAACCTTACACCTACAGCATTAGCCTTTAATAATCCCAATTTATTACCAGCAACACCAACACCAATTATTGATTTAGCAAAATCTTTAACTAGCGTTCAGGAAGACAAGCTAGCGCAACAATTAGATGCTTTTCAAGCAGAAACAGGCTGGAAATTGCGGGTTTTGACTCAATATGATCGCACCCCAGGAACTGCTGTAAAAAGTTTTTGGGGTTTAGATGAAAAAAGTATCTTGCTTGTAGCCGATTCTAGAGGCGGAAATATTTTAAATTTTAGTATTGGCGATGCGGTGTACGACTTACTGCCGCGTACTTTTTGGATAGAATTACAAACGCGCTTCGGCAACTTATATTTTGTGCGAGAAGAAGGCGAAGATCAGGCAATTATTCAAGCAATTGGCTCAATTGAAGGCTGTTTGCGACAAGGTGGTTGCCGAGTTGTACCAGGATTACCGCGAGAACAGTGGATTTTGACATTAATTACTTCGGTACTGGGGGGGATAATTTGTGGATTTGCTGGGCAATCGCGCACTAAAGGGCAAGTTTTTTCCTGGCAATGGGCGTTAATTTTCTCACCATTATGGGGAATTTTGTTTTTAGCTTTTGGAATTGCGCCCGTAATTACCCGAACGTCCGAATGGCTGCCATTAGTTCGGAATATCTCTGGTTTTTTAATCGGGGTTTTGGTTGCTTTCTTGTCGCCAATTTTTAGCCGCCCTTCCGCTTCAGAGAATTAACGGAAATACTACAATAAAAAAATAGTGTTACTCAAAGACATACTGAATTTGTGTGTCTTCTATCTTTATGGGTAAACCTAGCTAAAATGACCTTTGGGATTCAAACTTTACCTACAGAAGTTGTTCACTTAATCGCCGCCGGAGAAGTAATTGATTCCTTGGCGGCGGTGGTGCGCGAACTTGTCGAAAATGCGATAGATGCGGGTGCAACGCGGATTGTAATTTCTGTATGGGCAAATCAATGGCGAGTGCGCGTAGCCGATAACGGTTGTGGGATGAAACTTGAGGATTTATTGCAAGCAGCCACCGCTCATAGCACTAGCAAAATCCGCAACTGCGAAGACTTGTGGCAGATTAATAGTTTGGGCTTTCGAGGGGAAGCTTTGCATAGTTTGGCACAACTTGCCGATTTAGAAGTTCTCAGCCGTTGGCAAACCACCGATGAAGCTTGGCGCGTTACCTATTGTCCTCAAGGGGAACCCGCAGAAATAGATACAGTGGCGATCGCACCAGGTACAGTTGTTACAGTAGACAATTTATTTGGTACGTGGTGGGAACGCCGAGAAGGATTGCCAGCTTTAGCGCAACAAATGAAGGCAATTCAAACCACCATCGGACAAATTGCTTTATGTCATCCTCAAGTAACTTGGGTAGTGTGGCTAGATGACCGTCAATGGTTTACTCTGAGTCCGGGGGTAAGTACGCAGCAGCTATTACCGCAAATAGTCCGTCAATTGCGAGTAGGTGATTTGCAGCAGTTAAAAGTTGAATTACCGCAACTAGGAGAAGAAAAACAAGGACTGTTGCAACTGGTATTAGGTTTACCTGATAGATGTCATCGCCATCGCCCAGATTGGGTAAAAGTCGCTGTAAATGGGCGAATGGTGAAGTTGCCGGAAATAGAGCAAACGATCTTATCTGCAACTGCTAAGACTTTACCACGTGATCGCTATCCGGTATGTTTTTTGCATCTCAAAATTAGTCCCAATCAAGTTAATTGGAATCGCCACCCAGCAAAAACAGAAATTTACTTACATAATCTCAGTCATTGGCAAGAACAAGTTAGTCAAGCTATTGAGCAAATTTTGCGCCTCAACAGCGATAGTGTGTGCGAACAAGTGCATAACACGCGGGTTGGGAAAGTAATTAAAGCCGCCGAAGCGCAGGGTACTTATGGGGTCAAGCTTGCACCACAAATAGAGGCAAGTTTTAGCTTAAAAGCGGTTTCCCAAGTCCATAATACTTATATTATGGTGGAGCATCCGGGGGGCTTGTGGTTGGTAGAACAACATATTGCTCACGAGCGGGTTTTGTACGACCAATTGCTGACAAATTGGCAGTTAGTCAAGTTAGAAACTCCAGCCATTCTCAACAATTTATCGACAATACAAACTTTGCAATTAGAACGGATTGGTTTAGAAGTAGAGCCTTTTGGCGAGGATGTGTGGGCAATCCGCAGTGCGCCAGCACTTCTAGCAGAGCGAGAAGACTGCGCTGAGGCACTTTTAGAGCTTAGTTTGGGGGGAGACTTGCAAACGGCTCAAGTTGCTGTTGCCTGCCGCAGTGCAATCCGTAATGGTACGCCGTTAAGTTTGGAGCAAATGCAAACTCTTATAGACCAATGGCAAAGGACTCGTAACCCCCGCACTTGTCCCCATGGTCGTCCAATTTATCTATCTTTAGAAGAAACAGCTTTATCGCGCTTTTTTCGCCGTCATTGGGTAATTGGCAAAAGTCACGGAATTTGAAATATAAGAACTTAATTTTATAGCAACAGAATAAGATCATTCAAGGTCTTAAAAAACCTATACATTCCTAGGAAGTCTGGAACGAAGATAGACTGTGCTAAAGTTGATTAATTTTCTTCTATTTTTGGCTCATGAAGAAATCAAGCGTTAATAAATTTGACCTTGAAACTTTTTTATCTACCTCACGTCTATGATATTTAATAGAGTTTGGTGAACCACTATGAAAGTTTATAGGTTTTGTTTATTTTCTATTTTTAGCTCATGTTTATTGATACTTTCCTCTACAAGTATCAATGCTCAGACAAAAACATCATATCCTCCTGAGTTTCGTGAAAACTACATTGAAACTTGTACAAAT
Source organism: Chroococcus sp. CMT-3BRIN-NPC107 (assembly GCA_019359635.1). GTDB lineage: Bacteria > Cyanobacteriota > Cyanobacteriia > Cyanobacteriales > Chroococcidiopsidaceae > Aliterella. The sequence continues at coordinate 7,198 of JAHHGY010000069.1, forward strand.
GGGCGTGGAGATAAAAGAATAGAAGCTATGTGTAGATGTACTCTCAGAGAAATTGAGAAAAAATACACTATTGATGAATTTAGAAAAATTAATAGAGAGACTGAAGAAACTGGACAAGTACCACCGGAACTAATTAAATTATTTGATAGTTGTCAAGCAAACTTAAATTCTTATAAAAGCTTATCTTGTCGTTTTTGAGTACCTTTTGTAAAGGGAGTTAAAATCCCTCTATCTTCTCATTTTTTGGCTTTTGAGAGCTAGGACTAAGCAGAGATAGGTCTTCTGAATCCATTAGTTTATCTTGTTTTTCAGACGGCTCAGAGTTATCGTTCTCTTGTCTTTTAGTCTGACTATCTTCTATTGACTCAGACTTTACAGGATCGGAGATATTGATAGATTGTTGAGTAGTTCGACTAGCAGCAACTGCATCCTCAGTTCTAAGTATAATATCTTTTGCAAGTCTCTCACTAAATCCAGCAACAAACGCTAACGTAAAAATAAGATATCTTTTACTACTTTCATTTTTATTTGATGTAGGGTTCAATACAATTATGTCAGAGCTAAAAATAGCAAGCAGAAAAACCCCAAATGCTGCTCCTATAACAGGTTTAAATGCACCTATAAAAAATGGCATAAGTCGGTCTTTATATTTTCTGTCTTGAAAATCCTCAATTCTTGTTAAAATGCTGACAACGCTGCCCAAAGTACCTGCTGTAATAGCAAGAATTACATATAAAATAGTATTTATGCTCCCTTGTTCTAGCTCTAACTCTACTCTTTGTACGTCTAATCCCTCTCTAAGAGCTTTTTGTTTCTGTCTATAACTATTCAATAATATACTCAAATTTTGGCTTTGAATCTGAACATCAGATCGTTGTCCACTAATATCTGCTATAGGTATCCTTTCTTGTAAACCTCGTGTTGGTAACTGCAAAGGATTAGTCCCTTGAGATATAAGCTCAATTATTCGATTTTCCGTTTTCTCTATATCTCTATCAACAGACTGTATCTTGGAGTTTAATTCCTTTAAATCTTCATCAGCCATGCTGGTATAATCACGATGAAGGTAAACAAGTGAGATAGGCAGAGTAAAAGGAACATTTACCATTAAAAGTGCGGTTATCAAACCATAAAATACTTTTAGCGGTACAGATTTTGTATGTTTAGCATAGGTAAACTGGTTAACAAAAAAACTTACGCCACAGCAAAATTCATACTTATTAATAATGCGTTCAATATGACTTGTGATGTAATTAGCAAAAGGTAAATCTGGGTTTTCTTTAAGGAGGGATCTTAATGCTAATTTCTGAATATCAACTAGCGCTTCCAATTCCTTGGTGATTTGAGGCTTTTTACGTTTATTAAAAATATCCAATGTTTTTTGCCACCAGGTTTCTCCCGAAGAATTTTTCAGCTTAATTTTCTCTATTTTCTGTAGCAATAAAACTAACTTAGCGATTTCTTCGTGGATTTCTTTATCTAAGTTATTAATTTTTATAGAATCATTGTTAATATCTTGTATAGCCAGTTGAATACTACTTAAATTCGTATTAATGTCAATAGTCGTATTCGCTGAATTTACTTTTATATTTGATTTGCCTAGGCTATCAGCTTCAGGGGTATCTGCTCTTTGTAAATTTTTAGGCCTTGTTTGCTCCCGATAAAGTTTTAGCTAATTTTGTAATATACCCATATTTTTTGATGAATTCATTTCTCTTGAAGTCGTAATACAATATGTATTTTTAAACATTAATGTATATAAATAAGACAGCCTGTCATGCCGAAAAATCCTTAACTTAGCAAGAGTGCAGAAACTCATGAAAAATGTTGTTTTTATCTTTCTGGTGATAGGAGTTAGCTTCTCATCTTAAAAACTGTTTTAAACTGGCTTTCTAACTCCGAAACCTCTGAACCTCCCATTAATCTAATAATTAGCTAACAAGATAAAAATTTGTTATGCTTTATACTTTTTAACATTGCTAAGATTCCACTGGAGTAAGTCTCCCTTGTCAATTTCTAAACTTTTCGATTGATAAAGCGTATTATCTTCGTCAATAGAATTATCCTCAGATGAATTGAATTATTCTATTGCTTTTTTCTTCAAACGAATAAGAGGTGATTCCTGAAAATAAATAAAAATTTACTAATAATCTTTTGGCGAGGTAGAAGTAATTAAAACTTTGTAGCTTATGCTACAAAAACCAGAAAATTATTTGGTAAATAACTTGTAGTGCTAAATAGTTGTACACTAACTAATCATTCGCCTTCTTCCGTGAATCCTTTCCCTCACCTAAATCCCTCTACCAAGCTTGAGAGAGGAATTTAGAAATTGGCTCCCTTTCTACAACATCTCCGCCAAAGCTTTCTCTAAAAAATATCTCCGATGAAATATTATATTGTCGATGTGTTTGCCTAAGAAAAATATAACGGCAATCAACTAACCGTATTTATGGATATTGGGACTATAAGAAGTCGCCAAGATATCTTTAAATTGATGGTTTCAAATCCAATTTGCGATCGCGCTTGCTACCATTTTCCTAAAATTTGCGGATGGCGATCGTATAAGATGCTCGTTGCTTGGACTCTCGTTGAGTTTTCACAATCCGAAAGTCGCGATCGCAGTAAAGATGCTCTAACTGGGGAGTAGCTTGAAGAATTTTCTCTACCTTTTTAGTTGTAGTTCGATCTAAGTTCTTCAATTTAGTCAACTTAGGAGAAGCAACGGCTTTTGTAAACCAAGCATCTGCCATATCAACAGTAAAAGACTTAGCTCGGATTCGCAACGCTTGCTCAACGCCCACATTTTGAATCAACCATTGCTGATTTTTGACTTCGTACCGTTGAATCAGCATAAAGTCATAAGCCACCAGCCACGAAGATAGATTTTTCAATAAAGGAATGCGAGAACCAGGAGCGTACCGTGCCATGTTGGCGTAGTATCCATCTGGGTGAAAGATTTGGTAGGATTGGTCGCGGATACGTCCTGGAAAAATGTCTTGAAAGGGAATTGTAGACCAGAGAGACAGCCAAACTCCCTGAACTAAAGAAGCCTGTTCGCTGGCAACTGGAACTGGATTGCGCTGCTGAAGTTCTGTAAATAGCGCTGCAAGTTCTGTCTTGTAAAACTGATTTTTTTGCGCCAAAGAATCACCATCGCGTCCAGTAACTAGATGCAATACAGCTTGTTTCAAATCCTCTGTACTTTTCTGTGTGAAGTTATCCAGGTTTACCATAGACGTTACTATTCATCCTTAATTGACATTTTGAGCCGCAAGCATGGCGTTCATATGAGTGAAAATGCGGTCTAACTCGCCAATCGCATCTAGTTCAGCAATTTCATCTGGAGTTATCCAATCGGCTTTCTTCTTTTCCAGAAGGCTATTCATTCGCAGTTGCAGAGGTTCGCTGAACTTAAATAAATTCCAGCCACCAACTTTTTCAAGCTGAATGTCATGAATCAGTAAAGATGGTTTATTGAGAGCTATCAACATTTTTACCTCTATTACACTGATATCCACAAACAATTAACCTTTGTGCCTAGCAAAATTATAACTTTCTCATTGAATAGCAGAATAAGGGCGATCGCCTCCACTCATTACACCAAAGGTTACAACCCTTTTAGCAAAAATGATTCAATGTCGTTCAAATTGGGACGGTACCCGTCACTGGTATCAACTTCGAGCGTAGGAATAGGTAAAAGCGGCGGCTCGTAATTTCCTAAAGGTAATTCGATGCCTTTTTGAGCAGCGCGCACTCCCCAGTCACCATGAAATCTCAGCCTATTTGGATCGGATAAGCCTCGTTGAATAAAACGGGTTCTAGCTAAATGAGGGTCAACCGTGCAAACTACTATCTTTATTTGTGATGTCTGCAAAAGTCGTTCTAATGGTGCTACCCAGAGATTATGTTGAAACGCTGCCTCAGCTACCAGTGTTATTTGCTTAGATAGCAAAAAGTCCAAAATTTCAAAAAATGTGGCGTATATGCCTTGATTAACATCTTTTCCGAGAGACTCATGACTACTTTGCATCGTATTAACAAATCCTTCTTTGATTTCATCACGACATATCGTCGGGCATCCTATCTTTCTTGCAAGAGTATGCGCTAGAGTGGTCTTGCCCGATCCTGGGCATCCTGTAACAACTATAAGCAAAGGCTTCTTCATGGAGTAAGTATTAATGCCAAGCTATTTATTGTACTGAAATTTTCCGTATAATCTTTTACTCAAGAACAATATATAAGCATCAAAGTTATTTTTGGACATAATATACAGAACAATGCTGTGACAAAGATTGAAGTGTGAGAGCGATCGCATTTATTAGCCTAAAATCAAAAACAAACTCTAAAATATAGCGATCCGTGAAATATTATATTGTCGATGTGTTTGCCCAAGAAAAATATAACGGCAATCAACTAGCCGTTTTTGTGGATGCTGGAACTTTAACCAGTCACCAAATGCAGCGTATAGCTAAAGAAATCAACTATTCTGAGACAACTTTTATTACTAATAATCACAGCCGCGAGGGTGGTTATGACGTGCGAATATTTACCCCAGCGCAAGAAATTCCTTTTGCTGGTCATCCTACATTAGGCACTGCATATATTATTCAGCAAGAAGTTATTAAGCAACCAGTAGAAAAAGTTACCTTAAACTTAAAAGTTGGGCAAATACCTGTAACTCTGCACTACGCAGATAATTCTGTAGATTTGCTGTGGATGCAACAGAAACCGCCAACTTTTGGACAGACATTTGCAATTGATGCGATCGCACAAGTATTAAATTTACCTACAGACGATATAGATACTAGCTTTCCAATTCAGGAAGTTTCTACAGGCTTACCATTTATAATTGTGCCTTTAAAAACCTTAGCCGCAGTCAAAAAAGCTAAGGTAAATCTAGAAAAATATTTTGAATTGATTAGTAATACCGAAGCTAAGTCAATTTTGATATTTTGCCCAGAAACCTATCACCAAGGAAATAACTTAAACGTGCGCGTATTTTGTGATTACTTAGGTGTTCCCGAAGATCCGGCTACAGGGAGCGCTAATGGTTGTTTAGCTGGATATTTAGCGAATTATGCTTATTTTGGCGCAGATTCTATTGATATTCGCGTCGAGCAAGGTTACGAAATTGGCAGGGATTCACTTTTATTATTGAAAGCTAAAAAAACGGACGCAGACATTGAGGTTTTTGTGGGCGGTAAAGTAATTATGGTAGCTAGAGGCGAATTTGTTTAAGAACGTGGATCTTAAAGAACGTTTATACAATCATCTCATTCAACTGGTACGCGATCACGATCCTTACTTCTCGACGGCGGGGCATTTTTTCGTTCAACAATACATCCACGAGCAATTGCAACAGTGGGGAAGCGTAGAAATTCACGAGTTTCAAGTAAACGGTACAACTCACCAAAACCTAATTTTGCATTTACCCGCCGCCAATGACAGCAAAAAGCCACCGATTTTAATTGGCGCACATTATGACGGTGTTCCGCGATCGCCTGGTGCAGATGATAATGCTACGGGGGTTGCAGCTTTATTAGAATTAGCAAGAATCTTTGCCGCACAACCAATTAAGCACCCACTTCAGCTAGTTGCTTTTGATATGGAAGAATACGGCTTATTGGGGAGTATTGATTACGCTACTAAATTGCAAAGCCAACAGCAGCCGCTAAGATTAATGCTTTCTCTAGAAATGCTGGGTTATTGCGATTCTACGCCTGGTTCTCAGCGTTATCCGTCGCCTTTAGAGCGTATTTACCCAAATACCGGAGATTTTATTGCTTTGATTGGCAATTTACCAACAATCCCTGACTTACTTAGCCTAAGTGGGAATATGCGTAAACATGGTACAGCGTGTTCATGGCTACCTGCACCCAATCGGGGGTTAATTGTTCCGCAGACGCGCTGGAGCGATCACTCGCCATTTTGGGATCGAGGTTATAAAGCAATAATGGTTACAGATACCGCCATGCTGAGAAATCCTCACTATCACAAACAAAGCGATCGCATTGAAACTCTAGATTTAGACTTTTTTACTAGCGTTTGCAGTAGTTTAGCTCAAGCAATACCATTGTTATAGTTAGAGTCTAGCGGTTTCAAAAGTATTGCATTGCTCTACATCTCCAGTTTGAATTCCCTTTTTAAACCAGCGCACTCTTTGAGCCGAGCTACCATGAGTAAAGGATTCTGGAACTACATAGCCTTTAGATTGACTTTGCAAGCGATCGTCACCAATACTACTTGCAGCATTTAACGCTTCTTCTATATCACCCGCTTCTAAAATCTGCCGTGAATTTTGAGCTTTGTTTGCCCAAATACCTGCAAAACAGTCAGCTTGCAATTCTAGCCTGACAGAAAGTTGATTTGCTTCTACTTCACTAACTCGACTCTGCAAAGAACGAACTTTATCAGATATTCCCATTAAATTCTGGACGTGATGTCCAACTTCATGAGCAATTACATAAGCTTGAGCAAAATCCCCTGGTGCTTGCAGACGCTCTTGCAAATCTCGGTAAAAACTTAAATCGATATATACTTTTTGGTCAGCAGGACAATAAAAAGGACCAACCGCCGCTTGAGCATAACCGCAGGCTGATTCTACTCTATCGGAAAAAAGCACTAAAGTAGGCTCTACATAGTTTCTGCCCATCTCTCTAAATATAGGCTTCCAAGTATCTTCAGTATCGGCTAAAACTACCGAAACAAAGTCTGCAAGGCGAGCGTTTTCGGGAGAATTCCTATTTACAGCAGTTGGATTATCGTTAGTAGGTGCAACTTGCTCCAAAATTGCCGGATCTACACCTAAAAACATAGCAATTAGCGACAACACAACAAACCCAATACCGCCGCCGACTACTGGGCCAGAAACCCCTGCACCGCGACGATCTTCGACATTGCTACTTCTCCGCCCAAATTCCCAACGCATGACAGTTTCCCCAGTGACTTTAATTGCAAGTTTGATTTACTACGACTAACACTTGCAACTTACTTGAGTGTTATTTGTCTGCTTTTTAATGCTACCCACAACGACAGATTTTATTAACTTCTAGCGCTGGAATGATTTTAATTAGATGAAGGTTTGAAAAAATAGTCTTGCTTAGGGCTTTAACAAAGAGACGCAGATATGCCGCAGTATTTTGGACAGTTAGGAACAATTGAACAACCTTGGTCAACCCTTGGTGCTGTAGAAACTATCAACCAAAATCGCACTTCAATTCAATTGCACTTTGATAGCGGTTGCCTAATTATTACTATACTTGCAGCAAACTTAATCCGCGTCCGCCTCGCACCAAAAGGCGAATTTATGCCCCGTCGTTCGTGGGCTGTAACAATAGATGATAGCGAGTTTGCGATCGCCCTTGGCGCTACCCAAAGGGTAATCGCACCAGTCGATTTAGTTGAAAATGACGAAGTTATAGAACTTACCACCGAACTAATCAAAGTTAAAGTTAACAAAAATCCATGTCAAATTAGTTGTTATGACAAGTGCGATCGCCCTTTTGCTCAAGATATTACTCCTATGGGCTGGCGTAAAGGCGGTGTAGCAGCATGGAAAAAAATTGAAGAAAACGAACATTTTTATGGTTTTGGCGAACGTACAGGTTTATTAGACAAGCTTTCCGAACGTAAAACCAACTGGACTGTAGACGCTCTCGATTATGGCTCGCTGAGTGACCAGATGTACCAAGCAATTCCGTTTTTTATAGTATTGCGTCCTCAAGTTGCTTACGGAATATTTTTTAATACTACTTTTTGGAGTCAGTTTGATATCGGCGCAGAACAACCAGGAGTTTTGCGAATGGAAACGCGGGGACAAGAACTAGACTATTACATTATTTATGGCGCAGAACCTGCCCAGATTTTAGACACTTACACTCAACTTACAGGTAGAATGCCGATGCCACCAAAATGGGCGCTAGGCTATCATCAATGTCGTTGGAGTTACGAATCGGAAGACGTGGTACGCCAAATAGCTAAAGAGTTTCGCACTCGCCGCATACCTTGCGATGTCATTCATCTCGATATTGACTATATGAACGGCTATCGCGTATTTACCTGGAGTCCTAAGCGCTTCCCCAATCCCGCCCAGCTAGTGGGAGAATTGGCAAATGATGGCTTTAAAACTGTAACAATTATCGATCCGGGGGTGAAATACGAACCCGAAGCCGATTATCACGTATTTGATAGCGGCGTAGCCAATGATTACTTTGTCCGCAAAGCTGACGGACAATTATTTCATGGTTATGTCTGGCCCGAAAAATCAGTTTTTCCCGATTTTATGCGCCCCGATGTGCGTCAGTGGTGGGGAGATTTGCATCAAAGCCTAACTAATATGGGCGTAGCGGGAATTTGGAACGACATGAACGAACCGACAATAAACGATCGCCCATTTTCTGAACCTGGAAAGAAAATTTACTTTCCTTTAGATGCACCTCAAGGTACAGAAGAAGATAGTGCAACCCACGCCGAAGTTCATAACTTGTACGGTTTAAATATGGCTAAAGCAAGTTATGAAGGTTTAGAAAAACACCGCCCCAACCAGAGAAGTTTTGTATTAACGCGATCGGGTTATGCTGGGGTGCAACGTTGGTCTTCGGTGTGGATGGGTGACAATCAATCACTTTGGGAACACTTAGAAATGTCTTTGCCCATGTTGTGCAATATGGGCTTATCGGGTGTTGCTTTTGTAGGTTGCGATGTAGGTGGTTTTGCAGGAAATGCAACGGCGGAATTATTTGCGCGGTGGATACAAGTAGGAATGCTTTACCCATTTATGCGCGGACACTCAGCTATGTCTACGGCTCAACACGAACCTTGGGTATTTGGACTTCGCACTGAAAACATTTGCCGCCAATACATTAATCTGCGTTACCAATTACTACCCTACTTCTACACGCTATTTTGGCAAGCTTCAACGACGGGAGCGCCGATTTTACGCCCACTTTTGTACCATTTTCCCAACGATCGCAAAACTTACGAATTATACGATCAAGTAATGCTAGGTGCTTCAATTATGGCAGCCCCAATTTATCGCCCAGGAGTCGAACATCGGGCAGTTTATTTGCCTCAAGGTACTTGGTTCGACTGGTGGACGGGGGAAGTTTACGAAGGAGAATGTCACATTCTGGCACACGCACCTTTAGAAAAAATGCCTTTATATGTGCGTGCGGGGGCAATTATTCCGATGCAACCAGTGATGCAATATGTAGACGAACAACCCCTTGATTCTTTAACTTTACGAATTTATCCAGGGACAGGCGAATTTACACTATACGAAGATGATGGACATACTTTTGCTTATAAAAATGGCGACTTTGCAACTACAACTATTCGCGTATACGAAGAAGAACAGCATTATGTAGTAGAAATAGGCGATCGCCCCTGGCGCTACCCCTTGGGTAATCGCACTGGTAATTGGCAACCAACAACACGAGGAATAATTGTCGAATTAGTAGGTATTGGTCAAGAAAGTTTTGTTGATGATGGCACATCTCGCAGTTTGCGCTTTGATCGAGTTGCGTGAATGTGCGATCGCTTTAATTCCCAAGATATATAGAATGAGTGCGATCGCACTTGCAATAGTGTTTATCAGCTTAAAATTGAAAAAGATCCAAAGCCAAAGGCAACCTATGCTAAAAACCATCGCCGGAACTTACCTTGATGGGCAAGTTCAACTTACCGAGCTACCACAAGATGTTAGAGAATCACAGGTTCTTGTTACCTTTCTAGATCCTAGCAAAATCGATCCTGCCAAACTACGCCAACTGATAGATCGGTTGGAAACAATTGCGGGTATTGGGCAAGGCTTTGAGGAACTAGAGCGTCGTCAAACTCGCCCTATTGGGGATTTCGTTCAAGAAATGCAACAAAAGTATGGTATTTCAGGTTGAGATTACCCCAATTGCGGAAGCTCAGATTGATTTAGCCTATCGCTGGTATCGAGAGCGTAATCCTGAACTTGCCGATCGTTGGTTTCGAGGATTAATGAATGCGATCGCGACTCTACAAGAAAAGCCCCAACGCTGTGCCTTATCAGTCGAACATGAGATTTTTCCCGAAGAAGTGCGGCAACTCCTTTATGGAAAAGCCAAAAATGTATATCGAGTGCTTTTTACGATTCGAGGTGCCACAGTTTATGCGTTGTATGTTCGCCATAGCGCCCAAGCACCGCTAACTTTAGATGACATAGAGGATCTAGAAGGTGACGTTTAGGAAATCTTTGCAATCGCACTTGCAATATTGTTTATTTGCTCAATGCGCGATCGCCTGAACACTTCAAGCTTTCGTAAAGAATTTTTCCGGCTAACACCTTGTCCAGTATGAATATGCAAAATATGGAAAAAGTACAGTTTTTCATTCCTTCTCAAAGCTATCTTCAGAAAATAGCAGCCCTGTTTGAAAACCATCGGATAAAGATTCTGCATTTAGTTCCTACGGCACAAGTTGAACACATTGGGGCAATCTCAGTGCCAAATTTACTGACGAAAGGGGATTTAGATTTGCAAGTCTCTGTGGCGTTACAGGAGTTTAATCAAGCGATTGTTCTTTTGCAGACAGAATATTGCAATCATCAACTTGAAAATTGGACCGAATCTTATGCCAGCTTTAAAGTTGAGGAAGGGTCTAACATTCCGGTTGGGATTCAGTTAGTGATTCAAGATTCTAAAAGCGATATCTTTGTCAAAAGTCGAAACTTATTGCTTGCACAGCCCGAAAAGGTAGAGGAACTCAATCAATTAAAGCGATTTCATGCGGATGGAGATATGGACACATATATCAATCATAAGGGCGAGTTTTTCACCAAACTCCTTGAGAACAATATATAGAGCGCTCGTATAAAGTTTTATAGTCTAGCATTCAGATGGGATTGTCGCCGCTCACTTTCACTGCTAGTTTAACGTCAGTTCGGGATAAGAAAAGGAGGAGGCAAGTAAGCTGAAATGAAGTTAACGTATTCAGCGCCTCCATCTATGTCTAGTTTAGAAGCTTTATTTTGTGAGATTGATGATTTTTGCACTTA
>JAHHGY010000070.1 GCA_019359635.1 Chroococcus sp. CMT-3BRIN-NPC107
GTAGGGCTGTATCGCCGTCTGCTCCAGCCACCGCCAGAAAGAGGCGTCCCGACTATAAACTTCATCGGCAACGAACCACGCCGGACGTATCCCAGCATTGATTGCCGATTGCAACATCCCTTTAGCTCTGTGCTTTTTATCAACTACAGCAAACAATAGCGAGTGTTGAGTAGTGCTTTCAGAATTGCCCAGCATCAGAATTCCTTTAGAGTTGAGACTGTAATGAAAAATAGATAAAACCTGTTTTTGTAACGACGCTGCCAAATAAATCATCACATTGCGACAGCTAACTAGATCCAAATTGGCAAAAGGTGGATCGCTGCTCATGTCTTGACGGGCAAATACACATAATTCACGGACAGCTTTACTAATTCGATAGCCGCCAGACTCTAGCTTAGTAAAAAAGCGATCGCGGCGTTCTGGTGAAACCTCCGCCATTTGCACATCGCTATAAACTCCTGTTCTAGCGAATTCAATCGCCGTCTGGCTGATATCGGTGGCAAATATTTGAATGAGTAGATTAAGGGATTTTTCTCCCAAAAATTCCAGCAAACAAATGGCAATCGAGTAAGCTTCCTCCCCGGTCGAGCATCCAGCAACCCAAATCCGAATGGGTGAATTTGCTGTTTTGTTTTTGGTGATAATTGGAAAACTTTGTGTCAACTGTTGAAAAGCTAAAGGATCGCGGAAAAAACCAGTAACATGAATCAAAATTTCTGCAAACAGTGCTTTAACTTCCGCCTCGTTGTTTTGCAAATACTGGGCGTAATCTTCTAGCTTTTCTATTTTGTACAACAGCATTCGGCGCTGCATTCGTCGAGCAATGGTGGTGAGCTTGTATTTGCTAAAGTCTACACCTGTTGACGATTTGAGTAAGGCAAAAATTAGCTGTATACCTTCAATGCTTTGCGGAGAATTTTGTACCAGTTTGGCTGTTGGTTGGGGAGCAATAAAAGGATGAATACTTAGCTTTGCTAGTTCTTCGGCAATTTTTTGGGGAGGCAAAATAAAATCTACATTCCCTGTGGCTACCGCAGTATTGGGCATACTGTCAAATTTTGCCGTTCCTTCACACTGGGCAAAAGTTACACCCCCGGCAGCTTTAATATGTGTTAATGCCAAAGATCCGTCCCCATCACCTCCAGATAAGATAACTGCGATCGCTTTACTACCTTGCTCGGCGGCTAAGGAGGTAAAAAAGGCATCCCCAGGCATATATTTTCCTTCAACCCTCTCACGCGGCGCAAGTCTTAGCATTCCTTGAGCTAAAATCATTTTGGTATTGGGCGCAATGATGTAAACGTGATTTGGTTCTACTACTACACCGTCTACTACTTCACTGACAAGCATTTTTGTCTTTCTTGCCAAAATCTCTGCTAGCAAGCTCTTGTGGTCAGGAGCCAAATGCTGAATTAATACAAAAGCCATTCCTGTATCGACAGGTAAGTACGTCAGCAAATCTATAAAAGCTTCTAGTCCACCCGCCGAAGCAGCAATACCAACGATGGGAAATAAGTTATCGCCAGGCTGCTCTGAAACGGACACTTCATCAGTAGATTGCTTAGAGGGCTGGTCAGAAGTCATAAAAGTTATTCCGTAACGAAGAATTGAGCAGCCAGCACCTTTACTATAAACGGGTTAACTAAGTTAAGTCATTGGTCGGCAGTTGTGAGTAACAAGGGTTAATTAACCGAAAATTGAGCAGTACCGTTGTTTGAGGAATTAAACCTGAAAAGCCAACAAATCAATGTTTCAAAATGCGATCGCTAATTATATTTAGAAAAGTTATGTGAATTTTTAGACTTAGATGGGATAAATAAGGATAGTTGCTAAGTAATTACCTTTATGACCTATTGCCTAAGAATTGCCGATTTGCCAACCACCGAACGACCGCGCGAACGCTTGATGGCTCATGGTTCTCAAGTTTTGGCAACGGCGGAACTCATTGCCATATTATTAGGTACAGGACAAGGAGCGGGTAAACTTTCGGCAGTAGGATTAGGGCAACATATTTTACAAGAACTGAGCAAGTGCGATCGCGATCCTTTGGCAGTTTTAAGAGAAGTCAGCGTTCAAGAATTGATGCAGATTGATGGAATTGGACCTGCGAAGGCAACTACAATTTTAGCGGCGGTGGAATTAGGAAAACGTGTATTTCAATCGCGTCCATTGGATCGGACACCGATTGAAAGCCCCCAAGAAGCGGCGGCGGCATTGAGTCAACATTTGATGTGGCAATCTCAAGAACGTTTTGCCGTGCTATTATTAGATGTCAAAAATCGGTTGTTAGGTACGCAGGTAATTACTATCGGTACGGCGACAGAAACCCTCGCACCTCCCCGCGAGATTTTTCGAGAGGTGATTCGTCAAGGGGCGACGAGAGTTGTAGTTGCTCACAACCATCCATCGGGTAGTGTAGAACCAAGTTCTCAAGATATTGAGTTGACGCGCCAGTTGTTGTCGGGAGCGCAGATATTGGGGATTCCGTTATTGGATCATTTAATTTTGGGCGATGGCAATCATCAAAGTTTGCGAGAAATAACTACTTTGTGGGAAGAATGTCCGCAAGGAGATTAAGCGGGGCAAAGAAAACTTATAAATATACAATGAGTTTGCAAGCGCAACAAAACCTTTTCCACTCAACATAATTTATGAAAGTTTGGTTATCTTGTTTTTTAGGATTATTTGCGATCGCCCAGTTGTATCAATGGGCGCAAAATGTAACTGTACTACTGCCTTTTTATATCTTATGCGGGGCAGTTTTGGCAGTGGTTTCTAACGCTGATAAACGTTTGGGGTTCTTTTTGCCGTTGAAAGATGAAGTATTGGCGCTGCTACAACTCAAACCTTCTAATCCCAAATAGTAAGAGAGACGTTGCAGTGCAACGTCTCTCTACATCAAAAAAAATTTAAGCGCGATCGCACGGCAAATTTATAAACATTAAACGCTGTGCGCCCCTACTTTCCCATATTTCGCTTTAATTGCTCTAATTCGTCTTGAGTTTCCCAACGGCGAAAAGCATCGTCTAGATCATCACGTCCGCCGTAGGTGCGGGTTTGATTCCATCCGGCGGTTTCTAGGCGCTGAGAAGCTCCGTAGGTGCGTGTTGCTTGGGCTTCGGTAACTTTAGTTTGTACCTCTTGGCGGCGCTGCTGGATGCGTTTTAGAAGTTCTTTAGCTTGGGCGACGCGCTCTTTTATGCCTTGCATTTGTCCCCAACGTTGATTTCCTTCTCTAAGTAATGTTGCTTCTCTTTGTTGGGCGGCTTCGGCTAAATCTAATCTATTCGCGGTTTTTGCTTTTTCTACCCGAATATGCCAGCGTTGAATATCTTGGGCTTTGGCTAAAATTTCATCTTGACTTCGCTTTTCTTGCAGTTGTAAGTCGGCGATTAGTCTTAACGTATCTTCTTCCTGTTCGCGCAACTGTTCTAAAAGTGCTTCTAACTCCAAATGGGGATTATTTTTTAAAAATTCTTCTAAACGGCTTTCCAGAAAACGGCTGAAATCATCAAATAATCCCACTTTTAAAACTCCTCGGAGTAGATATTTTAGGCTAATAAGACGGTTGAATTTGCTTTGCGATCGCGAAATTCTAAGTAAACTAGCAAAGCGTTAACATCGGCGGGGTTAACTCCACCAATTCTAGCGGCTTGCCCGATAGTTAAAGGTTTTACCTTAGATAGTTTTTCCCTTGCTTCTTTAGAAAGAGTCTCAATCGTCGAGTAATCTAAATCTGCTTTTAACGGGCGATTGGCGTGACGGGAAATTGCATCTATCTGATTTTGCTGGCGTTGCAAGTAACCAGAATATTTAATATCAATCTCTGCGCCTGCTTTTTCGGCGGTGGTAAGAGTTGGGTTACTCAGTCCGTAACGAGCTAAATTAGCGTAATGGAAGCCGGGGCGACGCAGCAAGTCGGCTAAAGTAATTGAGTTTTTGATTGCTTGTTGGATATCGGCAGCAATTAGTTTTGCTATATCGCTATGTTCTTTAATTCTTGTAGAATGCAAACGTTCTTTTTCGGCGGTAATATTGGCTTGTTTGCGGGTAAATAATTCCCAAATGCGATCGCTAACTAGACCAATTTTTCTACCGACTGGTGTCATACGTTCATCGGCATTATCCGAGCGCAATAATAACCTATACTCCGAGCGACTTGTCAGCATACGGTAAGGTTCTCTTAAGTCTTTAGTACACAAGTCGTCAATTAATGTACCTAAATAACTTTGTTCGCGGGGAAAAATCACCATTTCCTGATGCTGCGAATATTTTGCCGCATTAATTCCTGCTACAATACCTTGCGCCGCCGCTTCTTCGTAGCCTGTAGTGCCGTTGATTTGCCCCGCACAGAATAAACCTTGAACTTTTTTTGTCATCAAAGTTGGATAACACTGGGTTGCGGGTAAATAGTCGTATTCCACCGCGTAAGCTGGGCGCAGCATGACGCAATTTTCTAACCCTGGCAAAGTCCTTAGCATTTGCAACTGGATTAGTTCGGGCAAACCTGTAGAAAAGCCTTGGATATAAAGTTCGGGAATGTCGCGCCCTTCAGGTTCGATAAATATTTGGTGGCTTTCTTTGTCAGCAAAACGGACAATTTTATCTTCAATACTCGGACAATAACGCGGTCCTTTAGCATCTACCCAACCGCCGTAAACCGGAGATAAATGCAAATTATCTCTAATTAATTGATGAGTTTGGGGAGTAGTACGAGTAAGATAACAAGGCATTTGCTCTCTTTCTAGCCATACATCGGGGTCAAAACTAAACCAGCGTACTTCTTCATCCCCCGGTTGAGGTTCGATTTTACTGTAATCGAGCGACTTCTTGTCAACTCTCGCTGGGGTTCCAGTTTTTAACCTTCCCGTCTCAAAACCCAACTTATTCAAGGTTTCCGTCAATCCCTCAACGGCAAATTCTCCCGCCCTTCCCGCAGGCATTGATTTATTACCTACCCAAATTTTTCCCCCTAAAAATGTCCCGGTAGTCAAAATAACGGCGGGGGCTTGAAATGCTACTCCAAAATACGTTTCAACGCCGATTATTTCATCGTTAGCACCAATTACCAAATCCGTTACCATACTTTCGCGGATGGTGAGATTCTCTTGGTTTTCAACAATCCCTTTCATTACTTGGGCGTATTCGCGCTTATCTGTCTGCGCCCGCAATGCCCACACCGCCGGACCGCGAGAGGCGTTTAATACGCGCTTTTGTAGATAGGTGCGATCGCTTACTCTACCAATTTCTCCACCTATTGCGTCTACTTCGTGGGTTAGCTGCGATTTGGCGGGGCCCCCAACGGCGGGATTGCAAGGTTGCCAAGCAATTTTATCTAAATTCAAGGTCAGCAGTAAAGTCCGACAGCCCAAACGGGCGGCAGCTAGGGCGGCTTCACAGCCTGCGTGACCTGCACCAACTACAATTACATCGAAAGCATCTTGAAACTGAGGAGTCGTCATGGTTCTAAAGGAGACTTACATTTAATTTTAAACGAGGCACGGCTTACCAGTATTAATCAATCTCTAGTTAGACTATTTTGCGATCGCCGCAAGGGAGAATAAATAACAGTTATCAAATACATACTTTAGGCGCACTAAAATAAAGCCGAGTAAAAATCAATATATTAACAGCAATTTGTTACAATACTTAATACCGATGCGGTAGTGCGGTTTTATATTCATGAACCTTAAGAACGACTTAGTAGAGCTTCCGGTCAATACAGCGCCGGGGAAGATAATTTTAGTAGAATCACCAGAAATTGAGGCAGATTTAAACGGGGATAGAAGGCTAGAACCCGAAATTGAAATTGTTAAGCCAGAGTTGTTACGCTACGACCCAGAAGTTATAGCCGCCCATTATCGACAAAAGCCGCTAGAAGTATTAGGACGTATTTTTACAGTTATATTTCCCACTATTAGCTTTGCTTTGGGCGTGTGGTGGGATAAAAAAAGAGGATTAAGCGATCGCAACGAACCTAAACGCGCCATCCAGCTAAAAGAATTATTAACAAAATTAGGGCCCGCTTATATCAAAATTGGGCAAGCACTGTCTACTCGTCCCGATTTGGTGTCCCCAGCCTATTTGGACGAATTGACCCGCTTGCAAGACCAAATACCGCCCTTTGGAAACGAAATTGCTTACCAGTTTATTGAAGAAGAATTAGGCGATCGCCCCGAAAATATTTATGCTGAATTATCCCCCGAACCTATAGCGGCGGCTTCTTTGGGGCAAGTATATAAAGGAAAGCTTAAAACTGGCGAAACTGTAGCTGTTAAAGTCCAGCGCCCCGATTTGCAAGAAACCATTGCTGTAGACTTGTACATTTTGCGCCGCATGGCAACTTGGGCAAATAAAAATATTAAACGCTTGCGGAGCGATTTAGTTGCAATTTTAGATGAGTTTGGCGGACGCATCTTTGAGGAGATGGACTACATCAACGAAGGCGAAAACGCCGAAAGATTTGCCAAGCTTTATGGACATTTGAAAGACGTTTACGTACCAAAAATTTATTGGAAATACACCCATCGTCGCGTCTTAACGATGGAATGGGTCGTTGGAACTAAACTGACTCAAGTAGATGCTATCCGCGCTCAAGGAGTGGACGCTCGTTACATAATTGAAGTGGGAGTACAGTGTTCTTTGCGTCAGTTACTAGAACATGGTTTCTTTCACGCCGATCCCCATCCGGGAAACTTGTTAGCAACTCCCGACGGACAATTAGCTTATTTAGATTTTGGAATGATGAGCGAAATCAAGCCCTATCAACGCTATGGCTTGATTGAAGCAGTCGTACACATGGTAAACCGCGATTTTGAGGGTTTAGCCCGCGATTATGTCAAATTAGATTTTCTTACCCCAGAAATAGACCTTACCCCAATTGTTCCAGCTTTGGCGCAGATTTTTGGTAATGCTTTGGGCGCTAGTGTGGCGGAATTGAACTTTAAAAGCATCACCGATCAATTATCGGCGTTGATGTACGAGTATCCTTTCCGCGTACCCGCTTACTATGCTTTAATTATCCGCTCGTTAGTTACGTTAGAAGGAATTGCAATTTATATTGACCCCAATTTTAAAGTTCTTAGCGAAGCATACCCTTATATTTCTAAGCGATTATTGACAGATCCCGCGCCAGAGTTGCGAGAATCGTTGCGAGACTTGCTATTTAAAGATGGACGTTTTCGTTGGAATCGCTTGGAAAACTTGCTCAAAAATGCTCGTAGCAGCGACGAATACGACCTAAATCAAGTTCTTGATGAAACTTTAGAGTTTTTATCATCCGAACGAGGGGCTTTGATTCGCAACAATCTAATAGATGAACTAGCTAAAAGCGTAGATGTTTTGAGTAAAGACGCTTTGAACAACGTTACTAATAATTTGCGCGAAGTCTTATTTAACATTCCTTGGGCTAAACCTATAGCAATGGTAGTTAGTCCAACTCCCGCCGTCAACACCGAACAGGAAGAAACTTTAGAGCATATCAAAAGAATCTGGGGTATTTTGCAACAGTCACGCGGCTTTGACGCAACCAAAGTAAGTTCGCAAATTCCCCAATTATTATCTAACCCAGGAGTACAACAAATAGGGAGACAAGTTGCGGGACGTTTGGCGAATAAAGTGATCGCGCGTTTGATTCGAGAAACCTTAGTTAAAAGCGAAACTAATGGCGTGGCTAAAACTGCGGTAATTGTTAAAACTTAACGGCGAAGACGATAGATTGAAGATTTTGGTGTTGTTGGCTAAAGATTTCATTTCCCCTAAATTCCCCTTTTTAAGGGGGCTAAGGGGGATCTGGCGATCGCTACCTATTTTTGTAAAACTATTACTTAAGATTCGGTAGAGTTTTCATTTTCTTTATCCCGTTTAAAACTTTCTTCTAGGGCTTGGATTTGTTCTCTACGGGCTTCTACTTCTAAAGAACGTCGTGCCAAATCCTGATTTTGCAGTGTCATAGACTGTCGCCACTGTTCGGCTCTCTCGGTTTCGGCTTTTAAAAAAGCTGGAGTAACGCCGCTAGTTAAGTAAGTTTTGACCAACTCTAACACCCAACTTGCCGCGTCTTGAAGGCTTTGCATTTCTCCAGAGGGAGATAGTTCGAGTAAAACTAACACCCCTTCTTGCAATGAGATCGCTTCAGCCAAACTAACTATTTTTTCTTGTTCGTCTACTTCCCATTTGTAAGTGCTTTGTTGATGAGCTAGTAAGAGTAGTTCTAGTTGTCCGGGCGATTTTTGTTTCTGAACTTGAGCTAGGTATAGCATAGTTTTTTGGGGCGCTAGGTGCGCCCGTAATTGTTTAATCAGTTAGGTTATTTAGGCGATCGCGCAGTATCTCAGCTTGTGTTTCAGATTCAAGCAAGTTATCTTGAATAGTTTTAACTACGTCTTCTGGGGCTTTATCGACAAATTTAGGGTTGTTTAGCCGATTAGAAAGAGACTGAATATCTGCTTCTACTTTACTTAATGCTTTTCTCAACTTTCCTCGCAAGGCTTCGGTATCCACAACCCCCGCTAAAGGAATCAAAATTTCTACCGTCCCTACTACTCCAGAAATGACATTTCCTAGGGAGTCTGTAGCTTGTTTTGGCAGAATTTCCAAGCTTTCGGCTTTGGCTAAGTCTAGAATATGTTGCTGTCCGATGCGAGTTAAAGTATCGAGTTCGGTGTCATTTTCGCTTTGCAAAATCACCCGAATTTTTGCCCCTGGTTTAATATCACCTTCGGCGCGAAGATTGCGAATTTTGCCGATCGCACCTGTAATAATTTCAAAACTATTTTCTAAATCCCGATCAATTAGCGCTTGATTAGCTTGAGGATATTGTTGCAAGCCCAAGATGACGCGATCGCTGTTTTGAGTTAAAGTATGCCAAATTTCTTCGGTAATGTGGGGCATAAAGGGATGTAGCAGTTTCAAAATTCCGTCTAAAACGTAAGCAAGAGTTTGTTGTACTGCTTTGCGTGAAGGCGATTCGGGTTGCAGGCGCGATTTTACGAGTTCAATATACCAATCGCAGAAATCCCCCCGGATAAATTCGTACAAACTTTTTGCTGCTTCCCCTAAACCGTAGCTATCAATGCGACTTGTTGTTTCGATAACTGCTTGATGGAAACGCGATAAAATCCACTTATCAGCGCTTTCCAAATTTGTTTCCGGTTGTCCCAACTGCTGCGGTGTCAAACCGTCCAAATTCATCATCACAAACCTTGAAGCATTCCACAGCTTGTTAGTAAAGTTGCGACTTGCTTCTACGGCGGGAGATTCGTCAGTTTTGCGGTTGTATTCTAGGCGGATATTTTGACCCGCTCCGGCGACCTCTTTTACCAACGTATAGCGCAAAGCATCCGTACCATACTTATCGATTAGCAATAATGGATCGATACCATTATTTGCCGATTTTGACATTTTTTTGCCATTTTCATCCAATACTAGCCCGTGAATATAAACATCGTTAAACGGCATTTTTCCGGTAAAGTGACCGCCTAACATAGTCATCCGCGCCACCCAGAAAAAGATAATATCAAAGCCTGTAACTAAAGTAGCTGTAGGATAATAAGTGGCTAAATCTTGCGTTTGTTCTGGCCATCCTAAGGTTGAAAAAGGCCACAATCCCGACGAAAACCAAGTATCCAATACATCAGGATCTTGCTTTAATTGCACATCTTGCCCAAATTGAGAAATAGCTTTTGCTTGCGCCTCAGCTTCAGTTTTAGCGACTACAAAAGGCGTATTATCGGCAATTTCTCCTCCCGTCTCGCTGACAGCGTACCAAGCGGGGATTTGATGACCCCACCAAAGTTGACGAGAAATGCACCAATCATTTAGTTTAACTAACCAATCGCGGTAAACTTTCGTCCAGCGTTCGGGAATAAATTGAGGAGAAGATTTATCGTCTAAAAATTCTAGAGTTTTGTCAGCTAAAGGACGGATTTTTAAAAACCACTGAGTAGATAGTAATGGTTCAATGGGAACTTTACCGCGATCGCTATAAGGTACAGAATGCTTATAATCTTCTACCTTGACTAAAAAACCCTCAGCTTTTAATCTTGCTACTACCTTTTTTCTGGCTACAAATCGATCTTGCCCTTGAAACTCTCCCGCGTTTTCATTCAGCGTCCCATCTTTATTCATAATATTCACCATAGGCAGCCCGTGATGCTGACCCATGCCAAAATCATTAGGATCGTGAGCGGGAGTGACTTTCACGCAACCCGTACCAAAAGTAGGATCGACAAATTCATCGGCAATTACAGGAATTTCGCGCCCCATAATTGGTAACTTCAACATTTTGCCAATTAAATGTTTATAGCGATCGTCATTAGGATTTACCGCCACCGCCGTATCGCCTAACATCGTCTCTGGGCGAGTTGTTGCTACTTCTACAAAGCCCGAATCATCTACAAACGGATAGCGGAAGTGCCATAAATGCCCATCAACTTCTTGCTTTTCTACTTCCAAATCCGAAACCGCCGATTGAGTTGCAGGACACCAATTTACTAAATACTTACCGCGATAAATTAGCCCTTCTGCAAACAACCGAGTAAATTCTTCTACTACTGCTTTAGATAAACCTTCATCCATCGTGAAACGTTCCCGCGACCAATCAACCGAAACGCCCAAACGCTTCAGTTGATTGATAATTGTTCCCCCAGATTGGGCTTTCCACGCCCAAGCTTTCTCTAAAAATTTTTCCCGTCCTAATTGTTGGCGCGTTTTACCTTCGGCTTGTAACTGTTTTTCTAAAATTGTGTGGACAGCAATACTCGCGTGGTCAATACCTGGAAGCCATAAAGTATTTCGTCCCTGCATCCGGTGGTAGCGAATCAACACATCAATTAACGCACTTTCAAAAGCATGACCCATGTGCAAACTGCCCGTCACATTCGGCGGCGGAATCACAATACAGTAAGGTTCCCCCGGATGGCTGGGGTCAGCTTTGTAGACTTGGTTATCGTCCCAATACTTTTGCCATTTCGATTCGGCGATTTTGGGCTCGTAGATGATTGGTAAGTCGTTGATACTGGCGGTCATGGCAGAAATACTAAAAAAGCTGTTATTAAGATTTTGACATATACATTCGGCTCAAAAAAAAGGACGCTTTGTTAGCGTCCCTAATTGTTAATAAAGTGCCATCGCACTTTCTACACTCTGGCAGCAACCTTAGATTCTGTGGCTGTTAAGCGCTCGTAAGTTGCCCGCATTTTTAAACCTGTCAACACTTGGAATAATCCTGTCCCATTGTTGGAACCTGGATACTCGCGGTGTTGCAGCAATAAATGAGTCATTTCGCCTTGGTATTTAGTAGAAGTTTTACTCAAGTGAGTTTCTAAGTAAATTACTTCTTCTAAATTGTCAAATTGACCGTCTACTTCCAAAACCGAAACGTTGTCTTGGCTGTAGGGATCGGGCCCGTAGTACATTTGCATTCCTGGGTAAGAACAGGTAAGCTTGCGTCCGCAAGGTGTCCAGTGAATAGTTGAACCTTCGTCAAATAAGTAGACTGGCTCTAGACCTTCTATGTTTTCGCGTTGGATCATTCTCACTCGCAATACTTTACGCTCTTTGTCTTCTTTGAGCAATTGAGTAGGCAATACTTGAATTACCACGTCAGCAAACTTTTTCTGAGGCTCAATATAGGCGCTAAAATCTGGACGGCGAGAATTAATAGCTGCTAGTACGTCTTCGTAGCGATGACCCCTTTCTGCCATGTCGCGCTGAATTTTCCAAGCAATTTTGACTTCATCGCTGATATCTAAATACACGCTGAAATCTAACAAGCTTCTTACTCTTTCGTCGTACAAAGGATGTAAACCCTCAACTACAACAATGTGGTTTGGATTGATTTGTTCTGGCGGATCTATTTCCCCAGTTTCATGGTTGTATATGGGCTTATTGATAGATTGACCGTGCTTGAGCGCTTTAATTTGCTCGTACATAAGGTCAAAGTTGTTTGCTCTAGGATCTAGAGCGGTTATTCCTGTCTCTTTACGTTGTTTGCGATCCAAACTGTGATAGTCGTCTAAACAGATCACCGTTAAAAATTCTTCGCCAAATAAGTCGGCTAACCGACGCAAAAAAGTGGATTTACCACATCCTGAATCTCCGGCAACTCCAATTAATACTACTCTATCCGACGAACTTGTCATAGCTTTCCTCTATCAACAAAATGATTCATTCAATTAAATTTTCTACACTTTAAGTCTGTAGCTGTCTTTTCTCCACTTGGGCAGTTTTGAATAAGTAGCGACTCAATAAGGCAGCACGCTATGCTTTATTTTGTTTTTCGTTCCCCATTACTGGCGATCGCAAGTCACAAGGAGCTACTAGACTGTCTATGCGTTTACCAAAAAGTTGCTTTTCTCTGAGAAAAAAACAATTAACTTGTGCTGTGGTAAGTATTTACTACTATTGTTATTGTAGATTTTACCAAAATAGGATCTCTCTTACAATGCCTAAAGCTCAGGCTTTTTAGTCTGGCTTATCTACTTATGCTAAGGTTTTGTTGCACATTTTTATAAAAAAAACTGAAATAGCATTTTTTTTGACTCCTCGAACAAACCTTAATAACTTTCCCCCTCAGCGCCTTAAGGGTCTGGTATCCGGTATCATAAGTCTGATAGCAAGTTAAAAATTTTCCTAAGTTAAGTAGGGTTTGGAGAAATTTAAGCAATGTATAATTCAAGCGCCGCAGATAGGGCAGCTAATACCGAAGCTGGTAGCCGGGTGTTTGTGTACGAGGTCGTAGGCATCCGTCAAAACGAAGAAACTGACAAGATGGATCCTGAGATTCGTCAAAGTGGCAGTGTTTTTATTAGAGTGCCTTATAGCCGCATGAATCAAGAAATGCAGCGCATCGCTCGGTTGGGAGGCAAAATTGTCAATATCCACCCCGCAGATGTAGACCAACCCAACGGTCACATTACATCATCTGAAAATAAGGGCAGCAATTCTGCTGTAACTGCTAAGAGCGAACAGAATAATTCTTCAGCATCGGTAGAAAATGAGGTAGCGCCCCAAAGTTCAGAAAAAGAAGGCAAGTCTATGACTCAAGCAAAACCAAAGGCTGATAAACACAAAGATGTTCCGGTAAATATTTACCGTCCAAATGCTCCTTATCTCGGTCAATGTGTCTCTAATGAAGAATTGGTAGGCAATGGTGGTATTGGTACGGTACGACATTTAATATTTGATATTTCTGGCGGCGATTTGCGCTACCTAGAAGGTCAAAGTATTGGGATTATCCCCCCAGGTACAGATAAAAACGGCAAACCCGAAAAATTGCGGTTGTATTCAATAGCTTCTACCCGTCATGGCGATCGCGTTGACGATAAAACTGTTTCTTTATGCGTTCGTCAGCTAGAATACAAGCACCCCGAAACCGGGGAGACAATTTACGGCGTTTGTTCTACTCACTTATGTAATTTGGAAGTAGGAACAGAAGTTAAAATTACTGGGCCTGTGGGTAAGGAAATGTTGTTACCCGAAGACCCCAACGCAAATGTAATTATGTTTGCCACGGGTACGGGTATTGCTCCCTTTAGAGCTTATTTATGGCGGATGTTCAAGAAAAACGAACAAGAAGCAAACCCCGACTATAAGTTTAATGGTTTAGCTTGGTTAGTTTTTGGGATTCCTACTAGTCCAAACATTTTGTACAAAGAGGAATTAGAGGAAATTCAACAGCAATATCCAGATAATTTCCGTTTGACTTATGCCATTAGCCGCGAACAAAAAAACCCCGAAGGTGGCAGAATGTACATTCAAGATCGGGTAGCGGAACACGCTAAAGAACTATGGCAGTTAATTCAAAAAGACAATACTCATACCTACATTTGCGGTTTGAAAGGCATGGAAGGCGGTATTGACGAGGCGCTATCGGCGGCGGCGGCAGAAGATGGCGTAAATTGGATGGAGTACCAAAAGACTATGAAAAAAGCTGGTCGCTGGCACGTAGAAACATATTAAATACTCATAGTCAGCAGATTAAGTAGGGGTGTATGGTAAATACACCCCTACAATAGTTTTTGGTGATGTTGGTAACGGACTCGTGACTTTTAAAGTAGGAATCTTGGGCTTAGGGACGGTAGGTACAGGTACAGTTCAACTGCTATTAGATCCTATTGGTCGTCAGGCGTTGCTAAAAGAAGTAGAAATATACAAAGTTGGGGTAAAGTCCCTAGCTAAAAACCGCACTGTAAGTTTGCCGACGGCAGTAGTTACTACAGACTTAGAAGCGATTGTTCAAGATCCGGCAGTAGATATAGTCGTAGAGTTGATTGGCGGCTTAGAGCCTGCGCGAAGTCTGATCTTACAAGCAATTAATCATGGCAAGCACGTAGTTACCGCTAATAAAGCCGTAATTGCCCGTTATGGCGATGAAATATTCACAGCAGCTAATGCCGCCGGGGTATACGTGATGTTAGAAGCGGCTGTAGGCGGCGGCATCCCGGTTATTACACCTTTAAAGCAATCATTAAGTGTAAATAGAATTACAGCAGTTACAGGCATTGTTAACGGCACGACAAATTATATTTTGACGGCAATGCGCGATCGCGGCAGTGATTTTGCCGAAGTTTTAGCCGAAGCCCAACAACTAGGCTACGCCGAAGCTGACCCCACGGCGGATGTAGATGGATTAGATGCCGCCGATAAAATTGCTATTCTTGCTTCTTTAGCTTTCGGCGGACGCATAAAGTTACAAGATGTTTACTGTGAAGGTATCCGCAATGTCGGCAAGGCAGATATAAATTACGCCGAAAAGCTGGGTTTTGTAATCAAATTACTTGCTATTGCCAAAAAAGCCGCTTCTAGCAATAGTTTATCCCTGCGCGTCCACCCGACTTTAGTACCGCAGACCCACCCTTTAGCCAGCATTAACGGGGTCTACAACGCTATTTTGGTAGAAGGCGACCCTATAGGACAAGTGATGTTTTTTGGGCCAGGAGCGGGGGCAGGAGCAACAGCTAGTGCGGTGGTATCTGATATATTAGCGATCGCTGCCCTCTTAAAAACTGGCACCGCTAAACCTCATACTTTGATGAGTTGCTCTCATCAAGAATACTGTCAAAAGTCACCGATGGACGAGCTTATAACGCGCTTCTACGCTCGTTTTCTCACTCAAGATCATCCAGGGGTAATTGGCAAATTGGGAACTTGTTTTGGCAATTATGGGGTGAGCTTAGAATCAGTGGTACAAACAGGCATTCACGACAACTTAGCCGAAATTGTGGTTGTTACTCACGACGTTAGAGAAGGAGATTTTAACGCTTCTCTAGATGAAATTCGCACCTTACCCGCCATAAGTAGCATTCCGAGTTTACTAAGAGTATTGTAAAAAACCTACCCAAAAGAGGTATCGCTAAAGCCCTAGTTAGTGGCTTAATTTGGCTATATTCTTTTGCTTTTAATATGACAAACTCTTTACCGCCCGATCCTTCTTCATCGGACAAAACTCCGTTAGGGTTTGATGATTTTATCGGAATTTTGGTTGCTTTTAGTGCTATCGGCGGAATTATTTGGTGGTCGCTATCTCGCAACCCCGAAGCCTTAAACCTCGATCGCATTTTATCAGGGAGCGGAGGCAATTCTACTCCTTTACTTATCCCTTCGCCTCAACCAAGGGCCGAAAGCCAACCTACACCTAGCTTATTCCCTTCTGTTAGTCCTAGCATTACTCCTGAAGAAGTGCCACAGGTGCGATCGCAAGTTCCCGCAGTCGTCGTACCTAATACAACGGTTGCAGCTTCCCCAACGCCAAGAGTAGGAGCAATTAATTTTATTGATGTTTCCCCGGATTATTGGGCGCGCCCCTATATTAATGCCCTAGCTAGTCGCGGGGTTGTTAATGGCTATGCTGGAGATTACTTTCGACCAGATCAGCCGATAACTCGCGCCGAATTTGCTGCTTTATTACAGGATGCTTTTGATAACAAATCTGTAGCTGGAGAGACAGCTTATAAAGATATTGAAACTAATTTTTGGGGTATTCCAGCTATCAACAGTGCTACAAGAACGGGATTTTTGCGAGGATATCCGGGTGACGTTTTCCGCCCAACTCAAGAAATTCCACGAGTGCAAGTTTTGGTGGCCCTTGCTAGTGGCTTAAAACTTCCTGCTTCAACTTCTACCGAATCAGTTTTACAGTCTTTTCAAGATACGGCCGACATTCCTAACTACGCTAGAGAAAAAGTTGTAGCCGCAACCAATGCAGGCATTGTCGCCAATTATCCTGATCGCAATACATTAGCACCAAACCGTAATGCTACTCGCGCCGAAGTTGCAGCCATGGTTTATCAAGCGATGGTACATACGGGCAAATTAAAGCCAATTTCATCCGCTTATGTAGGTAATACCAAATAAAAAGAAGCGATCGCTTGTTGTCAGTGCGATCGCTTCTTTTTTACAAAGTATGATATTTATTGCAATTGTTGACTGCCAATTACTTTTCCCTTTAGCTTGTCAATTTCTTGCGCCAATTCTTGACGGTTTGAAGCTTGAAGCAAGTAACGGTTAACAAACCAAGCTGAGTAGGCAATACCAATTAATTCAAAGGTTGGCGCTAGTAAAGGAATATCATTTAAAGCGTCAATTATTGCAAGTACTACTTTGACTGTAATAATTGCTGCGAAGATTAGCCCCAAGCTAGTAATTGGTTGTTTGTAATCTTCCCAAAACTTGCCGATTATTTCGGGTAGCTGGGCTAAAAATTCTGAAACTTGAGAACCTACCCGCGTCCACTGCTCGTCTGTGCTTGGCTCTATAGTTACCATATTTCCTGCGGGTGATACCTCAATATTTGTGGCATCTGTGTATTCTTGTTGTTGCAGTTGGGATTCCATAATTTTTTTACTCTGTTGGTTTTTGGGAATGACAACGCTTGAGATTGTTTACTCGGCGATATCCTGGCTATTAGCACCGCCTCGAAAAGAAAGAAAACGGTTTCAAGTATTTTTCAACCTTACTTATTCTCAGAAAATGATTCATCAACTTCAAGATAGAGAGCGTTATGAATAAAGACTAAAGTTTCTATTCCTAGAGTTGATTTATTTGCCTTAACCTTTGTTTTGACCTACTTTAACTTGATTAGAACAAGGTTTACTCTCCTCAAAGTCAGAGATATTATTCAAAGTCGTTTCGGCAATACTTGTCAAAGCTTCGTTAGTAAAAAAGGATTGATGTCCAGTAATCAAAACGTTGGGAAAGGTGAGTAGGCGCTCAAAAAGATCGTCTTGAATCACCGTACTTGACAAGTCCTCAAAAAATAAATCTCCCTCCTGTTCGTAAACATCCATTCCTAGATAGCCGATTTCACCTGATTTTAAGCCAATAATTACGGCTTTTGTGTCAATCAAAGCACCACGACTTGTGTTGATTAGCATAGCACCTGTTTTCATCTGCGCTATCGTTTGGGCGTTGATTAGATGGTGGGTATCGGCAGTTAAAGGACAATGCAAACTAACAATATCCGCCGCCGATAAAAGCTGAGACAACGAGACATATTCTATATTTTGAGTAGCTTCTGGCGGCGATTTGTCGTAAGCCAAAACCTTGCAATATTTGGGCTGTTATCATGCCAATTCTACCCGTACCAACGATCCCCACAGTTTTACCATGCAAATCGAAACCTAAAAGCCCTTCTAAAGAGAAATTCCCCTCGCGGACGCGGTTGTAAGCGCGAGTTATGCGCCGATTGAGAGCGAGAATTAAGCCTATCGTATGTTCAGCAACAGAATAAGGTGAATAGGCGGGTACGCGAACCACAGTTAGTCCCAAGTCTCCGGCTTTTACTAAATCTACATTATTGAAACCCGCCGATCGCAAGGCAATCAATTTTATGCCCAAACTTGCCAATTTGCTAAGAGTTTGAGCGTTTAGTTCATCGTTGACAAAAGCGCAAACCGCTTGTGAACCTGTAGCTAATACCTAAGTACAGGACAAAAGCTTGCAAATAAAGTACGGGAAAGGGTTTCATGAGAATTACCACATTCTAACCACGAAACCCTATGAATCAGGTTACTCTACTTCGAGATGCTTTGCGCCCTTATC
>JAHHGY010000071.1 GCA_019359635.1 Chroococcus sp. CMT-3BRIN-NPC107
TATCACTTCATTGCAGTTTGGCTTTGAGAGACTCGTAAGTAAGATGAATCGGTTTGTCTGTCCCGTTGTACATCAGCTCAACTGCCAATTAGAATTTTCTTCTGCTTAGAGTGATAAAAGAGGGTTAGGCGAAAATACCGAATTTCTCACCAGCAACTTATTTAACTCCTCTAGCAACCCTAGCCAAGGCTTGTTTAGCCCTACAAACACCTTGACCGCAGAATTGACGGTTGCGCCAACTAAGAACTTAAACTTGCGATTTTTGTACAATCGATCTCATGTCAGAGCGATCGCCGGACAAGTGGGCGGCGCAATTGGCGAACCTATATATGGCTTTGCCGACGATGGTTTTGATGGTGCGATTGACGATGCAACGGGCGATACTTATGCGTTTAACTTTGATTGGTTAGTTACTTCTGGCTTTGGTTTATTTGGGCGTTATGCTTACGGAAGTACGAATATTAAACCCCTAATCGGTAGACCAGAGGGCGAAGTAAACGCTCAAACAATTCAAGTAGGGGCAGCATTCCCTGACTTAGGCAAAGAAGGAGCGTTATTTACCCTTTCTTATCTCATCCCTTTTTCTGTAGTAGATGGGCGAAACTTTTTAGTATCCGGCGGCGGCGATGGCGGCGTACAGTATGAGTTTGAAGCTACTTATTTCTATCCGTTAAGCCAAAACATTGCTTTAGTTCCAGCTTTCTTTTGGATCGGCAACCCCAACAATTTCAGCGACAATCCCAACATCTATGTGGCTAATCTACGCGCTCAATTTAGCTTCTAGCTAAAATAAGTGTGTTGGCGCTACTTAATATCTGTCCCCGTGAAAAACATCACTTGTTCGCTATTAATAGCAATGAATGTGTTGCTACCATTGCCAGGTGCGATCGCAACGGAAACTAACTCTGTCTCCCCCCAAGAAGAAACAAATCAAAAGCTGCAAAAACGGCTTGTAGAACTTCAGCGCGATCGCCAATTAATGGTAGCAGATAGCTTATACCTAGGCGGACAATTTGCTGAAGCCGAAAAAATTTATCGCCAAGTCAAAACACCCCTTGCTCAAACTATTGAGCCAGAACCCCCCGAACCCATATTAGATCCAGCTAATTTATCCCCCGCCGGAAAAGTATACTGGCGCGAAACTCAAGCAGGGATTGCCCAAAACCTGCAAACAAAGACCCTCGTACCTTTAAGACTATTAGTAGAACAGTATCCTGAATTTATTCCCGGACATCTGCGTTTAGCCGAAATTCTCAAAAAATACGAAAAACCCGACGATGCTTTAGCTGTTTTAGAAAAAGCCAGCGCCATCTATCCCGCCCAACCAGAAATTGTTAGAGCCAAAATTACCGCCTTAGCCGCCGAAAAAAAATGGATGGAGGCTTCGCTAACAGCGCGTCAATTTGCTTTGCTTAACTACAATCAACCCCAGCAAACAGAATTTACCTTAATAGCTGAAGAAAATTTAAAACGCTACAAATCGCATTTAAGAGGGCAATTGCGGGGAAATGCGATCGCCAATGCGATTACAGGTGCATTAGGTTACGCGCTTACAGGAAGTATTTTTGGACCCATTTCTGCGGTGCAAACTACCGCCATGCTATTGCAAGGCGAGTCATCGGTAGGTAAATCTGTCTCCAAACAAGCCCGCAAACAGTTGAAGATGGTAGAAGAGCCAGACACTGTAGCTTATGTCAATGAAATTGGGCAAAAGCTGGCGTTGGTAGCCGGACGGAATGATTTTGAGTACGAGTTTTTTGTCGTTATGGAAGAAGACTTAAACGCCTTTGCTTTGCCTGGAGGTAAGGTATTTATCAATGCGGGGGCGATTTCTAAAACTAATTCCGAAGCAGAACTTGCAGGCTTAATTGCCCACGAACTATCTCATGCGGTTTTATCTCACGGGTTTCAATTAGTCGCCGAAGGCAATTTAGTTTCCAATGTCACCCAATACGTGCCATTAGGTAGCACCGTTGCTAATTTATTTGTCCTCAACTACAGTCGAGACATGGAAAGGCAAGCAGACACCCTAGGAACGCGGCTATTGGCTTCTACAGGCTACGCGGCGGATGGATTGCGTAACTTGATGATTATTCTAGGAGAACAAGAAAAAAACAATCCCCCTAGTTGGTTATCTTCTCACCCAGCCACCGATAACCGCGTAGACTACTTAGAAAAGCTGATCGTGCGTAACCAATACAATCGCTATGCTTATGAAGGAGTAGGGCGACACGCCCAAATTAAAGCCAAAGTAAAAAAACTTTTGGTCGAACAGAAACAGCAAGACGAAAAAAAGCGTCACAGATAAGTAATGATTGCAAAACAAAAAAAAGAGTCGTTTAACGAAATTAACAGGGGTTTTATGTCGCCAAACAAGTTTAAGTTTCCAGCAAAAAGTTTGAGTTTAGTTCTGGGAGCAGCTTTTATGCTCGGACAAAATAGTTTAATAGCTAATGCTCAAACTCCATCAGATGTGGTGGTCGATACAGGCTCTAATAGTGGCTCCAATAGCGGCTCAAATCCTATTTACGATCCCAATACTCGTTTCGTCTGCCAAACTAATAGCGGTCAATACACCGTTATGTACTTCCCCGAAAGCCAGCCAAATCAGGCTTTTGCTTGGGCAACTCCTTCGGCTTTAGGTGGTGGTTGGAGTCCTCAAAAACGTTGCAACGAAATTGCTAGAAGACTAGAGCAATACAGACCAGATGGTTTAATTGAACTAACTACCAGCGTTGAAAATGGCTACAACACCATTTGCGTGACCACCGAAAAAGTTCCCGGCTGTCGGATTGTCCTTACTGTTCCTCCCGGACAAGACCCTTTAACTACCCGCGATCGCGTTTTTGAAAATTTGACCGTGGCCGATAGCGGACAGCAAACTCAAGGAGTTTATACCTACACCGCCGGACGAGGTAATAGTCAAGTAGACCAATTAATTAATAGAGGGAGAGCAATTTTAGGTGGTGGAAATAATAGCCAGCCAAGTAGTGCTATCAATCTTAAACCCTTCTTAGATCGCGCCGATGGCGGAACTGGTGCAATGCTAAATTCTGGCGTACCCGCAAAAAATAAGCGTCAGCTAAATCCAGGTAGTTTCCGCTAAAACAATGTTTAAGCTACTAGAGTAAGTTAAATTTGGTTTGAAATCAAACTTACTCTGGCTTAAATAAAATGTTTAATCAGCAACGCATTGAACCACAGCCTGGTCAAGAATCCGTCTGGGATTACCCGCGCCCGCCACGATTGGAAGATACAACTAAGCATATTCAAGTTGTATTTAATAATATTGTGATCGCCGATTCTCACGGGACCAAGCGTGTATTAGAAACCAGCCATCCACCCGTTTATTACATCCCACCGTGCGATTTATTAATGGAGCATTTAGTATTAATGCCTCATTCTAGTTGGTGCGAGTGGAAAGGTAGAGCCGCCTACTACACGGTATTAGTGGGGGAAAAGCAAGAACAAAATGCAGCTTGGTTTTACCCAGCCCCCACAACAGAATTTGCAGCCATCAAAGATTATGTAGCTTTTTATCCACACTTGATGGATGCTTGCTATGTAGACGGGGAAAAGGTGCAGCCCCAACCAGGGAATTTTTACGGTGGCTGGATTACCAGCGATATTGTTGGCCCATTTAAGGGCGAAACTGGAACTTGGGGCTGGTAAATAGGGTATCTAACACCAAAATTTTTCCCCTAACTCTTAGTTAGTCGCCGGAGTTGGTACTTTTTTCCCTGCCAATTAGAGCCTTCTATGTCATCAATAATTTGGGGCATTAGTATTACAATTACTTCTTGACGTTGGTTTGTGCGTTCGGTGCTTCTAAAGAATGCGCCGATGATGGGGATATCACCTAAAATCGGTACTTTACTTACCGATATGCGATCGCTATCTTGAATAATTCCAGTTAAAATTAATGTCTGACTATCTTTAAGCCGAATTAGCCCAGAGTTAAGACTTTGCTCGGATAGCAAAACTATAGTATCTCCGTTAAGGTACAGGTACTTGACGAAGTGAAGGTAGCAACTCTCGATCTTGATTAGAATCTCTCAACTGCAAATAGGTTTGCCTATGGAGCCAAATCTTTACCATTGCTAGTTTTTAAGATAAAACTTGACGATTTTTAGGTAGGTTGCCGTGATAACTTCGCAAACAGTTACTTATAAATCGGCGTTGCTAAATTGGTAATGAGATATATAAAGAAGGTAAAACAAAAAATTTAAAATTTTTCTCAAACCAACCCTTGAAAATCATCACACTTTCAGCAACGCCGCTAATTCAACTACTTTAGTAACAATGCAGCCCCTAGAGATTCAAGCTACTTTAGACGATTTACATGATAAGTATCGCCCCTTACAAGCAGGTACGCTGGCAACTTACATTCCAGAACTAGCTTTAATGAATCCAGAATCGTTTAGTATCTGCATCGTCACCGCAGACGGTCAATGCTTTAAAGTCGGCGATTTTCAGCAATTGTTCACTATTCAATCTATTTCTAAAGTGTTTGTTTACGGACTAGCGCTGGCAGAACATGGACGAGAAAAAGTGTTAGCTAAAGTAGGTGTAGAGCCAACAGGAGATGCCTTTAATGCCATTATCCTTGACGAAAAATCTAAGCGCCCCTACAATCCAATGGTTAATGCCGGAGCGATCGCAATTACCAGTTTAACTAAAGGCAAAGACCCAACCGAGCGCTGGAAGCGGATGGTATCAATGTTCGAGCGCTACATAGGACATGAAACTGTAGTTGATGCCCCTACTTTTAGGTCAGAACGCGCAACTGGACACCGCAACCGGGCAATGGCTCACCTCATGCTCAACTTTGGCATGATTGACGAGAAAATTGATGATGCTCTCGACCTCTACTTTCAGCAATGTTCGTTGGCGATTGACTGTGTAGACTTAGCTGTGATGGCAGCAACCTTATCCAATCAAGGCAGAAATCCCTTTACTGGAGTTCAAGCGGTTCCTTCTTGCTACATCAGAGATATTCTCAGCGTTATCTATACTTGCGGAATGTACAACTTTGCTGGAGAGTGGGCTTATAAGGTTGGTTTACCTGCAAAAAGTGGAGTTAGCGGTGGCTTGTTAGTGGTAGTACCCGGTCGAATGGGCATTGGGATTTTTTCACCGCTCTTAGATGAGCGTGGCAATAGCGTTCGAGGGGTCAAAGTTTCTGAAGAAATATCTCAACGTTTTGGTTTGCATCTATTTGATTGCAACCATCAAGAAACAAGCTAAAACCAATGTGCTGCTATGGACGTACCCCGACTCGAACGGGGGACCTCTACGATGTCAACGTAGCGCTCTAACCAACTGAGCTATACGTCCTTGGAATTTTTCATTCTAGCACAGATTAGGTAAAAAATCGCGATCGCCATCAATCAAAAAGTTACTTGAGTTCTTTTCTCTAAACTGTAAGATGTGATCGCTCTATTCTTCGGCAAGAATACTATAAATCTCTCTTTTGGCGCGGTTTAAGATTTCTCTTACTCGGCTAGAGCGCTCAAATTCGTTGCTACGCGCTACTTCCATCACGGCGCTACTCAATTGGGTAATAGCCTCTTTCAACTGGTTCAATTGCTGGGATCTTTCTCCTCTATCAGCTATTTCAACTGGAGTATCTCGAGTAGCAAGTAATTCTCTACCGCTATCGGTAATTGTATAAACGCGCTTACCTTCAAGTTGCTTGCTAGTAAGATAGCCACCTTCTTCTAGCAACTGAAGCGTGGGATAAACCGACCCTGGACTAGGACGATAAAAACCACTATAACGGTTTTCCAATTCTTTGATTAGTTGATAACCATACCTAGGTTCTTCTGCTATTAAGGTCAGCAAAATATATTTCATGTCTCCGCGTGGAGTTCTTTGTTCGTCTCCCCAACCGCGACTAGAACGCTGACTTTTACCCGATCTTCCTCTGCAACTTGACCCTTCGCGCCTTGACTGTAAAAAGTCAGGATAGCAATATGCAATGCCAAACATAACCATTCTTTGCCAATAACTATAATTTAATATTACGATATAACGCGATATATCGGCAATCTAAGTAGAGTATGGCAAAAATAGTTGAGCAAAATACTTTGATTTACGTTTGTGTAGGCGTTATTTTTAGACAAATTACCTTAAAAAAGCCGCCAAAATCAAGTCTTGGCAGCTCAAAAATTTTTAGTAAAAGTTTAGACGCTCATGGTAGATTTTGACCATACACCGTGTTCGTCTTGAGCAAATTGTTGGCGAACTACATCCCAAGCGTGGTGTTCGGCTTTAGCCTCATCACCAGAAGAAGTTAGTTCAGCATTATAGTTGGCTATAAAAGCTCGTTGTGCGTCTTCTGAAAGGTGAGAGCGAATTTCTGGTGATAAATGATTTGGATCTTCAATTTGACCAGAACGTCCGCGAGGTAAAGAGGTTTCGTTGGTATGGGTTTCTTCACCGCCAGCGCTTTCTAATAATAGTTGAATTTCACCAGATTTATCGGCGGGTACTTCCACTGCTACTAAAAAATCTCCTGCCTCAATTCGAGTTTGGTAGATAGCGGCTTTTTCTTCAGGCATTCCTAAAGTGACTAAGGCAGATACTAATCCGGCACCAGCACTTCCCGCTAAAGCGCCACTAGCTGCGCCGAGTAGGGCTGCTCCCAAGGGTCCGGCAGCTACCAACGTACCAACAAAAGGCACAAATAGTACGCCAACGCCTGTTAGCAAGGCTAAAGCTGAACCAAACAAAGAACCAAAGATTGCGCCTTGTCGTAGTCCGCCCAAAATTACATCTTTTTTGGTGAGAAAACCAGCAATTTTGGTTTCAGAGTGAAAGTTTTTGCCTACTACAGAAATATCATCACGAGAAATTCCTCGGTCTAGTAGGCGGCGAACTACGCCATCAATTTGTTCGCGCTCTTTAAATATTGCAGATACAGTACGCTCGGCTGTAGAGATACTCGACTGGGTAGTGGTAGGGTCTGTAGCGGTCATTTAGTTCTCCTTGAACATTTTTCTAGTTGCGCTTACTTCTTGGAGAATATCAATCCGCTAGTCGTCCGCCTTCAGTCATAGGGTTGATTAGTTAATTTTCTATTGCTAAAACCGCCGCCATCTAGCTTGAAAGATCCCAAAAATTCCTGTAAAAGCCGCACTCAATAACAATAACCATAAAATTCCCCCAGGAATAAAACCCAGTAAACCAAATCCTCTTAATACCCAAATAATTACAGTAGCGCCGAGAATAATGGCGATCGTTTGCCTAATTTTCACTGTTTGTATGCCTAGTTGAGGATAAAATTTTTATTCAAGAATGTAACAATTATAGTTACTGTCAAAAAACTATTTTCAATTATGGACGACAAAAATTATTCATGGAAAGGTAGCCCTAATGCTGGACTTGTACTAACAATTTTGGCATTACTTGGAGCAGTGGCAGTCTTTACTGTTGGCTTTGCTGGATAGATTTAGGGTAAACATTACTCAATCAAAAAAGTAGGGCGCAGTGCATTGCGCCTCTAAAGTTTATATTTGTAAATCAAATAGGATTTTTGGCGTTGCTGAAAGTGTAATGATTTTCAATGGTTGGTTGACAAAAAAACAGAATTTTTGGTTTCACCTTCTTTATCCAATTACCCACTACCAATTACCAATTGGGCAACGCCGGATTTTTATGTGTAGTGCGATCGCATTTATTGGCTGTAAGCTAATCGGCATTTAAGCTGCATACCATAGAAAGGTAAAACGACTGAAAAGCAACTAGACCACCACCAGCCAAGAAAGTTTTAACACCAGAACAAGTTGTTGGGCTACAGAAAACTCTTAAACAGAGCCAACTAGCGCACGTTAGAGAAAGAATTTGAATTATTTTACTTCAAAACGATGGTAGAACTCAACGCCGAAATTTCTAAATTTTTACGTTGTTTACCGAGAACAGGAGCATATTAGTGTGGGCATGGAAACCCCGATGATTTAGAAACTTTGCATCACAAACGAGAGGATGAGCATTACCCTTAAAGCTACGCCCGAATATATAGAATTGCTATTAAAAACCGTTGATAAATCACCATCAGAGGTAGGGGATGAATAAGGAAACCGCTCTGGTGATTTTCAGTCCCATGAACCGAGAATTATTTTAATTCTGGAGCAGCCAAGTTTTCATAAACGTCAAGATATTTTAAGTCAAGGATTTCAGGAACTGACTAACTTCCGGTTAGATTTTTAACCAACTTATAGCCCTGACTATAATATTATTGAATTAGTTTGACCTTCATGTAAGGAGGACATTGCTCACCGCCTATTTCAATCAGTAAATGAATTGAAACTACTACCCCATAGGCTGTTAAATCAAGGCGAGTTAGTAATTAATTGGCAGCACAACATCAAGAATAAAGGAAATAACCATCATATTGCAGCTTGAATGCTTATTAGCTGAATACCCCAGTATTTAATCGCTTAATTTCCGAGGAGTAAACAAGCGAGTTAAAACACCCTTGTTCACCTTGAGAACGAAGGTTTAAATCAGTGAAGCGATCGCTGATACAAGAGTTTCCTTGTTTTCTGGCAAACCCAAGGAAAGACAATGTCGTTTGCCAGCGTAGGAAAAGATTAACTGTAATCTGCCATGAGAATTCTTGACTTGGACAGAACCTTTGCTAGACTTACGTTGGGTGTCTTGAGAGTACATTGGGTATTTGTCTGGGGTAATTTCTTCTGCTCTACCCCAGTTATTGCTCTAAAGTTACCTAAAGATACTTAATCTCTTGATTAGTTTTATACCTAATGTTTTTACCTTTAAATGTTAAAAGCCCTGAAACAAGGTTATTTTAAGGCTTTTACAAAAACGAGTATGGAGGGATTCGAACCCCCGACCCTCAGAACCGGAATCTGATGCTCTATCCACTGAGCTACATACCCACGTATCTTGTAAATTATAGCAGACTTCGCACTTTTAAAGTAAAACTTATCGTACATTAGTGCCTCGCCCGTGCGATCGCGGATTCAAGTTGGACTTATCTAGTGTCAAGTGCGATCGCTTTACTGTATCTGCAACGCATCTCTAATAAAGAGCAGACTATGGGAGAAAAGTATGCAGAATATCTACAATACCAGCAATCTAGCCGTCGATTGATTCTGTTTCTTTGGTAATTTAACAACTCTGCATTATCAGTATTATTATCTCTTTAACACTTTGAACCAAGCCATGATTCCAACGGACGCAGAACGAATTGAACTATTTATTACCCGTTGGCAATCTTCTAGCGGTAATGAACGTGTTAACTATCAAAGGTTTTTCTGAAAATTATGCGATGTTTGGGTGTAGAGCGTCCCGATGTCAAAGGTGGCATCTCGAAAGATCCTTACTGCTTCGATAAAAACCTGAAAATTGACCATCCAAGCGATAAGCTGATACCAGGCTATATTGATTTTTATTCCAACGAACTCAATTCACAAAGTTAGGCAAGGGGTGCGATCGCGCTTCCACCAATCCTCTTTAGTAATAAAGTTGCAATATCGCTTATCCTATTACTAAGTGCTAAAATCTGCACCATTTTGTCAGACTATACTGAAGTCTTTAAAAATAGAACATTTCCGTTGTTTCCAATCCTTCGAGCTTCAGTTGAGGAAAAGCAAGATGTTCGTGTCATACCAGAACTAATTGAAGCAAATGGAGTACCTTGGAAAGTTCGTGATTATGATGGCTATCAAAATTTAGTAGCTCCAGATGTAATTTCGACAGAATTACAAGCTTCTAAACTTTCTGTACTAGGAATAATGATTGATGAGATAACAATCCTTTAAATCGCTGGCAAAGCATCAGAAATGCCTGCCTAAAGAGTATTCCTGACATTCCAGAAACTTTACCAAAGGATTTAATACCTAATGCCCCCTACGGGATTAAATTTAAAATTTGGATTATGCCTGATAACGAGATGCGCGGTATGTTAGAAACATTCTTGACTTACATGATTTCTACAGGCAATAAAAAACTATGGCAATTTGCCCAGGAAGTAGCCCAAAACGCAAAAAATCAGGGTGCAGTGCTTACAGACTTTTAAGTGGATAAAGCAGATATTTATACCTGGTTAGCTTGGCAAAACCCACCGGGACGACAACTCCATCAAGCAATTATGGAACGGATATTAGCTCCAAGTCACCCAGATGCTCAAAAGTTTGGGAATTGGTTTAAAACTTTGTATGGCTTAACTTAGATCGCTTAATTTAAGGTACTTTAGCGATCGCCTTTCTTATTGTCAAGATGTATGTAATAAAAGTAGTCGCACGATAATTTTTAAAGCAATGCGATCGCTCTTGATTATTTCACTTTAGGGCGATCGCCAAAGAATTTTCTCTGAAGTTAGACGCTTAAGTCAAGTTTAAATACTGGCTACCCTGCTATACCAGCTAAAGTTGGCGATAAATTAGCTGTCCAGTTAGCCAAATCTGCTAAGGCGCGATCGCGATAAGCTGCGTATCGTTCTTGCTTGCCTTTGATTTTTTCTGGCAATGGAGGTAAAATTCCAAAATTAGGCGGCATGGGTTGAAAATGTTTAGGCGCAGCAGAACTAATAAATTCAAATAGCGCCCCCATCATCGTTGTCGCAGGTAGGGTTAAAGGTTGCTTGCCCAAAGCTAACCTCGCCGCATTGGTTCCTGCTAACCAACCCCCTGCTGAAGCTGCGGTATAGCCTTCTGTACCAATTATTTGTCCGGCGGCTAAAACTGTGGCATGATGTTTAAATTGCAGACTTGGTTGCAACAACTGCGGTGCATTGATAAAGGTGTTGCGGTGCATCACGCCCAAACGGACAAACTCGGCATTTTCTAAGCCAGGAATCATCTGAAATATCCGCTTTTGTTCGCCCCAACGCAAATTTGTTTGGAATCCTACCATGTTCCACAACTGCCCCGCTTTGTCTTCTTGACGCAGTTGGACGACTGCATAAGGTCGCCGAGACTTATTTTCGGGGGCGCGAAAATCGCCTTTACGAGCATCAAATAAACCTACAGGCTTTAAGGGTCCATAACGCATCGTATCTTCACCGCGCTGGGCTAATTCCTCAATGGGCAAACAAGCTTCAAAAAATTTAGCTGTTTCGCGTTCAAAATCTTTCAGTTCGGCTTGTTCGGCAATACACAATTCTTGACGAAAGTGCAAATATTGCTCCCGATCCATCGGGCAATTAAGATAGTCAGCATCGCCTTTGTCGTAACGAGAAGCTAGAAAAGCCAAGTCGCGGTTAATTGATTCGCCTACCACAATGGGGCTTGCCGCATCAAAAAAGCTGAGGTATTCCATCCCCGTAAATCGCTGCAAATCTTCAGCTAGTTGGGGGCTAGTTAATGGACCTGTGGCTAAAACTACAATCCCTGGCGGAATTTGTTCGACTTCTCCCCGCCGCAACTCTATTAATGGATGTTCTGCAAGAGTTTTAGTTAAGTCGTGGCTAAATTTGCCTCGATCTACGGCCAAAGCGCCGCCTGCGGGTACAGAGTGTTCGTCAGCTTTAGCGATCACAATTGAATCGAGTTGCCGTAACTCGGCGTGCAATAAACCTGCCGCGCGATCGCTCGATTGCGCCCCAAAGGAATTACTACATACGAGTTCCGCCAATTCCTCAGAGTGGTGGGCAGGGCTAACTTTTTGGGGGCGCATTTCATGCAATATTACTGGTACTCCCGCGATCGCAATTTGCCACGCCGCCTCGGTTCCTGCAAGTCCGCCGCCGATAACATGAATTGGTTGTACCATCAATAACCTTAAAGTTTAGAAGTGAATTTTTTAGCTAATTCAATAACTGAGCGATCGCCTTTGGCATCGGCAATATAATTATTACCAATAACACCATCGCCAGTATTCCCAAAATATCGCGATTATTATCTAGTTCGCTAATATCATTTAAAGCTGGTTCGTCAGCAATAGGCATGAAAAATAAAATAATTGCCCATAACCATAAACCCGGTTGAAGTAGAGAAACACCTAGCAGTAGAAACCGAGAGATTTGTCCGATTGCTATACCGTTACGCTGTCCAAACATGGCATGAATAATATGACCGCCATCAAGTTGTCCTACAGGCATCAAATTCAAAGCTGTGGCGATCGTTCCGAGTAATCCGGCGACAGCTACGGGGTGCAAGTCTAATCCGCGATCGGCGCTTAGTTGAATGCCTAAAGTTAACTTACTTAGCAGTGCTAATAATAACGAATAATTAGGATTTAAGGCATTGGGATTTAATATTTGGTCGGCTTTTTCTGGCAAAGATACCACTGTCGAATGAGCTAAACCCCAAATTAGTATAGGCAAAGTTACAACAAAACCTGCCAATGGTCCGGCAATACTAACGTCAAATAAAGCTTTGCGGTTGGGTACGGGGCTACGCATTTGAATAAATGCGCCAAAGGTTCCTAAAAATGCTGGAAAAGGAATAAAGTATGGCAGCGTTGCGCGAATTTTGTAGTACCTTGCAGCTAAATAATGTCCTAGTTCGTGGATACCCAAAATAGTCATTAAGGCGATCGCATAAGGTAATCCGCTTAGTAGTAGTTCTGGGTTAGATTTTAAAGCCTCACCACTATTAGCGTTAGCAATTTCTACCCCCACTAAGGTAGTAGTGTAAATAGTGGCAATTAGCAGTCCTAGGGCCAAACCGGGGCGAGTTAATTTAGAATTGTTGCGTTTATTTGCCCCAGCTTGAACGTTGGGAACTAAGGCAAAAAATGGCTTTCCGTTTGGATCTTCTTGAAACAACACCAAAAAGCGATCGCCAAACTCTACGCGGACGTTTTCTTTGATGCGATCGTAAGCCTGGGATGGAGATTTTTCTCTCAACTGTCCCCGACAAATAATTGCTTGGGGTCGATACTCAATGTTGTTTACGTAAAATATTGACCAAGGAAAACAATTTTTCAGCTTAGTTTCTTCGGTTTTATCAATAGGGCGCAGTGTTTCTGGGGGTGGGGCTACTTCTTTTACTGGCAACAATTTCGCCCCCGGCGATGGCTCGTTTTGAGTAGGTGTTAAGTTTTTGCGCCCTTTTTGATGCAGTTTTAAATAGAAAAATATGCTTAAGATACTCATTCCGATCAATAGTTCTATGGGCGGTAGCTGTTTTGTGCCATAAATTGCTACCCACAGACTCCACACAAAAGGCGGTATCATCAGCACTAACCACAATAGCCAAACGGGTGTAGTGGTTACTCCTACTACGCTCCGTCGCACTATTACATAGGTAAATAGTGCCATAAGTAAAAGAATAATCCAGTCAATTATCATGCGATTAAAATAAAGTTTAATTAGGTTTTGAGAATGCCAAACTTATTTAAAACATCTGACAGACCGCATTCACAATTAAAAAACTAAAGCTTTCTAATAACGGTAGCAGTGTACTCAGATTCTTCCCTTCCCACAGATATCGATCCAACTAATTCTTTGCCAATTCCCGCAACTCGTCCTCCCAAACTACCCCAATTTGTATTAGACAATATTTATGCTTTTTCACCCAACCGCGACACTTTAGGCGGGACTGCTTATCTTATTGTAGAAAAAGAAGGCAATATCTTGCTCGATTGTCCGGCGGTAGATAAGGTAACTTGTGAGTTTTTGACATCCCAGGGTGGAGTGAAGCTTTTATTTATTACTCATCGAGGCGCAATTGGCAAGGCGCGACTTCTTCAAGACACTTTTAATTGTAAAGTTTTAATTCAAGAGCAAGAAGCTTACTTGTTACCAAAAATCAAAGTAGAGACTTTTAGGCAAGAAATTAGTCTTGGCAATTTACGAGCAATTTGGACACCAGGTCATTCGCCTGGCTCCTCCTGCCTTTATTATCCCAGTCATGGAGGTATTTTGTTTACGGGGCGGCACTTATTGCCAAATCAACAAGGAAAACCCACACCGTTAAGAACTTCTAAAACTTTTCAATGGTATTGGCAAATTAACAGCTTGCGATCGCTGCGAGAAATTTTTACCCCCGAAACCTTGACATATATTTGTCCGGGGGCAAATATCGGCTTTCTTAGGGGAAAAAAGGCGATCGCTAATGCGTACCAGCAATTAGCCCAGTTAGATTTAGATGGGTTAAAAAATTCGCCAATTATTTTGTAGATTTAAGCTGCTTTTGCCAACTCCAAGTTGCTCGTCAAAAACTCTACGGCAGCTTGGTATTGAAGATCGGCCTCTGTACCAATTTGTTCGCGAGTAATTGGCTCAGATTTTACTAAGCGATCGGGCTTAATGCCTAATTTATTAATGTCTCGATGGTTGGGAGTTTCGTATTTAGCTACTGTAACGGCTATTCCCGCCCCTTCAGACAAGTCAAATAAAGACTGAATTAAACCTTTACCAAAAGTAGTTTCTCCGACCAAAGTTGCCCTACCATTGTCTTGCAGCGCTCCAGCTAAAATTTCACTAGCACTAGCCGAGCCTTGATTAACTAAAACTGCTAATGGATCGCGGGTTAACGGGGAGCCATAAGCCTCAAAACTGCCTTGAATTCCTTGCCGATTCACGGTATAAACTACCGTGCCTTTGTCTAACCACAACCGGGCAATTTCAATTCCCGACTGCAACAAACCGCCGGGATTGTTTCGCAAGTCGAGAATATAGGCATTAGCGCCTTGGGTTTCTAAACTCGAAATGGCATGAGCAAGTTCGGTTGTCGCATTGGCATTAAATTGAGTTAGACGAATATAACCGATAGGAACATTTTGGGGAGAATAGCGTAACTCGGTAACGACAGGGTTTAGGGCAATGCGATCGCGTACTAGATCGATTTCTCGGTTTTCTTCCCCAACTCGTTCAATTGTCAAATAAACGTGACTGC
Source organism: Chroococcus sp. CMT-3BRIN-NPC107 (assembly GCA_019359635.1). Classification (GTDB taxonomy): domain Bacteria; phylum Cyanobacteriota; class Cyanobacteriia; order Cyanobacteriales; family Chroococcidiopsidaceae; genus Aliterella. The sequence continues at coordinate 14,811 of JAHHGY010000071.1, forward strand.
CAATTTGTCCCCGCATCCGCGCCGCCGCCTCGTCTAAAGTAATTTCGGTAGTGGGAGTGCTATTAATCTTTGTAATGCGATCGCGCGGACGAATCCCAGATTTATCAGCAGGAGATCCAGCAATTGGCGCTACTACTTCCAAAACTCCAGTTTTTACATCTAAGGCAATTTGCAAGCCTACCCCAGTCAATTCTCCTGACGTATTTACTTGCAAACTTCGATACTGCTCTGGACGCAAAAACCGCGTAAAAGGGTCTTCTAGAGTAGCAATCATCTTCTGGACGGCACTAAAAGCTGCTTCTCGATCGTTTAAGGGCTGTTTGAGCATCTTTTGCCTTACTGCTGCCCAATTTTGGTGGTTAAAAGTATCATCCAAATAGGTACGGTTAACAATTCTCCATGCTTCGGAGACTAACTTTTGTTCTTTGGTTAGGGCGGCGGCGGGGGATATCCAACTGCTCAAAGCGCAGGAAATTGACAGTATCAGTAGGATTCCAGCTTTAAAAATTCGTTTGTAATTTACACTCATCTAACTATTTTCCCTTTTTCTCCCCCAAAGTTCGCCGCAATTAGCAGTCAAAATTATGAAATCCTCCTCTCGATTATGTTACTTTTTTTATAGAAGTAATGCAAAACAACTCAGCGAAATGCCAACCCTCAAGGAAAGCAATTAGCTGTCGCCAAGCTAAAACGACTGCATTGAGCAACAATAAAAAACTGCTAGATGCCCAATAGTCGTGCAAACCTTAGAAAACTGACTCCTACAACTAATTTTAGTTTTGGAAGTTTAAAAACCGTAATCCATTCTCAGGAACTTTACTAATTGTATGGCAAACGTTTACGACTGGTTTGAGGAGCGCTTAGAAATTCAGGCGCTTGCTGAAGATGTGACCAGTAAGTATGTACCCCCCCACGTCAACATTTTTTACTGCTTTGGCGGGATGACTTTAACTTGCTTTTTGATCCAGTTTGCCACTGGATTTGCAATGACATTTTATTACAGACCGACCGTTGCAGAAGCCTACACTTCTGTACAGTATTTAATGAATGATGTCAACTTCGGCTGGCTAATTCGTTCTGTCCATCGCTGGTCTGCAAGTATGATGGTGTTGATGATGATTTTGCACACTTTCCGGGTTTACCTCACGGGTGGTTTTAAAAAGCCCCGCGAATTAACCTGGGTAACGGGTGTAGTTTTGGCAGTCATTACCGTCTCTTTTGGTGTAACTGGCTACTCTCTACCTTGGGATCAAGTTGGATACTGGGCTGTAAAGATTGTTAGTGGTGTACCAGAAGCAATTCCCGTCGTTGGAACGCTAATGGCTGACCTTTTACGCGGTGGTTCTAGTGTAGGTCAAGCAACATTAACTCGGTACTACAGCGCTCATACCTTTGTATTGCCTTGGTTAATTGCTGTTTTCATGTTGCTGCACTTTTTGATGATTCGCAAGCAAGGCATTTCTGGGCCCTTGTAATTCATAGCTGTCGCTTTTATCAACTCTAAAAAGGAGAACACTTTACTGATGGCAACTATCAAAAAACCGGATCTTAGCGATCCAAAGTTACGCGAAAAATTGGCTCAAGGCATGGGTCACAACTACTATGGCGAACCTGCTTGGCCAAATGACTTGTTATATATGTTCCCAGTGGTAATTTTGGGAACTGGGGCTTGTATTGTTGCTTTGTCGGTCTTAGACCCAGCAATCACTGGGGAACCCGCTAATCCTTTTGCTACTCCATTAGAAATTCTACCAGAGTGGTATTTATATCCGGTGTTCCAGATTTTGCGCTCTGTTCCTAGTAAACTTCTAGGAGTATTAGCAATGGCTTCAGTACCAATTGGGTTAATTGCGGTTCCGTTTATTGAGAACGTTAACAAGTTTCAAAACCCTTTCCGTCGTCCTGTAGCAACCACAGTATTCATGATTGGTACATTGATTACTTTGTGGCTAGGTATTGGTGCTACTTATCCTATTGATAAGTCCTTCACCTTGGGACTATTCTAAGTAGTTATAGCTACAGTAAAAAATCATTTTTTGACACCTGTGGTTTCTTAGCTGGCGCAATGCTACTAAGATTCACCAGGTGTCAATTTTAATAAAGCGATCGCATTACTATGACGGTATTGCTTGTTTTGGAGAGTAAGAGTGTAGGAATCTAAACTTTTGCTTGATTATTGCTCTATTTTGAATTGAACTACGGTCGCGCTAGGCTATGTTAAAGCAAGACCATTTAACGGTGTATAGCAACCTCGATCTTCTCAACCAAGTACAAGAATGGTTTGAGCAATTTTGTTTGCAACATCTGTCTCAACTATTGTGGTCAGAACGAGAGCTTTATCGCCTCAATTTAGCTTTAGCAGAAGGTTTTACAAATGCCGTTCGTCACGCTCATCAATCGTTACCTCCAGATACGACTATAGATATTGATTTGAGTTTGTGGAGCGACAGGTTTGAAATTAGAATATGGGACAAAGGTAAACCTTTTAATCCTGATGTGTTGAAAGAGCCAAAACCGGGTACGCTGCAAGAAGGCGGTTATGGTTGGTTTTTGCTGCGACGATTGGCGGATAGAGTAGTATACGATCGCAACGCTGACGGTAGAAATTGTTTGCTAATAGTTAAATACGGAAGCTTAAAGTAAACATTTTTTTGATTTTGCTTATAAACAAATTACGATAATTTGCTTATTCAATATTTGGTGGATTGAACTTGTGAAAACAAGCTTTAAAGAGAGCTTTTAGAATTAAAAAATTGTTTTGAATAGGACTAATACCAATTCTTTATAAAGCTGCGCTAAAGTAGGTAAACGTGTGCGGAAGGTAAGAGTGATGGGTCGTCCGTTCCAAGTAGAGATAGTTGAAAGCCAAGAAAAGTTAGAGAAAGACCTCAAAC
>JAHHGY010000072.1 GCA_019359635.1 Chroococcus sp. CMT-3BRIN-NPC107
GCATGGACGTAAAGCTAAGAGCATTTTTCGCTATGGCTTTGACCATCTGCGAAATATTGTTCTCAATTTGGAGCAGAAAATGGATGATTTCTTAAATGCTCTACATTTTTTGTCCTGTACTTAGGGTCTACAGTTAGCTAACGCCTTCTACTACTCCAAAAACCTTTTGATAGTAAGCTAAAATCTTTTCTACTTGTTCTCTAGCGTATTTATTAGCTATAGGTAGTTGAATTTGTAAGCTTTCAACCTGGCTGTAATGATAATCAAACTCTGTACCAGCTTTGGATAGCAGCTTTGTCTCTACTTCTTCTACCTGACAAAGATGAGCGGCAATTTCTCGATACACAGCTAAAGGTAAGTTGGAAAATTGAACTATTAAATTTGCTTGGTTATTTTGATTGTCCATTATTACTGGCTTCTTTTGGGGGATTAGAGGACAGCGTTGGCAACGCAATATTTGTTTCTGGCGTATTAATATTGGGCGGTGGTGCAGGAAGTTTTGCGGTAGTTGCTCTCGAACTTGGCGGTGGTAAATAGGGAACCGCCGCCGTAGGCGAAGTTGCTTGCTGTCCTTGGCTTGGGGCTTGTTCGCCTACAGCTTTAGAAACTTCAACACCGTACTGCTCTAAAATAACTAACGGCTCTGCACCTGCATTTAATTCAATTCTTTTTACTAATACTTGCCCGTTTGATAATCTCTGCCCTACTTGAACGTATCGACTTGTTGCTTCACTAGGTACTTGAACAATTGCTTGAGTTTGTTCGCCAATTTGAACTACACCCATAACTATTACAGTTTTTGCCAAATCTGGTTCTGGCAATGCTGGAGGTAAAGCGGGTTCTAAATTATTATTTGGTAGCGCTGTATTAGGCGGTAATGGAATATTTTGAATTGATGTACCTGCTCTATTACTTAAGCGTCTCCGATTTAAGGCAGTTCTTGGATTATTAATAGTCACAGAAGAATTAGGTCTTGACTGCCTGCCTGTTATGCTTCTAGAGGTTGGAGGGATTGTGTTAGTTTGACTTGAGGTTATAGGCGAAACCCCCCCTTGTGAAGCTTGGGCGGCACTTGCTGGGGGAACCGGGACAGGTAAAAACAAGGCAGTAAATGGATCGCGGTTGCCTTTAGCTACTTGTTTTGTACGCTGGTTGGCATTAGTTGGTTGAATTAGACCAGGGGCTAAGTAGGCTGCACTGCTTGGGTTTTGAGCTACTAAAGGCGGTTTTACTGGGGGCGGTGTTTGCACTACAACAGGTATTGTAGAAGGTGAGGGTGCGGGACTAATACTTTGGGAAGTATTGGATGATGGGCATCCAGTTGTAGTTATAGCAAGCATTCCTAAAAATGCTGTAGTAGCGATTTGGCGCATAATTTCACTAAATAGTTTTAATAAATGACCTATTGAATAACTGTCTTTGGTTTAAAATTGGTATCTTGCCATTTTTTCCTAAGCACCATGACTATTACATCTAGCACGATTATTGTAAACTAAAACTTAAATTTGTTATTAATTATACGATTTAATTGCTAATATCCAAACTCTAGTTAATCAAGTACATTTTGCCCGTTTTAAATAGCTATAAATAAAAAAACTATTGCTCCGTAAAATTACCGAGCAAAAATAAGGATTATTTATTTCTCCGAATAATTTTGGATTATTTAATGCTAGTTTTGTGTAAACTGAGATTAATTTATTTGCATACTAGCAAGTAAATCTAAAATGTCAAGCTTACTACTCGTAATGCTTAATTATTGGCAACTTTTAGTTACTAATCTTCGGGGACAAGCATTAACTTTTTTAAGGAAGCTAATCCTTGCTTGACTCGACGAGATACGGTGACGACGCTGATACCTAAATGTTCGGCTACTTCTTTTTGCGTTAAGTCGTAGAGAAATACAAATTTTAAAACTTCATGGGTTTTTTGTTCTAATTGAATTAAAGCTTCTTGCAAACGAATTCGATCTTCTTGGGCTAGTTGAAAACTGGTATATTGTGCGTCGGGAACGGTATCTCCTAGCAATGCGGATTCTTCATCGCCATCTTGGGCGGGAGTGTCTAGGCTTAGGGGCGAGCGGTTAGTCCAAGCAAGTTTAACTTCTTGCCATTCACTTATAGTGATATTTAAAGCAGTGGCAACTTCGATATCTGTAGGCTGGCGGTTGTGCTTTTGTTGTAGTTGGCGGGTAATGCCTACAGCTTGCTGCTGTAATGCCAGCCAGCGCCGGGGAATTCTCACCATGACTCCTTTGTCGCGGAGGTAGTGTTGAATTTCACCGCGAATGTAGGGTATAGCGAAGGAACTAAAAGCAATTCCTTTCGATAATTCAAATTTTTCGATGGCGCGAATTAAGCCTAGGCAACCTACTTGCAGTAAATCGTCATAGTTTTCCGTACACTGATTAGTCCAGTAATAAGCTTCTTTTCTTACCAATCCATAGTTGAGCGTAACTATTTCATTGCGGGTACTAGCTGATGGCGACTGCTGATATTCTTGTAGTAGATTCGCGCTTTCTTGCTTGACTTCGCTATTACTTGCTGTATAAGCTAACACCATGTTTTTTCTCTGCTACGTAAATTTTCACGTTATGAATATTGAACTGAGACGACAGGCAACGGACAAAAGTATGTATAGAAATTAAATTAAGAAGCACTGTAAGAAAGGGTAGAAGCATTCTTAGTTAACTGGACTATTTACCTTGCATCTTCAGTAATTAGAATATTAATTTTATGGCAAGTTTTGCTACCGAAATTTCACTGAAGTTTGATAGGGTTTGCACTAATCTTGGGTAAGATTACTAAGTCGAACTACGCGATCGCGCCGTTCGATAAATCTAAACTAAAATATTTATCAATAAAAAAAGGGCATTTAGCCCTTTAGTTGTAAAGTCAATTGCTGAATACGTACGTTGTTTCTTAGATAATTAAGGGTGATCGCGTTTTAAATTGCCGAAGAATCTATCCGAGCAAAGAATAAACCGCGAATTTTGACTTCTTTAGCTTCGGCGGCTCCCAAATCGGTATCTGAAGGCTGTTCGCTCTCGAATGTTCCCGCAATTTCGCCTGTATTGCTATCTACTTTAGCAATTTGTAAAGAAATAGTGCCTTCGCCTACTTCTGCTTGCTTCATGTTGGCACGAGTAAGTTCTTCATCATCGGCGCTAGAAGGTAGAGCTACCGCATTGTCGTACCCGGCGGTAACACCGCGACCTTTGGGATCGAGAAACGCCGAACCTCGGTAGGAAGGAACTTTAAATTTGCCTTCAAAATCTGTGGAGGTGTTGATGCTTGTTAAACCAGGTTGAGACTGAGCAACTAAGTCCTTAATAGTGAATAAAAACGGTACTCGTTCGCCGCCAGGTAGTTGAACGGTGATAGCTTGAAAGTCAAGTCCATCTTCTTCGATAAAAGTCAAACTGCGATCGTCATTTAACTTTAGTTTGCCTTGTACTTGGTCGATGGTAGAAGTGTAGCGAGTCAACAATTTTCCGCCAATAAATTCGGCTTTTTGACGTTTGTTTACAGGTTCTTCTTTAATAAAGAAAGTTGTGGGTTCTAAGCACATTTCTGTAATTTTATAAGACTGGTTTGGATCGAGGGCAATCGAACCACGAGTAGTCTCTGCCATTTGCGGGCATTTGTTAGCAAGACCTGTACCTCTAATTTGATCGTAGGTAAGTACATCTCGACTTTCTGATGCCATAGTAGCATCACTACAAGCAGTGATTAGCCCCAAAAAGACTGCTAAGAAGGCAATAATTAAAGCGCGATACCTCATGGTTAACCTCAATGTGTTATGAACTCCATATTTAACCGGATAGCCCTAATAATACAATTGTAAAGTGGGCTAATATCGGATGCCTTATTGCGGAGATGCGATCGCACTATAGTTAGCAAAACGCACCCCACCCAAGATATAGTTGCCTTTGCCTGCCATCGCTTTGAACGTAATGCCGACAGTGGTTTAAACTACATCTTTTACAACCACCGTTTTCAGAAGCTCTTGAAGGATGGTTCGCTTTAGACCCCAATACAGAATTTTACACGGGGATGTTACGTTTACTTTGGGGCGCATTGAGATAATCTATGACTTTGAGGCACAAAGTAATAAATTTTATTGTGATGCAAAAATATCTGATGGAGGAGCGAGGGAGGAATTTTAATGAATAAAAGTACGGACATTGGTTCAAAATTAGCAGCTATTAGTATCGATATTCAAGCTTTAGCCCAAAGCTGCCAAGGCGACAGTTTAGCACTTTTAGCATTGCTACGATGCTTGGAGGCGCTGCATCGAGAGATTCGCGAGGGAGTTTTTCAAGAGTCTTTGCCTAATAACCGTCATGGATTTCATACTTTACTCAAAGATATTGAATCGGAAGGGGGCTGGCCATACATTGAAAGGATGAGGTTGCAATCTTTGCTAGACAACTGGTTTGTCGAGGATCGCAGCGAACTAGACTCATTAGCAACTAATGCTCAAACTGATGACAATTTACCATTAGAGCCTAATTGAGCAATTCTCCTTAGATGATTTGCCAAAGTACAAACTGATTTAGGGCGATCGCTATTTCTTAGTTAAATCGATTTAAAGTATCTTTTTTAGCCCCACACCAAATTCCACTCTCGGTTTTATTTATAGCTTTCCTTATCGCCAATTATCTCATGAACTTTTTTGATAAATTAAATGCCGCGATCGGCTTAAATCAAAGTTTGCTATTTGTCGGACTCGATCCTAACGTCGAAATGATGCCCAAAAGCGGTGAGCAAGACGTTATTGCCGATTTGTCTGAGTGGCTGCAATTAATTATTGCTCAAACTGCCGATTTGGTTTGTGCTTACAAGCCTACATTGGGGTTCTACGAAGCTTTAGGCGTTCGAGGCATAGAATTACTAGAAAATACTTTAAAGGCTATTCCCAGTCATATTCCAGTGATTCTAGATGCCAAACACAGCGATCTTAATACTAGCAGTATTTTTGCTCAAGCAATATTCACGCAGTGGAGAGTAGATGCTATAACTCTAAGTCCTTATGTTGGGCAAGATCATGTAGCTCCGTTTTTAGTTTATCCAGGTAAAGCAGTATTTGTTTTATGCTGTACCTCTAATTTGGGTGCGAAAGCTGTGCAGCAGTATCCCAGTAACGACGCTCCTTTGTACTTGCAGGTGGTTAAAGCTGCTCGAACTTGGGGGACTCTAGAACAAGTTGGTTTGGAGGTGGGAACAACATCGCCGGAGGTTTTAGCTAAAGTTCGGGCGATCGCCCCAGAACGAGTTATACTTGCACGGAGTATTTGGGCTGCAGGGGATAATTTAAGCAGTTTTTTAACCGCAGGTTTAAACAGCAATGGCGATGGGTTATTAATTCCCGTCCCTCAAGATAGGTTGGCAAATTTGCAACGCGATGCTATCGATAATTTACGTTTAGAAGTTAATCAAGTTAGAGAACAAGTTATTTCTAATGCTTCTAGTTGTTTTATTTGGCTGCCGGATGTTTGCTTATTAAATCAACATCGTTATTTTGACTTAATTTTGCAGCTTTACGACCTTGGCTGCATTATGTTTGGGGATTTTGTTCAAGCCTCTGGGGCTACTTTTCCTTATTACGTTGATTTGCGAAAAATTATTTCTAATCCGCAAGTCTTCTCCTTAATTTTGACAGCTTATGCAGATATATTAAAAACTTTGCAATTCGATCGCATTGCTGGAATCCCTTATGGCTCGTTGCCTACAGCTACAGGGTTGTCGATGCGTTTGAGCTACCCGATGATTTTTCCACGTAAAGAAGTCAAAGCTCACGGAACTCGTAAAGTAATTGAAGGTAATTTTTGCCCTGGTGAAACTATTGTTGTTGTCGATGATATTTTGATTAGCGGCAAAAGTGCGATTGAGGGCGCGCAAAAAATAGAATCTGCGGGACTTAAAGTTAATGACATTGTAGTTTTTATGGATCACGAGCAAGGTGTTAAAGACCGATTGAAAGCTAGTGGCTATCGCGCTCATTCTGTTTTAACTATTTCGGAAATCACAAAAACCCTTTATGAAGCTGGACGAATTGATGACGAACAATTTGCAGTTTTTGTAGAAGATGAAGTAGCAAAACCCTAAAACAATACCTACTCTGCTGAAAATAGCAAAGTAGGTTGGACTTAAAAATAAATTTATTTAATTAATTTTCTCGATCTGCTTCGCTACTAGAACTAGGAGAAGCCTCGTAAAGCGCGTCTAAATGAGCGCGAGCATCTTGAACATCAATGGAACGCATAACTAAAAGTGGATCTCTAATTATTTTGCCTGTATTATCTAAAAACTCTGGATGGGGTACAGAACGATTAGTAATGCGATCGTAGCCTGACGACTGCCCTCTAGAATAAACGCCATCACCCTCAACACTAAACATGATTAAGTTGCGGATCAAATTGCTTACGGCAATCAAGGCAAGAGTTGTAAAAGCTAAAATGTAAAGTAGGTGTAACATGGCATTGTACTCCAAAGCAGTCGGTTTCAAAAGTCGTTCAAAAGGTGTATTAACTTATCTAACACTCAATAAGTGATTATTGAGTGTTTTTAGATTTTATTTAGGTTTTTCGTTTTCGTCCCAGTTAGTAGGATGCTGTAAACGTAAGCGCATTGCCACTTTCCAACATTCTGTTACTAATTGATGCCAAGGCATAAGTGCGGACATTTCAATTCCAACTTGTTCTCCAGTGGCTTCAAACATAATTTGCGCGACACTTACTTCTTGCTTTGCCTGTTTGACGCGCTCTAATAAGTCTAATTGCTCCTTAGAAGTCAAAAAATCAATGCTCTCAGTTTCCAATAATGCCAGACTGCGCCCAAACCAATACTGAAAATCTTGCAAAAGTGGCTTCAACACTGTCTTGAGCAATTCTGACTCCGGCAAGTTTGAGTTCAGCATGAATAAAAATAGATTAGTATTCTCCTTTCCTATATTAACTTAATTTAAGTTTTTTAATAATCTGCAACTAACTTTAATAAAAAATCGTAACATTTGTAGCATTTGCTGAAAATACCGCCAGTTTAGGCTTGTTGAGGCTTTACTTACAATACTCAGACGGATAGAAAGTGGTGAGATGGATAAAATAGAGAAAGTGAAAATCAATAAATCGTTCTTAAGGTTTAGGTAAATGTACTTAAACTAAAGCTAAAAAGCAGAAATCGCATTGAAAACGATGAATATGCGATCGCCAAAACTGCCCTTCGTCCTAGCCAAACAAACAAATTCGCCGATGTCAGTCTCTATATCTCCCGAACAACCAGAAAAAATATATTTGCCTCGCAGTAGCGAATCAAAAGAATTACAAAAAATTCGCCATACCGCATCTCATGTGATGGCGATGGCTGTACAAAAGCTATTTCCCCAAGCCCAAGTAACCATTGGACCTTGGATTGAAAACGGGTTTTATTACGACTTTGACAACCCCGAACCCTTTACTGAAAAGGATCTCAAAGCCATTCAAAAAGAAATGGTGAAAATTATTAATCGCAAGTTGCCTGTAATTCGCGAAGAAATAAATAGGGAAGAAGCAACTAACCGCATAAAAGAAATTAACGAGCCTTACAAATTAGAGATATTAGAAGGCATTACTGAGCCGATTACAATTTATCATTTGGGTCAAGAATGGTGGGACTTGTGCGCGGGACCGCACTTAGAAAATACTAGCGACTTAAACCCAAAAGCGATCGAACTTGAAAGCGTCGCTGGAGCCTATTGGCGCGGAGATGAAACCAAAGCACAGTTGCAGCGCATTTATGCTACAGCTTGGGAAACTCCCGAACAATTAGCAGAATACAAGCGGCGCAAGGAAGAAGCATTAAGGCGCGATCATCGCAAGTTGGGTAAAGAATTAGGTTTATTTATCTTTTCAGATGAAGTGGGACCGGGTTTGCCTTTGTGGACACCCAAAGGAACCGTACTAAGAAGCACTTTAGAAAACTTCCTTCAGCAAGAACAGGTAAAAGGCGGTTATTTACCAGTTGTAACACCTCATATTGGCAGAGTTGAACTATTTAAAATTTCTGGACACTGGCAAAAATATAAAGAAGATTTGTTTCCAATGATGGGCGAGACTGAAGATGAGGGCTTTGTTCTCAAGGCGATGAATTGTCCTTTCCACGTCCAAATTTATAAAAGCGAATTACGTTCTTATCGAGAACTGCCAATGCGTCTAGCGGAATTTGGTACTGTCTATCGCTACGAACAATCAGGAGAATTAGGTGGGCTAACACGAGTCCGAGGCTTTACTCAGGATGATGCTCATCTATTTGTAACGCCAGAACAGTTAGATAGCGAATTTTTAAAGGTCGTAGATTTAATTTTTTCGGTGATTAAGAGGCTGAAACTAGATAATAACTTTAAAGCAAGGCTGAGTTTCCGCGATCAGACCTCCGATAAATATATAGGTTCTGATGAAGCTTGGGAAAAAGCTCAAGGAGCAATTCGCCGTGCTGTAGAAAAGCTAGGAATGGCTCACTTTGAAGGTATAGGAGAAGCTGCATTTTATGGTCCAAAACTTGATTTCATTGTTCGGGATGCTCTAGATCGGGAATGGCAGTTAGGTACAGTCCAAGTAGATTACAACTTACCAGAGCGGTTCGATTTGGAATATGTGGCAGACGATGGTACTCGCAAACGTCCGGTAATGATTCATCGCGCTCCTTTTGGCTCGTTAGAACGCTTAATTGGCATTTTAATTGAGGAGTATGCTGGAGATTTTCCCTTATGGCTTGCACCCGTACAAGTAAGATTATTGCCTGTAGGGGATGCCCAGAGAGATTTCACTGTTGAAGTAGCAAGCATAATGCGATCGCACGGTATCCGAGTGGAAGCTGACAATAGCAATGAGCGTTTAGGTAAACTGATTCGCAACGCTGAAAAAGACAAAATTCCCGTAATGGCGGTAGTGGGAGCAAAAGAAGTGGAAGCTAATAGTCTCAGCATTCGCACCCGCGCCTCTGGGGAATTGGGAAGTATACCAATTACTGAAGTAATAGAAAAATTGATCGATGCGATCGCAAATTACGGCAATTTCTAAGCTGTTTCGACATCTAACGGGTAAGCCCAAAATGGCATATACCCGTTAGTTTGGCAGGTGAAGTAATGAGTAAAGTAAAGATTCGAGCTTTTGAGATGGCTGATTGGGAAGATGTCGCCGAGCTATTTTTAGCGCCTTCTTGTCAGTGGGGAACGTTGCAACTACCTTACCAATCGCGCGATCGCATTAAACAAAAATTAGAAAATCTGCCCCCCAATCTTCATCGCTTGGTAGCTGTTATCGAGGAAAACCAAAAATCGATAGTTGTGGGTTTGATTAGTTTGCAAACTTTGAGCGATCGCCGCTCTCATGTCGGACAATTGGGTATGTTTGTGCGTGATGACTACCAAAATAGAGGTATTGGTTCTCAGTTAATGGCAGCAATTATAGATTTGGCGGAAAATTGGCTGAATTTAAAGCGTCTAGAATTACAAGTTAATACAGACAACCCTGCTGCTATTCATCTTTACGAAAAGTTTGGTTTTGAAAAAGAAGGTATTTTGAGAAAAAATGCTTTTCGTGATGGTGTGTACATTGATGCTTATACGATGGCTAAGGTGAAATAAAAAAGTAGGAATTTATTTGTATGACGACGGCTATTAATATTACTGTTCCCGCCACTACTGCAAACTTAGGGGCGGGTTTTGATTGTATTGGCGCGGCTTTAACTCTTCACAACCAATTCAAATTTACCCCCAGTGATGATTTTAAAATCTCCGTTACGGGTGTAGAAGCGCAAAAAGTAAGTACCGATGAAAGTAACCTAGCTTATCAATCTTTTGTAAATTTTTATGAGCATAGAGGTGAAAAAACTCCAGCCGTGCATATAGAAATTGGGCTAGATGTCCCTCTGGCACGGGGTTTGGGGAGTTCGGCAACGGCAATTGTGGGGGGCTTAATGGGGGCAAATCACTTAGCGGGATTGCCTTTGAGTCAGGATGAAATTATGAACCTGGCGATCGCACTGGAAGGACATCCAGATAATGTAGTTCCGGCTTTGCTTGGGGGCTGTAGGTTGGCGGCGGGTGGAGATAATAGTTGGGCAATTTGCGATGTCCCTTGGCATGAATCTATTGTGCCAGTAGTAGCTATACCAGATTTTGAGCTTTCCACCACCGAAGCGCGGCGAGTTTTGCCTACTCACGTTAGTCGCGCCGATGCGATTTTTAATACGGCGCATTTAGGTTTACTTATCCGCGCCTTACAAACCGGACGTGCTGATTGGCTAAAGGTGGCTTTGCAAGACAGATTGCATCAGCCTTATCGTCAAGGACTAATTCATGGGTTTGAAACGGTACAAAAAGCTGCTATGGATGCGGGGGCTTTGGGTTTAGTAATTAGTGGTGCAGGCCCAACTTTACTAGCAGTAGTGGATAAAATGCAGGCATCTTCAGTAGAAAGTGCGATCGCCTCTGCTTGGCAATCTGCTGGGGTAATGGTGGATGTGCGATCGCTCTCTCTCGATTCTCAAGGCACTAAGGCTGATGTTGTCTAAGTTTTTATCCAAGACAAATAAGCGTAAATTCTTGAAAAGTTTAGTAAATAGCAGTAAGCTTTGGAGCATTTTAAGGCAGATCGTTTCAATAATGAATAGTTTGATAGCTTGTATGCAAAAACTCATAGATTTCCGTAGCGAAATTGGGCAACCAATCGATCGCCATTTCTTGCCAGGGTTGAGTCGTGAGTATCTACAAGAGAGAATTTCCCAATATCCTTTTTATTTTCCTAAAGAGTTGATCGATCTGTATACCTGGCACAACGGGACAAAGGATGAAGACTTTTTAATTTTTAGAGACATGGCTTGGCTGAGTTTTGAAAATTCTGTTTCTGACTATGAATCGATGCTAGAAAATTACTGGAGCGCCTTCGATCGCTCTGAAATTGGTCTAGAACCCGCTAAGATGTTTCCATTTGCTGGCTTTAATGGGTTTTATCTGTATCTAAGCTATCCAGGTCAAGCCATGTGTCCAAATGCAGAACTTCCCATCATTGGAGCGGGAGAGGGAGAAGATCCATACTTTACTTCGTTTGACTCTATGTTGAACACGGTTGAGGAGTGGTTTGCGGTTGGCGAGCATAAAGAGTCTGGATACGAGGTTGAGGATAACCTTGAGCGCGAGATTTGGCAAAAACACAATTTTGAGATATTCGGAGTGTAGCTGTGCGCTGTATGATAATTGGTTGAAGTAGGATTGCTGAAAACTGATGGCATGGATGCAGAATTTATTAACAGCCTCTCACGCACACCCTTATAAAACTTCTCGTATCGGTGAAAATAAGAGCGAACTTGGTATCTATAGCTTTACTCAGGCAAGATGTTGAGTCATAAAAACTCGCGCTAGAATATGACTCCAGTTATCTACTTCTCAATGTTCTCAAGTTCTTATCCAATGAAAGTTTTACCCTCGTTAACGATCGCGTCGATTGTGGCTTTAGTTTGTTCGACCTCTGCTTTTGCTAAAGTGCAAACCCAAGTTGTGGAATACAAGCATGGCAATACGGTATTAGAAGGCTATTTAGCTTACGATGACGCAATCAAAGGGCAACGTCCAGGAGTGATGGTTGTCCATGAATGGACGGGCTTAGGATCGTACGTTAAGCAGCGTTCTGAGCAACTAGCAAAACTTGGCTATGTTGCCTTTGCGGTAGATATGTACGGTAAAGGAATTAGACCAAATAATCCCAAGGATGCCGCCGCCCAAGCTACAATCTACAAGTCCGATCGCCAACTAATGCGCGATCGCGCTGCCGCAGGATTAAAGGTATTACAAGATAACAAACTTACTGACAAAAACCGCATCGCTGCCATTGGTTACTGTTTTGGAGGTACTACAGTTTTAGAAGTAGCTCGCAACGGAGCAAATGTTGCAGGTGTTGTTAGCTTTCACGGCAATTTAGACACACCAAATCTCAAAGATGCCACAAAGACTAAAAGTAAAGTTTTGGTTTTGCATGGCGCAGACGATCCTTTAGTTCCCAAAGCCCAAATTGATACTTTTAAAACTGAAATGCGCCAAGCAAAGGTTGATTGGCAATTGGTAGAGTACGGCGGTGCGGTACATAGTTTTACCAATCCCGAAGCTGGCAAAGATGTATCTAAAGGTTTTGCTTACAATGAAAGCGCCGATAGACGCTCTTTTGCAGATATGCAGCAATTTTTCTCTGAACTATTTGCAGCTAAAAAACCTTAGTAAATAATTTTAACGCGATCGCTCTTTTAAAGTAAGCGATCGCATCATTTTTTTACCTTTACTTTTTAGATAAGATTATCCACACAGCATGGATAATTCCAGGAACATAGCCAAAAAGCGTTAATACAACATTGATCCAAAAATCTGTCCCTAATCCTACCTGAAGGAAAACACCCAAGGGAGGTAGAAAAATTGCAGCTAGTAAGCGAAGAATATCCATAGCGCTCTTCCTTGTAGCCGCTTCCCCAATCGTATCAATAGGCGATCGCAGCTACTATATTACTTTTTTAATATGTCACCAATTAGCTTTTATAACATCTCTATATAGACAGAATTGCTTTTCAACCGCCACTAATCTTAGCTTTGTAGCCTAATTGCGTCAAAATCTGTAAAAGCTTTTGGGTGTGTTCTCCCTGAATTTCAATCTCATTTTCTTTAACTGTTCCCCCTGTACCGCATTGAGTTTTTAATTTTTTGACAAGCTCATTTAAAGTTTCTGGTTTAGCTTGAAAACCAGTAATTACAGTAACAGTTTTGCCTTTACGCCCTTTACGAGAAGCTTGAACTCTAATATTTTGCTCCGAAGCTGGTAAATCGGGAACTCCTCTTGCTAAGGCAGGGTTGTCATCGCCAAACTCTCGATAAACAAAACGAGTTTCTTGAGGTTTAGTAGAGTCTAAAGACTTGCGATTGGGGGATGCCATAAAACTAATTAAGCAGATTAGCCTATCTATAATAGCTTTTGTATCCATCGTAGCCGAGGAGACACAGAGACAATCAGCACTATGCAAGCATTTATAATAAAAGTATTTAAACCTTTTGTGGTAATCGCTTAAACTTCTAATGCAGAAACTCTTGCCAGGAATATTATTAATCGCCGTTACTCTCTCTAGCTCTAATGTTCCTTTTAATGCAGAAGTTGGTTTGACACTGCCAGAAACCGTCGCCGCAACTCCAGCCAAACCGCCCTCAGCTATGGAAAAATCCATTCACCAACAAATCAATCAATATCGCCAATCGCGCAAGTTGCCGCCTTTGACTCTCGACGCAAGGATTAGCGCCCAAGCCAAAATTCATAGTCAAAATATGGCAAATAGCAAAGTGCCTTTTAGTCATGATGGATTTGATGAACGCGTTACTGTTATTCGCCGCCAAATTCCCTATCGTGCCGCCGCCGAAAATGTTGCTTTCAATCAAGGCTATCCTAACCCCGCCAAGCAAGCTGTAGATGGCTGGATAAAAAGTGACGGTCATAGAGTTAATATTGAAGGTCAGTACAACTTAACTGGTATCGGCGTTGTCAAAAATGCCAAAAATGAATACTACTTTACTCAGCTATTTATCAACCGCCGTTAACCTAATGGAAATACCAGATTTTCAAGTATGCGATCGCGATCTTCCAGATAACATCTTATCCCAGTATTTAAACGCTGAAGCGATCGCTGTAGATACCGAAACTATGGGCTTGTTGCCAATGCGCGATCGCCTGTGTTTGGTTCAAATCTGCGATCTTCAAGGTATAGTCACTGTAGTTCGCATTGCCAAAAATCAAACTGATGCGCCCAATTTAAAACAATTATTAGAAGATATTAATGTTATTAAAGTTTTTCACTTTGCCCGTTTTGATTTAGCAACTTTACGTCAGTATTTGAGTATTCACGTAACCCCAGTATTTTGTACAAAAATTGCCAGTAAGTTAGTAAGAACTTACACCAATCGACACGGATTAAAAGAGTTAATTCAAGAACTAGAAAATGTAGAATTAGACAAAAGCGCTCAAAGTTCTGATTGGGGAAACGCGGCAAATCTGTCAGATAAACAATTAAATTATGCTTCCAACGATGTCCGCTATTTACTAAGTGCGAGACAAAAATTAATAACAATGCTAGAACGCGAAGAACGATTAAAGCTTGCTACAAAATGCTTTGAAGCTTTGCCAACTATAGTTAGTTTAGATTTATTGCAGTTTAAAGACTTATTTGAGCATTAATAATTATTCATTATCTATATGCTCATCTAGATAATATAATTTGTTATCAAACACTAATTATATATCGTTAGACTGATGCGGGTAAACACGAAATAATCAAAGATTATAATGCAATGATTGCAGAGATTATACTGTAATCAAAGTAGTTATATTGACAAAATCATCGTAGGAGTATTTATTATGAAGCGTGTAACTTCTTGGCTACAAAGCATTAAAATAAAGCGAATTATAACAGTGTTTCTGGTAAGTTTAACTTTTTTGATCGGTAGTGCTTTTGATATTTACGGAAACCAATTACAAGCTCAAGCACAACCAGTGACACCCGAAGCGACTCAATACAAAGTTGACGGTGGTGAAAGCGAAGCAGAAATCAAGGCAGATAGAATCAAAGACAACGCCGAAAAATCTGCCAAGTTGCTTAAAGATGAAGGCATAAATATCAAAAATAGAGCCGCCGAAGATAAAGGTAAGAATATATTTGAAAATATCAAAGACAAGCTAAATCTTGACGAACCAATCGATCCAGGTACAAAAAAAGCTGGCGAACAATTGAAAGAAGCCGCCGCAGACGTAGTTAAAGCCCCACAAAAAGCTTTAAAAGATATTAGCAAGTAAAGTAAAATTAAATGTTAGTTAATCCCTCTTAAATTTAGGAGGGATTAATTTTATCTAAGTTTATGCACAGAGTAATGGAAATCAGTTTTTTGTCACCACTAATCGCCCAACTAACAGAAACTGAATCTATAAACCTAGCAAAAAGTATAGAGCATCAAGAAATAATTACGCCTTTAAGTTTTAAAGCGCGATAGCAACTTCTTACGTCCAGCAAGGAAACACTGAAACGCCAATATTATTACTGCACGGTTTTGATAGCTCGGTTTTAGAATTTCGCCGCTTGTTACCACTGCTTGCTACTCAAAATCAAACATGGGCGGTAGATTTGTTAGGTTTTGGCTTTACAGATAGACCTAAAGAAATCAAAATTAGTCCAAGTGCGATCGCAATTCATCTATACTCTTTCTGGAAAACTCTAATTAGTCAGCCAGTAATTCTAATTGGCGCATCTATGGGCGGTGCCGCCGCCATCGACTTCACCCTAACTTATCCCCAAGCCGTCAAAAAATTAGTATTAATCGACAGTGCAGGCTTTAGTGCCGGATCTGCAATGGGCAAATTCATGTTTCCGCCTTTGGGTTATCTAGCAACGCAATTTTTACGCCATCCTAAAGTCCGCTCTAGTATTAGCCGCACAGCATACAAAGACAGAAATTTAGCATCCCTTGACGCTCAACTATGTGCTGCCTTACATCTAAATATGCCCGGTTGGAATAACGCCATAATCTCTTTTACTAAAAGCGGTGGCTACAGTTCTTTTAAAGATAAACTTGCTCAAATTACGCAGTCAACGCTAATTTTGTGGGGAGAAAACGACAAAATACTAGGTATAGCTGACGCAAAAAAGTTTAAGCAGTCAATTGTTCATAGTCAACTAATTTGGCTCAAAGATTGCGGTCACGTTCCCCATTTAGAACAGCCACTACTTACCGCCCAATATATTTTTCAGTTTGCTTCTAGTTAGTTTCAGCAGTCAGAACCTTAATTTAAGGGTTAAAAAACATAGCTACTAAACAAAATTTTGCCACTCTAAAACAACTCAAGGGTTAACCTCTTTTACACTCCACCCATCATAGCGACTATATATATAACGATTTTGCGGATTTCCTACTAAATTTAAGTAATCTACCTGCATCGGCTCTAACAATAATAAGCAGAAATTAGCTAGAGGTTTTTCCGAAGGCGGCACGGGCAAAGCAAAATCAGCATCTTCGGCTCTTGGCTGACCTGGGTTGTCCCAAGCAAATTGTAATCTGGCATTATCGCTAAGTTCTTGCCAACTTGTTTGACGAGCTTGTTGCAAATTTATGTCTGCATTGTTCGCTTCTACTAAGTGCAGCAAACCGCTAAGTCGAAATTGCTCGCGAGTTTGGGTAAAGTACCAACAAGCCTCAGCCCAAGGCTGTAAAGCAACTTGGTATACTTTCCTACTACGATTATCAACAGCAAACTTTAAACAATCTTTATCACCATAAAACCCCCGAAATACTACTGTACGGTTGGCTGGGCGATTTTCTGGTGTAATTGTTGCCAATTGTAAATACCGCGCCTCCGTAATATTACGGTGACGTTCTAGGGATTTTTTTAACAAAACTAGCCAAGGTGTATCAGACATAAATTACTTTAATACAGCTATTTTTTAGCTGTACCTATTCTAATAACGTTAATCAAAATTTTCTGGCGATCGCAAAAACTATAAAAACATCTATTCACGCACATAAATCACTATAAGACCTAAGTATTTCCACAGTATTAACTTTAAGTTTTGGTGTAAAAATCTAGTAATTTCCTCGATTCTATTCCAATCGGAATAGGGAAAGATAATTCTGTAGCCTAAATAGCTATTTAATCTAATCTCTAGCGATCGTTGGGCTGACAGTTTTCCCTTCCCGCCGACTCTTAGTAAGGCAATTTTTGGTATTAGGTTACATCTACCTATAAACCAAAACTTACTCTTTCTATATTCTCTAACTCTCTTTGTTTTCAAACTATTCAAATTTAGTGCGCTCTAATGAAAACCCCTCGAAGAAATCTTTACCGTCAACTACTAACAACAGCACTGCTTGTCGGTGGTACTTTTCAAATTGCCTCCTCTGTGCTGGCACAAGCAGCCCCAACGCCTACTAGGGCTGGTGCAGCGATTGAAAACACCGCAACTGCTACCTACACCGACCCAAACAACCCAGGCACAACTTTAGGCTCAAGTTCCAACAAAGTTATTATCACTGTAGCTGAAGTTGCTGGTGTTTTCGTCAATAATGCAGGTGTTGTTGACAACACTCCAGCAACAGGTATTCAATCTGGCGACTTAGTTTACTTCTATTTTGATGTCACTAACGTCGGTAACGATCCTACAAACTTAGTAATTCCTAATCTTGCTACCGTTGCTGGGCCTGGCGCAGTTTTAGGTGACTTGGCAACTAGCATTGATGGTGGCACAACTTATACAGCGATAGCTGCTGGTGGTTCCTTCACTAGCGGACAAATTCAACCAGGGGCATCGGTTCGGGTACGAGTTCAGCAATTCTCATTATGACTTTGGACTATTCAAGCAGATGAAAACGGGGTAAGGTAAAAGAGTCTCAACCTAGCTAAGGGAGTCGAAGATGTTGACCCCGAAGTGCAAGTTCGAGAGTCTGATAGGG